>CBDHYJ010000049.1:0-109964 GCA_965275905.1 Hyphomicrobiales bacterium | reverse complement strand
TAGGTGGCGGCCATGCGCGGCGACCAGGCGGCGGCGATCCAGCGCTCATTATCCTCGCTCATGCTAATGATGTCGAAGTCGGCCTCCGGCACGGCGGCCGCCAGATGCGCGAGCGATTCCCCGGTGGCCCGATCGAGAGCGATCCATTCACGGCGTCCCGGGTCGACGGCCGCCGCCACCGGTTCGAAGGAAACCGGATCGTAAAGCACCCGCATCACATCCGCCTTGTCGTGCTCCACGAGGACGGTCTCGACTCCCGTTCCGACATCCATACTGATCAGGGCGGCCGTGTTGCGGCCGACGGATGAAATCCTTGAAAGGCGCGACCCGTCACGATTGAACACATGGAAGCCCGTCAGGAGAACGTCCTCGCCCAGGACGGTCACCCACGGCTCCAGATCCCCGTCGACGACACGCAGAATTTCTTCGCCTCCGCTCTTGCCGAGACTGCGCCTGGCCAAACGCATACGGCCCTGCCAGTCGAATACTTTCCAGCCGATCCGCTCGGTGTTTTCGAAGACGAGCGTTCGTTCTCCGGTTGAAAGATCGATGTCCCATGAATCGAACCATTGCGCATCCCGGTCGTTCGTCTCCACGACCAAACGGCCGGGCCGGTCGGGGGAATTCAGGACGACGCGCGCAGTACTGCCCTGAAACGGCGTCAAATCGCGAACGTCTCCAGTGTCCGGATCCGCAGCAAAGACGTGATAGTTTTCGTCGCCTGTCTCATCCTGAAAGAACAGAATGTAATGGCCGTCCGCGCTCCACTCCTGCCATGCGACCGGCCGGCCGGACCGCCTCGTGACGGGCCGGGCCTGATCGAGTGCATCGGCAGGCGCCACCCAGACATTCATGACGCCGTCGACCGGGGCCAGCCAGGCAAGCCGGGTCCCGTCCGGAGACAGTTCCGGGTCCAATCGGCTCGGATTCTCCAACAGCAGACGCCTAGGGATAAGCGGAACGTCGTCAAGATCCGTCACGATCATTGTCCTTGCGATGGTGCGGCCGAATTGGCGAGCTGGTGCAGGATTATGGCCCCCGCCCCAACCCGGCGAAAAGACAAATGTCTGCGACGGGGCGTCCTGCCCCGTCGATCGCGCAAGGATCAATGGGTCGGAAGCTTCCGGGCAAGCGCCAGGACCTGATCTCATCATCAATTCAGTTGATCGATCGACCGGAATCAACGGCATAGACGGGCCTTATGTCGCCTCCCGGTTTTCGATTGGTAACGGCGGCCGTTCCCGGATTTTCTGATGGCGAAACTGACCATCGGAAACGGGAAGCATGAGAAGATTTGCACCAGACACGGTCCGGGACGTCCCGCCGGAGTTCCGGAACATCTATTCACACGGCGTAGAGATCTCAGCGCCCGGGCGCCTTCTGCTCCTCTCGGGACAGATCGGGATTGCCCCGGACGGCACGATGCACGAGACCTTCGACGCGCAGTGCCGGCAGTCCATGGACAATATTGAAGCGCTGCTGGCAGATGCGGACATGACAACGGCAAACATCCTGCGCGTG
The DNA here is from genome assembly GCA_965275905.1 of Hyphomicrobiales bacterium. Taxonomy (GTDB): domain Bacteria; phylum Pseudomonadota; class Alphaproteobacteria; order Rhizobiales; family JAJFHC01; genus CBDAQD01. Next base: position 108,443 of record CBDHYJ010000049.1, on the reverse strand, counting down.
ACCTATTACCTCACCGATGAAAAGGACCTGCCCGCGCTGTCGGCGATCCGCCAGGAGAAATGGGGCTCGGACGAACCGCCCGCGGTCACAACGCTGGTTGTCGCCACCCTCGCCAAACCGGGTCTCTGCGTCGAAATCGAGGCAACGGCAGCAGTTTAGAGCCAAACGGTCTGATCGCGGCAGGATCCAGCCGGCCACTGTCAGAATAATGACGGCCTAATCCTTCGGCTTCACGGCGAACGGATTGACGTAGAGTCCGCCGTGGCTTTCGACGCCGGCCTCGATCTCGCAGTCAGAGCGCGGCCGCGCTACACAAAGCAAGACGAACCCCGCCTGCGACTGGCGTTTGTTGAGCGCCGTCCCCCTGGGCTGGACGACCCTGCCCGAAACGAGCCTGGCCGCGCACGTGATGCAGCCGCCGTAGCGGCAGGCGACCGGCAGGACGATGCCGTTCGCCTCGCAGACATCGAGGATGGCCTCGTCCTCGCGCACATCCAGCACGCGGCCGCCCCTGTTGAGCAGCGTCACCTTGTGGGTCTTCATGGCGCCGGGAACCGGGAGGTGCCGCATACGGGCTCCTCCCGGGTCATGCCTAGAGCCAGATGTCGGACGTTACGTCGCCGCCCGGATAGCGCATCTCGTGGCAGCGCGCCGGGCCGTTCGGCTCGTCCTTGAAGTCGACGACGAAGTCCGGGTTGATGGTCATGCCGCCATTGTCCGTATCGCAGTCGATCATGAACATTTGGGCGCCGCCATCCATCATCGACGGGTAGAACTGGTTGTCCCAAGTCGAGAACAGCGACGTGGTCACGTAGAGCCGCTTGCCGTCCAGCGAAAGCTGAATCATCTGCGGTGCGCCGTGAACGGTCACGCCGTTGACCTCGGGCGCCTTGCCGAGCAGACCGCCGATCCAGACCTGGCCCGTCATCTTCGGGTTGGACGGATCGGAGATGTCGTACTGGCGCAGGTCGCCGTGCAGCCAGTTCGAGAAGTAGAGGTACTTGTCGTCCATCGAAATGAGTATGTCCGTGATCAGCGACGGCATCGGCACCGGGAAGCCCTCGACGTCGATGGTCGGGATATCGATGACCTTCTCGACCTCGATGCCGGCCCCGTTCTTGTGCCAGTGGAACACGTTCGATGACAGGGTCGCTGCAACGAAACCGTGGCTCGAATCCGGGTTGTGATGGAACCGCACCTCAAGCGGGATCATCCCCTCTTCGCCAAGATCCACGGACTTCTCGATCTTCTTGTTCTCGAAGTCCCAGAAATGGATCGAGTGGCCGTACTTGCCCTTGGCGACGTCCTCAAGGTCAAAGCCGGGCATGAACGTGTTGGGCGCAGCCCATTCCGACGACACCATCATGTTGTGGCGCGGCTGATACCAGAAGTCGTAGTTGTAGTTCATGCCGGAGATGTCGTTCTCCCAGCGCCCGACGATCTCGAAGTCCTCGTTGAGATGCAGGAAGCCGCCGGGCGCGTTGCCGTCGGCATCACCCAGCATGGAAATGATGATGTCGGCACCCAGACAGTGCACGGTGTGCGGGCCGGACAGGTTGGTCTGGGCCTTGATATCGTCGCCGGACACCACCTTGTGCAGCTTGGGATTGCGGGCATCAGACGTATCGATGACGTTGATGTTGGACGTGCGCACGCCCGGCATCAGCAGGAACCGGCGCTCCTTGGTCTCATCATCATGGCATGACGAACAGGCGTTCCAGCCGGAATGGTGCAGTTCGTCGCCAAGCTGCGGCATCTCCGTCCGTGCCACCACCTGGGAATAGGTGTCGCTCTCCGGATCCACGTCGACGGTGGCCAGGTAATCCGGCTGCTCGATGCCCGTGCCGGTGTAGAGCGCCACAGTGTAGAGCAGTTTCTCGCGCTCCGCCTGCATGGCTTCCTGAGGCGATGCATATCCGGGGCCGCAGCAAGATTTTCCATTGTCTGAAGACATGTTTCTTCCTCCCGTTGGCAATTTTACGATCAATTATAGTTATTGAAGACAGGGTAGCCTGCATGGCGGCCGGGAGTCGAAAGAACATTTGTTCGCAAGAAAGAACGCGCGGTCCTGGCGTTCACTCTTTGCATCCACCGGCAGATCCGGAACGGGCCTGTTTGCCGTAGAATGGACATGACACACTCGCGTGATGACCAGACGCTCTCGCGACGCATGTTTCTCGCAGGCGTTTCCTCAGTTGCCGTGTTCGCGCCCACCGCGCCGGGATTTGCCATGCAAGACGTATCGCAACTGATCGACGATCTTTCCCGCCCGCACCCCGAGGCGGCGTCGGGAACGTCCTGGCGGTTCTTCGCCGACACCGTGATGGGAGGCGTCTCGTCAGGCACGATCGAGCGAGCCAGCGTCGGCGGACGCGCGGCGCTTCGTCTGTCCGGAACGGTCAGCCTTGAAAACAACGGCGGCTTCATCCAGGTGGCGCTCAACCTCGCGCGGGACGGCACGGGTGTCGACGCAAGCCGGTTCAGCGGGATCGAGATCACCGTGCAAGGCAACGGCGAGACTTACGGCCTGCATCTGCGCACCGACGATCTCGACCGGCCGTGGCAATCCTACCGGTCGACATTCGAGACGTCGGCGCCGTGGCAGACAATCAGGCTGCCCTTTGACGGATTCACCGCCTACAGGACCGAGGCACCGCTGGACCTGACCAAACTCAGACGGATCGGCCTGGTCGCGATCGGCAAGGCGTTCGAGGCCGACCTGGCCCTGAGCGATATCCGGTTCTATTGAGCGCGGGATTGCCGCGCGATCATTTCTGCAGCGCAAGATGGGCGCCGAGGCCGATCAACAGGCCGCCGCCGAGGCGCTGGGCCAGACGGCTTGCGCGGCTCGACTTGCGCAAGCGCTCGACCACCGATCCCGCCATGCCGACGCACAGTACGTCGGCCGACGAGAAGGTGATGTTGACGATGGTGCCGAGGATCAGGAACTGGGCCCAGATCGGCAGGCCTGCGCCGGCGTCGACGAACTGCGGCAGGAAGGCAATGAAGAACACGGCCGCCTTCGGGTTCAGGATCTCAACGACGATGCTTTCAAAAAACGCGCGTGTGGCAGATTTCTCCGGCACGGCAAGCGCCGCAGGCCGGCCGTCGCCCGCACGACGGAATGCCTGGACGCCGAGCCAGACCAGATAGGCAGCACCGGCGAACTTCAGCGCCGCGTAGAGCGTCGGCACCGCGTGGAAAAGGGCCGAAAGCCCCAGTGCGGCCGCGCCGACATGAACATACCCGCCGACATGGATGCCGAACGCCGCCATGAACCCGGCACGCCTGCCGCGCGCTATGGTCTGCGCGGCCGTGTAGAGCATCGCCGGCCCCGGCATGTATGCGAAGAGGACGGTGGCGATGAAAAACGCAGTCAGCAGTTCATACGAGGGGCATCGGTGCGGCCTTTCCCGGATCTGCAAGGGCTCAAGGTGCCGGAGTATAGGCAAACCGGGCGCGGAGTCGATGTGCATTCCACTCTCACTCCAAGCGGGCGAACACCGCTGGACTTGCGAGGGAATTCCTGTCCAAATCCCCGCCGAACACGTCTCCCCAGTTCCCAAAACAGGCTCAAATCATGTCCGGACAGCCCCTCACCTACCCCTATGTCGTCGTCGATGTTTTCACGACCGCCCAGTTCGGCGGCAACCAGCTCGCCGTCATCACTGATGCCAGAGGATTGAGCGGCACGCAGATGCAGCAGATCGCGACGGAGTTCAACTTTTCCGAAACCACCTTCGTGCTGCCGCCGCCCGATCCGTCCTTCACCGCCACGGTCCGGATTTTCACCAGAACGCGTGAGGTTCCGTTCGCCGGCCACCCGAATGTGGGCACGGCCTACGTCCTTGGCCGGCAGGACAACATCTTCGGCAGCGTGCCAACGCCGGCCATGCGCTTCGATGAGAAGGCCGGACCGGTCGACGTTGTTCTGCTGGACGATGGCGGGGCCGTCAGCGGCGCGACGATCACAGCCCCCGGACCTCTGGAGGTTGGACCCGAGGTCGCCCCGGACATCATCGCGCAGTGCGTCGGGCTCTCCGGAGCCCGACATCGTGCTCGACAATCATCGGCCGGTCATGGCGTCGGTCGGTCTGCCGTTCTTTGTCGCCGAGGTGACCATGGACGCGCTGTCCCGTGCCAAGCCTGACGTGGCTGCTTTCGAGTCGGCGGTCGCCGGGGGCACTGCGGACCCGTCCGGGCGTCTGTCCTTATTCTGTTATGCAAGAGTTGATGGGGTTGAACGCCTGCGTACCCGCATGTTCGCCCCGCTGGGCGGCACCTATGAAGACCCGGCCACCGGCAGCGCGTCAGCTGCGCTCGGCGCGTTTCTTGCCAGCCTGGACGAGCGGTCCGACGGCGATATCGCGATCCGGATCGAGCAGGGCGTGGAGATGGGCCGGCCAAGCCTGATCGAGCTCAATATCCGCAAGTCGGGCGGCTCGGTCGAGCAGGTCAGGATCACCGGGCGCTGCGCCCATGTCATGCGCGGACAGCTGGAGGTCAGCTGAACGCGGTGAGCAGGCACCGCAATGCCGGTGTTACGAGCCTTGCAGCGCTTCGATAATCTTTGCGGAGACAAGATCCGGGCGGTCGACGCTCGGCCAGTGCGATGCGCCGTCGAGCCGGATGCCTTTGACATCGCTTCGGCTCAGCCATTCAAGCGAGGATTCCGGGCAATTGTCCGGGTTGTAGAGGTAGACGACCTCGGCGGACGCTCTCAGGACATCCCCCGGAACATATTCTTCCGAGAACCTGCGCGCGTCGCACCCGAGTTCCCATAGAGCTTGTGGGTCGGCCTTGCAGACAATATCTCGGTAGCGGCCGATGATCGGCTGCGACGCCGCCATGTCGTCCAGGCGCTTCAGGAATGCTTCGCGGAACGCGGCGGGATCGGGATAATCGGCGGCCGACCCGGAGAAATACGCGTCTTCAGCGGTCAGGTTGCCCTCAAGCGAGACAATCGTGCTGACAGGATTACCGTCGCGCGCCGCAGCAAGCGAAGCGATGATCGATGCGACCGAATGGGCAACGACGACGGTCGCTCCTTCCCGCCACGCCACCTCGTCGACATAACCGGCGAGAGCCGCCAGTGTGGTTTCGCCCACCAGTGGGGGCGTTCCGGCGAAGCCCGGCAGGTCGAGCGGCACGAGCCGGTAACGGGATGCAAGCTCGGTATCAAGGAGACCCGAGTACATCTCGGCGCCGTCGCCGAAGCCCGCTATCAGCAAGATCGTGGCCGCGACGTCGTCCGGCGTTGGACTCATGGGCCTTTACTGTTCCTCGAGCCGGTCCGTGGCCGGTGGCGGCGTGCGCGAGAGAGCCGAGATTTCGGCCCGCAAAGCATCGGTCATCTCGACGTCAATTGACTTGAGCGACGGTTCAAGCTGCTCGAGGCTGCGACCGCCGATGATCGGACATGTGATGTCCGGATGCGCGCCGACCCAGGCGACCGCGAGAGACACCGGGTGGACGCCACGCTCCTGCGCGAACGCGGTAAAGGCCTCGGCAACCTCGTAGACCCAGGCTTCGCCGTAGCGCACGGAGTACTCCTTGTTGGCAACGAGTCTGCCTGCTTCGGGCCGGTTTTCAGCCGAATACTTGCCGGTCAGGAGTCCGCCGCCGAGGGGCGAATAGCTGATGACGCCAATATTCTCCTCATGGGCCAGCGGCAGAATCTCGCTTTCGACCTGTCGCTTCACCAAGGAATACATGGGCTGAATCACGTCGAAACGCGGCCAGCCGTTCTTCGCGGAAATGCCAAGACCCTTGGCAACCTGCCAGGCTGCGTAGTTGCTGGCGCCGAGATAGAGAACTTTGCCGTCGGCGACAAGCTGCTCAAGAGCGCGCAGGGTTTCCTCCAGCGGCACCACCGGATCCCACCGGTGCATGAAATAGACGTCGAGACGATCGGTGCCGAGACGCTGCAGGCTGGCCTCCACCGCGCGCATGATATGGCGCCTGTTGCCACCGGCCGAATTGATGTCGTCCCGCATCTGGTTGAAGGCCTTGGAGGTAATCACCAGTTCGTCGCGGCTGTCCTTCATGAGCTTGCCGAGGATGGTCTCGGCCGTGCCCCTGGAATAGATGTCGGCACAGTCGAAGAAATTGATGCCGAGATCCCGGCAGGCGCCGAACATACGCGCGGACTCCTGCTCATCGGCATCGCCGCCGAACGACATGGTGCCAAAACAAAGTTCGGAGACCTGCACGCCGGTGCGTCCCAGGGACGTGTACTTCATGGTTCGGATTCCTTGCTCAAGGGTCTGCGCTTCGCGGACGGAAAGATAGGCCAGACGCGACGAACGATGTGTTCACCATCGTTGCCCCGGTCGTCAATTCGCGGTGAAGAGGTATGCGCTCAACCATAACGCGGCGGCCCCGGCTGTCAATTGCACGGGGCGCGGCAGGCACGAGATTTTCGCTGGTTGTATACCCCGGCACACGCCGGAGCGGGCATTGTTTCCTCCGCACCGACGCCGGCGCGGAGGAGAAGCAGTGTTCGGAGAAAGACCGATCAGCCTTCCTTGAGGGTCTGCCGCAATCCGATATACAGACTGACGCACATCGCCAACATGACGATTGTGAACGGGAATCCGGTCGACACCGCCATCGCCTGCAGCGCCGTCAATGCTCCGGCACCACCCACAAGCAGCAGCGTCGCGGCCACCAGACCTTCAAACGTGCACCAGAAGATGCGCTGGGATACCGGCGCGTTCGTCTTGCCGCCGGCTGTGATCGTATCGATGACCAGCGACCCGGAATCCGACGATGTGATGAAGAATACCAGCACGAGAACGATGCCGATGAACGACGTGATCGACGCCAGCGGAAGAGGCTTGAGCATCTCGAACAGCTTGAGTTCGAGCGATGCGTCCTTGACCGGAGCCGCTGCGTCCGCAATCACCTGCGTAATCGCCGTGCCGCCGAACGCACCCATCCAGGCGACGCAAACCAGCGTCGGGATGACTATGACGCAGAAGACGAACTCGCGCACTGTCCGGCCGCGGGAAACCCGGGCGATGAACATGCCGACAAACGGCGACCAGGAGATCCACCAGGCCCAGTAGAATGCCGTCCACCCTTGTGAGAAGTTGACGTCCTCGCGCCCGAACGGCATCGACAGCGGCACAAGTTCCTTGGCATAGGCGATGCCGCCGTTGACGATTGTCTGGAAAATTTCCGTCGTCGGGCCGACCGCGATAACGAAGATCAGCAACAGCGCCGCCATCGCGATATTGATCTCGGAAAGCACCTTGACGCCACCGTCCAGGCCGCGAACGACGGAGACAAGCGCCGCCGCGGTAACCGCTCCGATCAAGACGACACGGGCGACATTGCCGGTGCCCCAGCCGAACAGATAGTTCAGTCCGGCGAGCGCCTGCTCGGTGCCGAAGCCGAGCGACGTGGCGAGCCCGAACAGGGTCGCGAACACTGCCAGCGTATCGATGATGTGGCCCCACCATCCCCACACCCGTTCGCCAAGTAGCGGATAGAACGCCGACCGCAATGTCAGCGGCAAACCGCGGTTGTAGGTGAAGAAAGCCAGAGCAAGCGCGATCACCGCGTAGATCGCCCACGGATGAAGTGCCCAGTGGAAGATCGTGGCGGCCATGCCCAGGTTGCGGGCGGCGACCGCGTCGCCTGCCGCCGCGCCGAGCGGCGCCCAGTCGGTGCGCGCACCGTTTTCCGCCGCCGTACCGCCCATGGACGAGGCGAAGTGCGACATGGGTTCGGAAACGCCGAAGAACATCAGTCCGATGCCCATGCCGGCGGCAAAGAGCATCGCGAACCAGCCCATGTAGCTGTAGTCAGGCTTGGCATCCGCGCCGCCCAACCGCACCCTGCCGAGTGGCGTCACCATCAGCATGATGCAAAACAGGACAAATATGTTGGCCGAAGCCAGGAAGAACCAGTCGAATGTCGATGTCAGAAACGGCCTCAGCCAGCCGAAAAAGGCGGTCGCGCCTTCCTGAAACATCAGGGTAACAAGAACAAACGCAATGATGGAAAGCCCGGAAATGACGAAAACCGGGTTGTGAATATCAAGTCCAAAGGGCGTGACGTTGTCGCGACCGATTGAATAATCGGTCTCGACGGGATGAGGTGCGTCTGTCCCCGGCACCTCTGCTGTATCTGTCATGGCTTTTCCCTCCCGCTCCAGACAGGTTCGTGTCCCGGTTCACCCGGCGATCAGATTTCTTGGCAAGTCCCCCTGCAGCATCTGAACCAGAAGGTAGTTTTCGGAAACGCGGCGACGCCGTCTTACAGGCGGCGCTTGATGTCTCGTTTGCGACCCCTGGGCCACATTCCACCGGCAAGCGGTCGGACAACGAGCGGGAGCGAATCCGTCAGGCGTCTGTGGCGCCGTCGATCACACCGCTGATCAGGTTGCCTGAATAAAGGCTGTCCAGATCGACCTCAGGCGCCGCCGTAACAGGCCCTATTCTCTGCATCTGCAGCGCGATATTCCGCTCGTGCTCGCGCCGCGCGGCCTCAGCATCGGCGACGTCCACTTTGTGGAACGTCAGGACGCTGCCCGGGCGTTGCCGACCGAGAAGTGGCAGATCGGCGGAAATTACTGTGGCAATTCTCGGATATCCGCCGCTGGTCTGATGATCGGCGAGCAGGATGATCGGCTGCCCCGAGCCCGGCACCTGGATCGCACCGGCGGTGATGCCGTCGGAGATGAAGTTGATGTATTCCTGCGGCTCGACCAAGGTTCCGTCGAGGCGCGCGCCCATGCGGTCCGAGCTTTGCGACACCGTGAATTCAGCCGTCAGAAAAGCCTCAATCACGTCGCCGGCGAAATGATCCTCATGCGGTCCCATGACAACCCGGATGGGAACCGGTGAATGCGCTGCAGCGCCGAACGTGCCGGCGAGGCGAAGCTCCGCTCCGTCCGGCGCCTCCGGGCGTTTCAGCGCGATATGATCGCCGGCCTCCAGAACCCTGCCCTCAAGACCGCCGAAGCCGCCACGCGTGTAGGTCGAAAGGCTGCCCATGCAGGGTTCGAGATCGAAGCTGCCGGAAAAGGCGAGGCAGGCGCAGGCTGCCGTGCGCAACGGCATGACCCGAAAGCGCGCGCCCCGGGACAATGTCACGGACTGCCCGGCCGGCACCTGCGCGGGTTCCGGATGCAGCACTTCGATCCCGCTGCCCGCACCGACAAGGGCGACGCGCACCGACTCGGCATGGACCGCGATCTCCGGACCGGCAAAAAGCACCTCGAGGGCCGCCGCTCCCTGTTCGTTGCCGACCAGGCGGTTGGCCAGCCGGAGCGCAACCGGATCGAGCGCGCCCGACGGCGGCACGCCGATATCAAGATACCCGGTGCGCCCCAGGTCCTGGACCGTGGTGAAGGCTCCCGCGGAGATCATCTCGATCGAGGCGCTCATGCTGTCACCTGCTTCGGCTCGACCTGGTAGCCGTCGTGACGCACCGCGTCGTACAGGCGGCGCGCCTCTTCCCGATCGACGGGCATGAACCGGATCTTGTCGCCCGGCGAGAACAGCGCGGGGTTTTCCAGAGCCGGATCGAATATGCGGATGGGTGTCTGGCCGATCAGATGCCAGCCGCCGGGCGACACGACCGGGTAGATGGCGGCCATGGTCAGCGCGATCGCGATCGAGCCCGGCGGCACGCGCACCCTCGGATCTGTCCGGCGCGGCAGCGAAAGGGCTTCGGGCAGGTCTCCGAGGTACGGGTATCCCGCGACGAAGCCGATCATGTAGACGTGGTAGAGAACATCGATGTGAAGGTCGATCACCTTCGCCGGGGTCAAGCCGACCGTTTCTGCCACCTCGGCGAGATCGGGTGCAAAGTCCTCGTCGTAACAGACCGGGATCTCCCAGAGCCGCGAAGGCCGCGCGACGACATCACCAGAGACCAGGATCCCCCTGACTCTTTCGGCGAGTTCGGCGAACCCTGTCCTGAGCGGATCGTAGCGCACGAGCAGCGAGCGGAACGCGGGCAGCGTCTCGGTCAGACCGGGAAGGTCGGCACCGAGCAACTGCTCGTTCAGGCTGAGAATGCGTTCGCTGACGGCGCGGTCAATACGATCGCCGAACTCCACCAGAAAGGCGCAGTCCCCGTAAGGCAGGAGCCTGGGCTCAATGACTGAATCGTCGCTCAAGATGCGTGTGTTCTAGCCGGACAGCGGAATCAGAGTTGTTGTCCGTCAATACCGCATGGCGCGGGACCATTTCAATGCCCGCGTTGGGGCTTGCCGCTTCGGCGATAATATGGCCTGTTGCGAACTGCCATTCCAAAGCGGATCACAACAGGAAAACGGTTCGGACATGACGGTCGAGACCAATCTCAATGCCGATATCGGCGAAGGCTGGGGCGCTTACGATATCGGGGACGACACGGCCCTCCTGGACATCGTCACTTCGGTCAATGTCGCATGCGGGTTTCATGCCGGCGACCCGGGCACCATGCGCCGACTTGTGACCGACGCCGGCGAACGCGGCATCAGCATCGGCGCCCATCCGGGTTTCAACGATCTGTGGGGGTTCGGACGGCGGCGCATCGACATGAAACCCGACGACCTGGAATACGCGGTCGCCTACCAGATCGGCGCGTTGCAGGGCATCGCCAACTACGCGGGCAAGGCGGTCACCCACGTCAAGCCGCACGGTGCACTGAACAACATGGCGGCCGAAGACGAGGCCCTGGCCATGGCCATCGGCAGGGCTATCAAGACCGTCGATGACACGCTGATCTACGTCGCACTGTCCGGTTCGGAGATGGAGAAGGCCGCCGAAAGGCTCGGGCTAAGGATCGCCCGCGAAGGATTCGCCGACCGCCAGTACGAGGCCGACGGCAACCTTACGCCCCGCAAAATCGAAGGCTCGGTCTACAAGGACCCGCAGGTCGCGCTCGACCAGGTTCTGCGCATGATCACCGAAGGCGAGATCGTGACCCGGCAGGGATCCGTGATCAGCCGCAAGGTGGACACCGTGTGCATCCACGGCGACGAGCCGACGGCGGTGGCCCTTGGAGCCTCGGTGAAGCAGGGCCTTGAAGCCGCCGGCGTGACCCTGAAGCCGCTGCCGGAGCTGCTTTAGGACCAGTTCAGAGCCTGTTTCGCCTGCTCCTCAAGCCACGCCACCATGTACCGGTAGGGAACCGGCCCGTAGCTGATGCGCGCAACACCGAGGCCGGCGAGCGTCGCGGTGTCGGGCACGTGCGGCAGCGCGATGATGTTCACGGGCAATGGCGATGCCTCGCAAAGCGCGCCGATGAAGCCCTCATCCGCCAGACCTGGCGCAAAAAAACCGTCGCCGCCGGCCTGCTCGAAGGCCTTCGCCCGCTCGATCGCCTCGTCCACCATCGCCTGATCGTGGGTATCCGGTTTGGCCTTCAGGAAGATATCCGTCCGCGCGTTGATATAGACCGACGGGACCACGGCGTCGGCTGCCCGGCGGGCAGCGGCAATCCGGTCGGTCTGGGTCGCGATGTCGTGCAGGCCTGACCCGCCGACAATCTGATCCTCGAAATTGAACCCGACCGCGCCGGCTTCGCAGGCCATAGTGACGGTCTCGGCCACCACGGCGGGATCGGTGCCGTAGCCGCTTTCCAGATCGGCGGTCACCGGAACGTCGACCGCGCCGACGATGCGGCGCAGGTTATCCATGGCAAGCTCGCGCGGAATCTGCTCTCCGTCAGCGAAACCGTGAGCCGCGGCAACCGGCCAGCTCCCGGTCGCAACCGCCTTGGCGCCGGCATCCGCCACGGCCTTGGCGCTGCCGGGGTCCCAGGCGTTGAACAGGATCACCGGATCGCCCTTGCGATGCAGTGCGTGGAACGTCTTTGCTCTGTCTGCCTGATTTTCTTGCATCGGACTCACTCTCAATTCCTTGGACGGGTTACTTAGGCGACTCTTCGATCACGATTCTTTCAACCTCGCCTTGGCCCGGAAAACTGCCGCGGCCGAAGCATTCACGCACCGGTGCCGTTTGTATGACCGTGCGCCTATGTTAAATTGGTAGAATCATGCCAACCGACAATGATGAAAGATCCTCTTTAAGGGCGATTGACCGTCTCGTCGCGACAGTGACGTTTGCTGTCCCTCTGCTGGCGGTGTTGATGTATCTCACGACCGTGAAACAGGTGGTTGCTGACGGCTGCCCGCTGGCGCTCGACCTGAACGGCAATGGCCAGATCGACATCTCAGGTCATACGACATCCCGACAAAAAGTGTATACGCTTTTCTCTGTCGGAAGGTTCGTGGAATTCGATATCGACGCGGACGGCGAGACCGAAAAGATCGACTGGATGAAGGCGAATACGGACGCGCTCCTGCTCGATCTGACCAAGGGCATCCCTGGTCCCAAGATCAACGGATCCTGGCTGTTCGCAAATTCGATTGACGGAGACTACGAAAACGGATTCCAGAAGCTGGCCAAATTCGACAAGAACGGTGACGGTGTCGTTTCGGGCAAGGAACTCGACAAGATTGCGCTCTGGGTCGATGATGGAGACGCAAAATTCGACAAGGATGAACTCGTTACACTCGCCTCGCACGGCATCAGCGAGATCTCGGTCTCGTTCTCGGAACAGAAACGGGCCTACGGAACAGCGCTGATGATCGGCAATGCGTTCACGACAAATGGCGACTCCATGCATCTGGAGGACATCTGGTTCATGGATGAACGGGACATTCCGGATACCGATCGCAGCATCGGCAAGTTCCTGTCCATATTCACGCCATCATAGAATCGAAGCTGCGTCCGTTGGCCCATGGAGCCTGTATTTGACGAATGCCTTTTGAGATTTGCGCTGACACTGCATCGCTCCACCTCCGAAACATGCCTTAAAATGCGATCTCAATGAAGAATAGTACCGCAGACTCATTGTCCCTTAGGACGATCGACAGGCTGGTCGCGATTGTCACCGTTGCCGTGCCGATGCTGGCATTCCTGATGTATCTCACGACTATCAAGCAGGTGGTCGCCGACGGTACTCCGCTTGCTCTTGACCTCAACGGAAACGGTCGGATCGATATTACGGGCCACACGTCATCCAGACAGAAGGTCTACACGCTGTTTTCGTTAGGCAGATTCGTGACCTTCGACCTCGACGCCGACGGCGAGATGGAAGAGATCGATTGGATGAAAGCCGGAGAAGACGGTCTGTTGCTCGATCTGACAAAAGGTATGCCGAGTACGCGGATCGACGGGTCCTGGCTGTTTGCGAATACAGTTGACGGAAATTACGCAAATGGATTCGAGAAGCTGGCAAAGTTCGACCTGAACAGTGACGGTGTCGTTTCGGGCAAGGAACTCGACAAGATCGCGCTCTGGGTCGATGACGGGGACGCGAAGTTCGACACGGACGAACTGGTCACGCTCGCCTCCAAAGGGATCCGCGAAATCTCGACGTCATTCTCGGAGCAAAAACGGGCCTACGGCACGCCGTTGATGATCGGCGATGCATTTTTGCAGAGTGGCGAACCCGTCTATCTGGAGGACGTCTGGTTCATGGACAAAAGACAAATACCCAGGATCGATCGAAATATAGGCAGCTTTCTTTCCTTTTTCGCCCGATCGTAATCCCGGACACCGTCGGCTCGGGTCAAGTTCTAATCCTTGCCACAACGCTTTCGGCCATGAGCCCCACAATGGTGATGCCGAACACGTAAGCGAATGCCGTCTGCATCCTGATTGCGTTCAGCGCGTTGTCACAGGCCTTCAGCCCCGACGGCTCCATGAAAGGCAACGCCTTATCAAACGAGAACGACATGTAGTCGAACCAGCTTCTCGCGATCTGTATGTCATCACCGCTTGCCGGCGGGCGGTATATTCCATAACTATAATATATCATTGCAAAAATAGATATGCTTGAAAAATAGCATATGAGAAGTGTAATTGATGTAATTATCGCATTTCTATTGTATTTCAGGCTTTTGTACGACGCCCAATACAAAAGACAAATCGCCAAAGCCGCGACTACGTACGGAGAAAATTCAAAAATACCGTAATAAAATGAGTCGTAGTTGGGCACGTGACACCAGGTTCGCGCCTGTACGAAGGAGGAATATCCATAAAATGTGCCAAATGGCACCGCGAGAAACACCACGAAATAAATAATAATCCGAATAATACCCATGCAGCACCGGCGTTCTCTGAAATGTCAATCATTCGAGACCGCGAATAATTCGCGGTAATCGACAGCTTAGGCAACCAAAAAAATCTCAAATGAGCCGTTTCGGGAAATGAATTCCAGTCGATTCTCAAAACCGTTTCGGCAAGAATCCGGACAGCCCTGGCGAGCGTCCGGGAAACGATCTGGCTAATCTGTCCTTGTTCCGTTACCCGGGCGAGTGCCGGCGAGCCCCGGGGCCGCAAAGGACAGAAGCCTGCGTTTGGAACGGTCCCGGATCTGCGAAGCACCGCTGCGCGCTGCATCGCGTCGGGGAAACACGTCCCAATGTCATGCTCGTTCTCGACACGAGCATCTTGGCCCGGACACGAGACCCTCGGGTCAAGCCCACTGTTGTCCGGTTTAGATTTTGTGGACAAGGCGCATGGTCTGGATTCAACTGGGTTTTGCAACAAACACCGGAGTTGAAGCTCGAATTGGGAGCCCAGACCATGCCGTATCAGGATACGATTTTTGGCGCGCTTTTGAAGTTTATTCCCCGCCACCGGTTCAAACATCTTGTGGAACAGACCAAAGCCGGCCACCGGGTGCGCCGGCTTGATCCCTGGAGCCATTTGGTGGCCATGCTGTTTGCGCAGTTGTCGGGCGCTCGTTCTCTGCGCGACGTAACCGCCGCGCTTGATGCCGTGCCGGGCACGCACAGCCATCTGGGTCTGGCCAAGGTGCGCCGCTCGACCCTTGCCGATGCCAATGCCGGCCGTCCGGTTGCCCTGTTCGAGCAATTGCTGGGTATGCTGATCGCTCAGCTTGATCCGGGCAAGGGCCCTCGCGAGATGCTGCGTCTGATCGATGCCACGCGCATTCTGGCCGGCAGGCGGATCGAAAGCTGGTCACCCAGCGGAGCCGTCAAGCTGCATGTGGTCTATGATCCCGGCAACGACCGGCCGACCTGCTATGCGGTCACCACCGACAGGGTCAACGACATCACGCCCGCCAAGGCCTTCGCGATCGAGCCGGGGGCGACCTATGTGTTTGATAAAGCTTACTATGACTTCGCTTTCTGGGCCGATCTCGATGCCCATGACTGCCGCTTCGTGACACGGCTGAAGAGCAATTCGCCGGTCCACATCATAAAACGCCTGGACGTCGGTCCCGACACGGCCATCGTCTCGGACGTCATCGCGCGGCTGTCAAAGCGGCTGTCCGGCAGCAGGCAAAACCCCTATGCCAAGCCGGTGCGTGTCGTCGAGGTTGGTATCGATACAGGCAAAATCCTCAGGCTCGTGACCAATGATCTCAGCTCTCCGGCCGAGCACATCGCAGCCCTCTACAAAGCCCGCTGGCAGGTCGAACTGTTCTTCAAGTGGATCAAGCAGAACCTTAAAATCAAACACTTCATGGGCACCAGCCCTAATGCCATACGCATCCAGATCCTTACCGCACTGATCGCCTATCTGCTGCTGCGTCTGGCTCAAAGACACCGGTCATCATCACCCAGCCTGCAAACCCTGGCACGGCTCGCAAACAAGATGCTCATGATGAGAAAGCCGCTCGAAGATCTGTTCAGACCGCCAAAACACCAAACACAAGCGCACTCCCCCGGGCAGTATAAACTTCAACTCCAATGCTAAACCGGACAACAGTGGGCTTGACCCGAGGGTGACAATACGTTGGTAATGCCGGGCGCAGCAGCGTCGAAGTCAGCCGTGGAGTGTGACAGCCGGCTTGGCTATAGTCTTCCCACACACCCGATGCCCGATCCAAACGCTCATGCGGAGTCTCCTGGTACATGAAACTCGCCGTCCTGCTGCTGGCCGCCTTCGTCCTGTGTGTTCCCGCCGGCGCGGAAGCCAGGGCCGAGACCGTGGATCTCGAGATCGTGCTGGCTGTCGACGCATCCGGCAGTGTCGACATGCGCGAGTTCCAGTTGCAGATGAGCGGCATCGCAACCGCCTTCCGGGACAGCGAGATCCACGACGCCATCGCCTCAGGGCCATACCAGAAGATCGCCGTCTCGGTGATGGTGTGGGCGGACGGCACTCTGCCGAAAGACAAGACCCCCTGGCGCATCATCGGCTCCGTGCCGAGCGCGCTGGCCTTCGCCGACATGGTGGAGCATCACCCGCGGCGCGTCGGTGGCGGCACGGGGATCGGCGACGGCGTCGCCTACGCCATGCAGATGATGTCGGGCAACAAGATCGAGGCGCTGAGAAGCGTCGTCGATGTCTCCGGCGACGGCAAGGAAACGCCAGCCCGGGAGGTCACCGCGATTCTGCTGCCGCAGGCCAGACTCATGGCCCGGGCGCGCGGCGTCACCGTGAACGGTCTCGCCATCCTGGAAGACGTGCCGGATCTTGACGACTGGTACAGGAACAACGTCATCGCTGGTCCGGGCAGCTTCGTGATGGAGGCCGAGAATTTCGAGGACTTCGCGGCGGCGATAAAGCGCAAGCTGCTGCGCGAGATCGAGGTCAAGATCGGGGGCGAACCGACGGCTCCCACCTCATCGCATGCCGCCTCGTCCATTCGGGCCACGCAGTGAACGGATCCGCCGTTCACGAACGGTTCACGTAGAGGTGGTCACATTTTGACCCAAATCCGCTATATAAGACGGGGTCGCCGTTCCGGCTGCGCCTCGTGCGTGGCGGAATACGGTTTGGTATGCCTCTTTCGATTTTAACGATTGGCTAACCATAGACGCGCAATTTGAACCCGGAACATGCCCGGAATTCACGGGCAAGCGGGTTGAAGAGCCGGACAGGGAATGAGGCCGGCGCTTTCGATGGAGACCGTGATGAAGAAGCTGCCCGTCGTGCTGGTCGCAGGCACAGCGTTTCTGGTGTCGGCCTGTTCGACCGATCCGTTCACCGGGGAAGAGAAGGTGAGCAATACCGCAGGCGGTGCCGGCATCGGTGCTGTTCTGGGTGGCCTCACAGGCGCTCTTGTTTCCAAGAACCGCGGCAAGGGTGCCCTGATCGGCGCCGGCGTCGGCGCCCTCGTCGGCGGTGGCATCGGGGTATACATGGACCGTCAGGAAGCCCAACTCCGCGAACGGCTGGCGAACAGCGGCGTGTCCGTTACGCGCGTCGGCGACGACATCGTTCTCAACATGCCGAGCAACGTGACGTTCCGCACCGACGATGACAACATCACGCCGGAGTTCTACGAGGTGCTGAATTCGGTGGCGATCGTGCTCAACGAATTCGACCGCACGCTGGTGAATGTGGAAGGCCACACGGACAGCGACGGCTCCGCCCAGTACAACCGCGATCTTTCGAACCGCCGCGCCGATGCGGTCGCCTCCTACCTGTCAAGCCAGCGCGTCGACCCGCGCCGACTGGGTGTGCGCGGCTTCGGCGAGAGCCGGCCGATAGCAACAAACCGCACGCGCGCCGGCAAGGCCCGGAACCGCCGTGTCGAGGTGCGCATCGTACCGAACACCGCCTGAACCAGCGGAAGTTAACAGAACACATGAAGGCGGGCCGGACGGCCCGCTTTTTTGTTGCGTATCCGCGATCGAGCCGACTTGAAGTTGTTAATCAACTTTAATAAAAGATTAATGGTTATCAATGCGTTAACGGGAATTGCTCTGATCCGGATTCTGAAAAATCCGGCGAGCGATCACGTCTAAAGCAGCGCACGGCTGCTTGAGAAATCGATTCAAGAACGGCCGTCAAACGCGGTTCGGACGACGTGATGGTTTCAGGGATGAAGGATGATCTTGGCCGCCGCCGTCCGCCCCGCGTGCAGGTCTTCGAAGGCGGCAGCACCCTCGGAGAGAGGCCGCCGTTCGATCCAGTCGAGATCGCCCAGCGCACCGGGGCCCAGCGCCTCGAGCGTGCGCCGGAAGTCGACCATCGTGTAGGTGTAGGTGCCGATGAAGGTGATCTCCTGAAGCGTCATGCGCCTGGTGTCGAGACCGGCCCCGCCCTCCTGCAGACCGATGTGCATGATGACCCCGCCCGGTGCGGCAAGTCGCGTGGAGAGCGCGCGCGTCGCGGGAGAACCGACCGCATCGATGACGAGGCCGGTATTGCCGTCGCCGGGGCCGGCCTGCCCGAGCGGATCCCACGGAACGAGACCGCCCTGACGTTCGATGACCGGACGGCGCAGGGCATTGGTCTCCGCCACCTGGATTTCCCGCGCGCCCCTGGCGCGCAGGATGAGCGCCGCCGCCATGCCGATCGCGCCGCCACCGATCACCACCACGTCGGTTTCGGCCAGCGGACGAAACAGTGCGCGCTCGGCGAGATTGACCGCGTGCCATGACGTCGCCACCGGCTCCGTCAGCGCGGCATGGTGAAACGGCATTCCGTCCGGCACCGTGACGATGTTGCTCTCCGGCACCTTGAGCGCATCCGCAAAGGCGCCCTCGCGCGGCGGCATGGAAATGATCTGACGGTCCGGACAGAGATTGGCGCGGCCGCCCAGACAGGCATCACAGTGTCCGCAGGTCACGAGAGGGTTCACGGTGACGCGCTCACCATCCCTGGCGCCGCCGCTGATCGTGCCGGACGCCTCGTGACCGAGGATGAGCGGCGGAGGGCGACGGTCATCATGACCCAGCCAGGCATGCATGTCGGAGCCGCAGATGCCGCAGCCGTCGACGCGCACCAGCACCTCGTCATTTCCCAGTACCGGATCATCAGCGTCACGATACTCAAGCGTTTGCGGACCGGTATAGACCAGGGCTTTCATGACTGTGTCCTACTTGGCTGTGAACCCGCCGTCGACATAGAGCACCTGTCCGGTGACATAGGCCGCCGCATCCGAAGCGAAGAAGATGCACGGACCGGCCAGGTCCTCAAGGACGCCGTTCCGGCCGATGCAGGTCTGCGCCGCATTGCGTGCCGCAAGATCCTCGTTGCCGAAAACCGGAGCGGTCAGTTCGGTCGGGAAGAACCCGGGCGCAATCGCGTTGCACGTGATGCCGTCCGACGACCAGGCTTCCGCCATGGCGCGCGTGACCTGCGCAATGCCGGCCTTTGTGGCCCCATAGGCGATACCGTTCGGCATGGCGCGTTCCGTCTGCAACGAAGCGATGTTGATGATGCGCCCCCAGCCCTGCTGCTTCATGGCCGGGACGAGCGCCTGCGCCAGGAAGAAGGGCGCCGACAGGTTGATATCGACGGTCTGTTGCCAGCCTTCCGGCGTCACGTCGTCCGCATGTTGCCGCAGGTTGATCCCCGCGGCGTTAACCAGAATATCGGTAGCGCCAAACGGCGCGCACGCGGCTTTCGCCACCGCTTCCACATTCTCCATTTCGCCGAGGTCGCCCGGCACAGCCGCTGCCCACCCCCCGGCCCCAGTGATCGATGCAACGGTCTCTTCAAGCTGTTCCGCGCGACGGGCGACACACACCACCGCCGCACCGCGCACGGCCAATGCTTCCGCAAGCGCCCGGCCGATGCCTGAACTCGCGCCGGTTACGCAGGCTGTTCTGCCTGCGAGGTTGAACGGATCGGTCATTCAGCTGTGGCCTTCGGACTGAACTGCGCGGCGGGGAAAGACTTCGCAAGGCGCACATCGGCATTGCCGATTGCCGCCGATCTTTCAGTCTTCTTCAGATACTCGATCACCATGCCAACGACCTCGTTCGAACATTCTCTTCAAGGAATACCGATCAGGGACCGGATACAGATGCTGTGTGTCCGACCGTGAGATTGCACCCCGGCTTGTATACGGTTCCAAGCCCAAGCCGAAATCGCTTACACTCCGGCGAAAAAGAGATGTAAGCGCTTACATACGATAGTTAGCATAAACGGGTTTCCGGTCAAGCCCGATTTCCGTTAGGACTTTGACTCCATGGTCAAGACTCAGCGCGCCGGATCACACTCATGACACTGCGAAAGCCAAGAAGCGGTCCGCAGGCCACGCTTGCAGATATCGCACGCGCCGCGGGCGTTTCGACGGCGACGGTCTCGCGGGTGCTGAACGCGCCTGATCTGGTAAGCGGGAGCTTGAAGGAGCGCGTCGAGGACGTGGTGAAGTCCCTCGGTTACGTCCGCCATGGTGCCGCGCGCGCACTTGCATCGAAGCGGTCGTTCACTGTAGGTGCGGTCATTCCGACACTCGACAACGCCATTTTTGCCTCCGGCATCGGCGCGTTCGAAGCCCGGCTCACGGAACTCGGTTACACCCTGCTGATTTCCGTCTCGAATTATTCGCTCGAACACGAAGCCGACCAGGTCCGTCGTCTGCTTGAGCGAGGCGTTGACGGAATCATGCTGGTCGGACTGGAACACGACGAAGCGACCTATGCCCTGCTTGAGCGCGCCAACGTGCCGGCAATCAACACCTGGGCGTTCGACCCGGACGCGCCTCAGCTCATGGCCGGCTTCGACAACCGCAGCGCCGCGCGGGCGATGACGCGATATCTGATCGATCTGGGGCACCGGCGCATCGCCATGGCGGCCGGCATCACAGAAGGCAATGACCGGGCGGCAGCACGTGTCGACGGCGTCAGGGCGGAACTCGCGGCACACGGGATGACGCTGGACAGAAATCTGCTGGTCGAGTGCCTCTACTCCATCGCCGCGGGCCGCCGCGCACTGGGCAATCTCATGGAACGGCCGGATCCGCCGACCGCGATCCTCGCCGGGAATGACGTCATCGCCCTCGGGCTGCTGTTCGAGGCTGCCCACCGCGGCATCGGGATTCCGGCAGATCTCTCGGTTACGGGTTTCGACAACCTGCCGATCACCGGCCAGGTCTCACCGGCCCTCACCACGGTGAATGTCCCGTCGCGCGACATGGGTGCAAGAGCAGCCGAGCTGCTGCTCGACGCCATCGCCGGAGGGGAGACCCGGTCGGTCGAACTGGAGACCTCGATCGTTGCGCGCGAAACGACCGCCGGGCCGCCTGACGGCAATTGACACAAAGCGCTTGAATTCCGATCCCGCAGGGCGTCCAATTGACCCGGCTTTGAACTCACGTGAAATGACGCCGGACCATGGCCAGACGCCATTACAACCTGCCGTCCCTGACAGCGCTCGCCGCATTCGAGGCTGCAGCCCGCCATCTGAGCTTCAAAAAGGCCGCGGGCGAGCTCAGCGTGACGCCCGGCGCCGTGAGCCGGCAGATCAAGGCGCTCGAGGCCGATATCGGCCAGCCCCTGTTCCAGCGCATCCATCGCGGCGTCAGGCTGACCGCGCCGGGGGAAACCCTGTTCGGGACGCTCAATGCGAGCTTCAGGACCATTGCCGACACGGTGAGGCAGTTGCGCGCCGAACACGAAAGCGCGGTCACGATCGCAACCACGATCGCCTTTGCGTCGATGTGGCTGATGCCGCGTCTCGGAGATTTCTGGCGCAGTCACATGGACATTACGGTCAACCACGTCATCTCCGACAACGCCGAGGAACTGCAACTGGCGAACGCGGATCTCAACCTTCGATACGGCGACGGCAAATGGCCGGGAGAACATGCCGAGCGGCTCTTCGGCGACTGCATTTTTCCGGTGTGTTCGCCGGCATTCGCGGAGACAGCCGCACCCGGCGACATCTCGGATCTTGCCGCCCTGCCGCTGCTGCAGCTTGAAGCCCAGGATCCGACCTGGCTGGACTGGACCGGCTGGTTCCGGCGCCGGGGCGAGCAGATCAGGCCGAACCGGGTCCGCACCTTCACCAGCTATGTCATCGTCATGCAGGCCGCGCAGGACAGTCAGGGGGTGGCGCTCGGGTGGGAACGGCTTGTCTCGCCCATGATCGAACAGGGCAGGCTCGTCAGGCTCGGCACCTGGGAGGTTACGGCGCCGCAGTCCCATTTCGTCACCTGGCCCGCCAGTCGCGAACCGGATCCCGCGACCGTTGCTCTGCGCGACTGGCTCATTGCCCAGTCGGCGGATGTCAACGATTGAGTTCAAATCAATCGAAGTCGCAACTTAATGCTATTGAAACGGACCGGTTTTGCCGCTTTGCTTCATCGTGAGGATTTTTGCGCAAACGCTATCGGGAGGATTGCGCCCATGAACATGATCGACCGTTCCTCGCTTGACGCCGTGACGACGCCGGTGGACGTCGCAAGAGGCCTGCCGAACGCGTTTTACACGGACCCGGACCTGTTCGTCGAAGAACGCCAGAAGGTGTTCGCGCGCAACTGGGCCTGCATCGGCTTCGCCAAGGACGTCGCCGAACCGGGCACGGCAAAGCCGATCGAATTTGCCGGCGCGCCGCTGCTCATGGTGCGGGACCGCGACGGAATGGTGCGCGTGTTCCAGAACGTCTGCCGTCACCGCGGCATGATCCTGGTGCGCGAGGCGGGCCCGATCAGGGGCGCCATCCGCTGTCCCTACCATTCCTGGTGCTACGGGCTCGACGGCTCCCTGAAGACCACGCCGCATGTGGGCGGACCGGGCCAGAACACCCACGACTCGATCAGGCGCGACGAGCTCGGGCTGATCGAGGTGCGATCGGCCGTATGGATGGACATGGTCTTCGTCAACCTTACCGGCGACGCCCCGCCTTTCGAGGACTATGCCGGCGGGGTCATGGAACGGTGGGGCGAGTTTGCCGGCAATCCGGTTCATCACGGCGGGCCGGAATCCTCGTTCGTGCTCGAACTCGCATCCAACTGGAAGCTCGCGGTCGAGAACTACTGCGAGAGCTATCACCTGCCCTGGGTTCACCCCGGCCTCAACAGCTATTCCCGGTTGGAAGACCACTACCACATCGTCGAGCCCGGCCAGTTCTCCGGCCAGGGTACCGAGGTCTACAGCCCGCAACTCGACGACTCCGGACGCAAGTTCACCGACTTTCCCGGGCTTTCGGATAAATGGGACACGGGCGCGGAATATATCGCGCTCTATCCGAACGTCCTGATCGGCATTCACCGGGATCATTTCTTCGCTATCCTGCTCGAAGCTGTTGCCCATGATCGCACGACGGAACGGGTCGAGATCTACTACACGTCCCCTGAAATGACCGGGCCGGACTGGGCCGATCTGCGCGAAAGAAACGCGGTCATGTGGCGCGAGGTGTTCGACGAAGACGTCTTCGTCGTCGAGGGCATGCAGGCCGGCCGGCATGCGCCCGGCTTCGACGGCGGCAAGTTTTCGCCCGTCATGGACGAACCGACCCACACGTTCCACGACTGGGTGGCGCGCCAGTTCGCCGCTTGATTTCAAAGGCTGCGCCTTTGATGTCTGACCATCCCGCTCCCCCGGCCCAACCACCCCGAGGGTACCCTTGTCGGATGGTCGGGCCGGGAGAACCGGATGGCAAAAGATCTTCTGAATAAAGGTCCTGGTCGCGACGAAGGAGGATCGCCAAGCCTCGACGAGGCGTTGCTGGACGAGCATGCCGGCGACGCCGATCCTGCGCGCCTTGCAGAACTCTACGGCGAGGCGGCGGCGGGGCACAAGGCCGCCGGCGACATCGAGGCGGCGTGTTTCTTTTTCACCCACGCCTTCGTCTTCGCGCTCGAAGCCGGTGACGAGGAACTGGTCAGCCGATACCGCGCATCCCTGATCCGCCACGGCCGGGAAGAGCCGGAGTGGGGTTGACGGTGACGCTGCCGCCCTTCCCGTTCCCCGGTTGCCCGCAGGGCAGACCGGGGCCGTAACGAGCACAGGCTTGAGTATGGAACGGTCCCGGACAGCCCTGCCGGGCTTCCGGGAAACGAAACGTGTCACCCGTGCAAAGCGCGGCTGTCTTCAGGCGCTTCGGCGCGGTTGTCCAGGCCGTAATCACGCATCACCGAGGCGACGCGCAGCCGGTAGTCCGCGAACAGGTTGTCCCGGCCCTGGGTCTGGGCGCCCCGGTGATGGGCGGTTTCCCGCCACGCCTTTACAGCCTCTTCGTCGCGCCAGAAGGACAGAGACAGCACCTTGCCGGGCGTCATGAGACTTTCGAACCGCTCGACAGAAATGAACCCGTCAATCGTTTCCAGTTCCGTCTTCAGACCGGCGGCGATGTCGAAATAGGACTGCTCGCAACCCGGTTTCGGCTGGACTTCGAAGATGACTGCAATCATGGGCTGCCCTTTCGCATTTGCATTGCCTCGACTCCGCGGCTCATGATCGCGGAACCGGGACCGCATGACCTCTTGCCGGGCGCAGAAACGTGCGCTCCTCGCCGAGAATCAGACGGTTGTCTTCCGCCAAGCGGTAGTTCGATGCACCGTTCGCATCGGTCCGGAGGCGCTCCCGATAGGTTTCGTAAGCCGCCAGACTCTCGAACGTGTTGAGCCCGAGTGCAATATTGTTCGTGCCTTCATGAGGCATGAAATATCCGAGGCAATGCCCGCCGCAATCCGGGATAATGGTCGCCCAGTTGGCGGCATAATCCTCGAACGTGTCGCGCTTGAACGGATCGATTTCGTATCGGATGTAACACAGTACGGTCATCGGGCGTCTCCTTGCTGATTGGTCATGGTGCATATGGGGTCTTTTGTTGCCCATATGCTTCGACACCGATCGAACTATGAATACTATCCAGATTACACGATTGAGTCACTCTCATAGTTCGATTAGAATCGAACGATGAAGGCAGGACCGAACATTGCCCTTGTCGCATCGCTTGTCGGCGATCCGGCCCGGGCCAACATGCTGACCGCCATGATGAGCGGCCGCGCACTGACCGCGAGCGAATTGGCACAGGAAGCCGGCGTCACGCTTCAGACCGCGAGCTCGCATCTCTCAAAGCTCGAACAGGGCGGCCTGATCACCCAGCGCAAGCAGGGCCGCCACCGCTATTTCCGGCTGTCCGACGACGACGTGGCCGACGTCCTTGAAGGCCTGATGGGTCTCGCGGCACGCGCCGGGCACATGCGCGTGCGCACCGGCCCGAAGGACCCGGCGCTCAGGAAGGCGCGCGTCTGCTACAACCACCTCGCCGGCGAAACGGGCGTCCGGATGCTCGACAGTCTGACAGCGCGCGGACTGATTGCGCGCAAGGGAGAGGACCTCATCCTCACGAAAGACGGCCGGACATTCATGACCGATTTCGGGATCGATGTGGATTCGCTCGACACCAAACGCCGGCCGATGTGCCGGTCGTGCCTCGACTGGAGCGCGCGGCGCAGCCATCTTGCCGGCGCTCTTGGAACCGCCCTGCTCGACCGGATTTACGCACTCAAATGGGCCAAGCGCGAAGAGGGTACGCGGGTCGTGCAATTTTCAAGAGCCGGCGAGCGAAAATTCGCCGAGCTTTTCGGGTCCGCCGACTTTACGGATTGATGCACCGGCTGCTGCCAATAGGCCAGGTGAAACGCCGAAGCGGCTCTATTCCGCCCAGGGTTCGATCTCGGCCTGGTCGAAGAAAGCGCCCAGCCGCGTCCAAAGTTGCGGGGCATTGGAATACATGGGCCAGTGACCGGAATGTTCGATCTCGGCCAGTTGCGCGCCGCGCATTACCAGCGTCCCGAGATAGGAAAGAGACCGGTTCTGCTCGCCATAGACGAACATTTTCGGGCAAGGGAGACTCGTGAACCTCGACATCAGGTCCTCGTTGTCCGAAAGCGCGACCATGGACCGGAAGATCGGTGCCACGGCTTCCGCGCGCACCTTGTGGTGCAGCGCGGCGGAGTAGAGCGGAGACGAGAAACTGGCGGTATTCCAGGCGCGCTCCCCGAATGCCCTCAGAAACTCGGCCGGATCGTCGGCCGGATATTCAAGCACCTGCCGGCTCAGGAAACAGTCTTCCGGCGCTACATTGCCCTCGATATTCGCAAAGCTCAGAACCGAGTCGCGATTGTCGCCTGCCAGCATCAGTGCCGTGAGACCGCCCATGGAATGACCCACCAGGTGAAACCGCCCGACCCCGAAATGCCGCAAAACCGTCTCCGCGGTCCGCTTCAGGAACGGAATGGACAGTGCCGAAAGATCGGCGCACGCGGTTTCACCGCAGCCCGGCGCATCGAACGCGATCAGGCGCCGGTTTTCAAACTGCGGATAGAAGGCCGCGTCGGCGTAATCTTCCTTGGTCGAGCCAAACCCGTGAAGGAAGACGACCGGCGGCCTCTCCCCTTCCCGGTGCATCGCCGCCACATTTAGCGACACACCGTCGATCTCGAAATCAATAACCTCCCTGGTCAGCGGTCTGGTGTCGGTCATTTGTCCGCCTGCATCCTAGTTGAACCGTGTCGGCCGGAACGGGACCAGCAGGTCCGACCGGTCGTCTTCGAGGATTTCAGCCGCGGCGAGTCTGCCTATAAGCGGACCGAGCGTAATGCCGCTGTGCATCGAGGCCACGTAGACGCCCCGCTCCCCCTCAGCCCACCCGACGGCGGGGTGACCGTCGAGCGGCACCGGGCGGACGCCCAGAACGATGCGGTCGATGGCGAGACCCTCGACATCCGGCAGCCGTGCCTTGAGGCGGTGCAGCAACTCGTTCGCGAACGCCACGGGATCGCCGGGTGCGGTTTCCCCGCTGAACCTCTCGCCCATCAGCAGCACGCCGTCGGCACGCTGGTGAAAGTGAATTTCCGGCGCGAGGATCAGGTGATCGATGCAGGGCTCGACCGGCGCGGTATGCACTATCAGCCCTCTGCGGTTGTCCATGGGGAGGCGTATTCCGGCCGTTGCAAGCAGGTCCTGCGTGAAGATACCCGCTGCGATCACGACATCGCTGCACGGCATTTCACCGACGCTCGTCTCGACGCCGGTGATGCGGTCGCCATTGCGGACAATACCCCGCGCCTCGCAACCGAACACCGTTCCCGCACCGTGTTTTGCTGCGGCCCTCAACAGGGTTGCAGTGATGGCGACCGGGTCGGCAGCACCCTCCAGTTCGCTCAGGATGCAGTGCTCCGGCGCATTGGCCACGCGCGGCGCCAGTTGCCCGAAGCGCGTCCTGTCGACGGACGCGACCGGATAGCCGAACTCTTCGAGCATGGCGAACTCGCGTGCGAGCTCGTCACCCTCGACTTCCCAGTAGAGGCTGCCGCCCCACTTCGCGGCAATTCCTTCGCCGAGTTCTTCCCGCAGTTCGTGGTGTGCGTCCATGGCCGCCCGGCGCAACCGGAAATACTCCGGGCTGTCGGCCGCGTTGGCGTTGACCCAGCCGAAGGACTGGCCCGTGGCGCCCGTCGCGGGTGCCGACCGGTCGAGCACGGTCACGGCCGCGCCGCGTTTTGCCAGTTCATAGGCGATCGCCGCACCGATAATGCCTGCACCGACGACGATGACTTTTCGGGACATAGTGGTTCTGTGTCTAGGCTTCGATTGAATTTCGTTGATGCTATCGACAATGGTCGGGGCGACGCTAAAGGCTCAACAAGCTGTGTGCAACATTGGAAACCCCCATTTTCCTCTCAGTCTCATGCCAGAATGTGAACTCACCGATGATCGAATTTCTTCATGATATTTTCATTATTTAATTTATATTTATCACATTTTTCAAGTATTTATACTTATGAAATAATATTATTTAGCACATTTTGTCAGTAAAATTGACATTATTACTTTTTTAATATATACTTTAATCTACAAATTTCCATTTTTTGAGTTTTGATATGAAAAAAGTAGCAAAATTCGCAATAGTATTTCCATTTATTGGGATTGCATTCAATCATGATGCCTCAGCCGATGAATGTTTCCGCGCCATTCTGATGGCACCCGGAGGGGCGGCGCCTTACTGCGCCGACGAAACCTGCAACAATATGGACGAAAAGAGACGATATCGGACGGGGGAGATCGCCCGGGTCTGCAAGGGCGATGGCGAGAATTACTCGACCAAGACCAGCGACGACAAGATCCGCTGGATCAAAGAACTGGATGTCTCCCTAGAACAGCAGGCCAAGGATGGCGGCCTTTGTTTTGCCGTCGACGTAAGCACAGGCATTGAATCGGAATTCTTCTCGAAAGACTACAGCTTCAAGGGCAATGGTAAGTGGTACGGCGAGTCGCTTCGGTTTGAATCGAGGTTATCGGCAAAAGCATCAGCGAAGATGGGCGCTGAGATAAATATCTGCCCCGTCGTGACGCGTCGTTTCGCCGTTCGACCCGATCCCAAGAGGAAGGATCGCTCGCTGTCGCAGCGGATGGCCGTGAACCAGAGTTTGCCGGATCGCCGACGAAAAAGAAGCGAAAGCAATCTGGAACTCAAAATCTCAATCAAGCCAAAATCAGATGCTCAGGTTTCTTTCGACCTGGAGGCATATTGTCTGGAACAGGACCGGCGCTCACCAGACCCGAAGGATCGACTGGTCCTGGATCACGACTGGACCAAACTACTTGAAGATCGTGGTGTCGTCAGAATCATGAATGCTGAGTTCGAATCTGAAGAGGCTCGCGGGCACTGTGTCTGGATTGCGATGAACAGTTCGCTTTATGCTCTGGAGACAACTGAGTTTCTGGAAGAGTTTGAATCTCGGGCAGAAGCTGTAACGCGGCTCAGCGAATCCAATTCCATCTCGAAGACAGACCTTGCTGAAATCGGCGACTTGGACCGGACCATCAAGAATACTGGAAGTTGGATCAGAATGCTGAGCCAGTGCGGAAGGCATACAAATTTCGATTCGGACTTTCGGCAATTCACCGACCGGCTTCATTCGGTATCGAGGAAACTACAATCTCTGAGATGACAACGATCAATCAAAGCGGCGTTGGTTTGTTACGCGTACTATTCAAGTCACGTCATCGCGCGGAGCGAAAACCGTTCCGGTTGTGGCCGACCTGACCGCAACTGCCCAATTGACGCAAAGTAACTCTGCCTAGACGTCTGCCCCGTCTTCGGCACCACCTTCCTTTTCATCCTCAACCAGCCGATAGTGGAAGTCACAGTGGCTCGCGCCCTGCATGATCGTCTGGGTCCGCGTCATCTTCAGCCGGGAGTCGTAGCCTTCGCAGAAGGTGCCGTCGCGCTGGCAGGACAGGAGATGACCGATCTCGCCCAGTCCCATGTCGCGGTACATCTCGGCATACTGGCAGCGCGTCACGTCGAACCGGTAGGTCGTATCGGTCTGCTCATGGACTTCGACCTCCAGAGCGCCGCCGCGCGTCCAGAGTTCGTAGAGGTCGACGAAACTCTGCATGGACGTGCCGTCCGCCTCGGCCTCCGCCATTTCCCTGGCCTGCTCTACAGACGCGGTGCGCACTGCGTCCGCGATGGTCTTCTTCGCCACTTCGGTCCCATGGCTCGCCTTCAGCGTGTCGTAGACATGCTTGAGCATCTTCGCCTCGATGCGGCGGCGTTCGAGAATGGGCGAAACCGCCCCGTCGGCGTCGGACATGTTCAGGACCCTTCCGCTCAGCTTGCATTGCAGTTGCCAGCCCTCACTTGAAACCCAATCCGCCGCTGGTGTCTACCGTTCCGTGAACACCGTCTGCGCCGTCGACCGCCCCCGGCGTCTGTGGAATAATACGAACGCCGGACGGGTCCTGCCGGCACCAGCAGAGAGAAACCATGACCGATTACGACTCCTCGAAAATCGCGCAGATACACCGGGAGCTGCACAGCCACCTGCCGTCGGAACCGGCACTCCGGGTCAAGGCGCTTGAAAGCCTTCTGGTGGAGAAAGGCCTTGCCGACAGCCGCTCGATAGATGCCTGGATCGAGGCCTATGCCGAGGAGATCGGACCGAAGCGCGGCGCCCATGTGGTCGCGAAGGCCTGGACCGATCCGGAGTTCAAGAGCCGCCTGATGACGGACGCACCGGCGGCGATCGACGAACTCGGATATCTCGGCAACGCGACAGCCCATCTCAACGTCGTCGAGAATACGGCCGACGTTCACAATCTCGTCGTCTGCACGCTCTGCTCCTGCTACCCGTTCTCCCTGCTCGGCATGTCGCCCAACTGGTACAAGACGGCGGCCTACCGGTCTCGCGCCGTCCGCGACCCTCGCGGGGTGCTCGCAGAATTCGGCGTGGAAATCGAAGACGACGTCGAGGTTCGCGTCTGGGACAGCACGGCGGAACTCAGATATCTCGTGCTGCCGCAACGCCCGGACGGGACCGACGACCTTGGTGAACGGGATCTGGCAACGCTGGTCACCCGCAATGCCATGATCGGCACCCAGCGCGATCTCCCGGCCGTTCCGGACGGTGCAACGTAATGGACGGACCGCATGATCTCGGCGGCAAGGAAGGCTTCGGGCCGATCGATGTCGATGAGGACGAGGTTCCCTTTCATCATGCCTGGGAAGGTCGCATGTGGGGTATCGCCAAGTGCACGGGCGCGCCGGACTGGACCATCGACTGGTGGCGGCACGTGCGCGAACTGATCGATCCGGTCGACTACCTCTCGCGGCCCTATTTCGACACCTGGATGCAAACGCAAAGCGCGGCCTTCATCGATTCCGGTGTGTTCACGCTCGACGAGCTGGTTTCAGGCAAGTCCGCGACACCTCCATCGGGTAGCCCCGCCGTGCTCGCCAAGGCAGACGCGCTTCAGGCGAATCGCACGCAGGCCGCCCGCTTCGACCGCGAGATCGACACAGCCCCGGTCTTTTCTGCCGGAGACCGCGTCCAGACGAAAGCACACGGCCATTCGCACCACACGCGGCTGCCGGCCTATGCACGCGGGCGACCAGGCGTCATCCACGCCCATCACGGCGCTCACGTATTCGCGGACGAAAACGCCCGGGGGCGCGAGGTCGCCCAGCATATCTATTCCGTGATGTTCGAGGCCCGGGACCTCTGGCCCGAAGCCGGCGGCCGGAAGGACCGGATCTATCTCGATCTCTGGGAGAGCTACCTTGACCCCGCCTGATGTGGCAGCACTCTTACCGCTCAGACGGATGGATGGCGGGCCGGTCTTTGACGAACCCTGGCAGGCGCAGGCGCTCGCCATGGCCGACACGCTCGTTACTCGCGGCGTGTTCTCCGCAAGCGAATGGTCCGACACTCTCGGCGCGGAGCTGACGGCCGCTGATGAAAGAGGCGAGCCGGATACGCCCGAGACCTATTACGCGGCCGTCCTTCGTGCACTCGAGGGCCTTCTGGACCGGACCGGCGCTGTCGGCTCGGACGCGCTGGAGACACGGCGCGAGGCCTGGCGGCAGGCCTATCTCAACACGCCGCATGGCGAGCCCGTCGAACTCGCCGCAGACAAGAGCGCGACGTAGAAAATCTGCATGTCCCGCAACGACGCGTCACCCGGAAGCGATCCCGATCAGCAGACTCCCGATTCGTGGATCGGGTCCATTCCCGTTCTCGACCACTTCGCGCATGTGGCAGACCCGAATCGATACAGCCCGCTCCCGGATGACTGGGTGATCGCCGTCGCGGATGTCGTGGATTCGTCGCGTGCGATCGCGGACGGCCGGTACAAGGCCGTCAACCTGGCCGGCGCGGGCACCATCAGCGCCGTGACCAATGCTCTGGATGGCAAGCTCAGACTGTTCTCGTTCGGCGGAGACGGCGCAAGTTTCGCTATCCCTCCCGCACAGGAGAGCGCCGCACGTGACGCGCTCGCGCGCGTCGCGGCATGGGCATCACGGGATCTCGACCTGGACCTGCGGGTCGGCATGACAACGGTTGCAGAGATCCGGGCCGCGGGTGCGGACGTTCGTGCCGCCTTCTGGAAAGCATCGGACAACGTGCAATACACCATGTTCACGGGCCGTGGCGTCGAGTGGGCCGAAGAGCAGCTGAAAAAGGACATCATCCGTTTTGCTCCCGCTCCGCCGCACGAAGAGCCGGACCTCACCGGACTCTCCTGCCAATGGGGCCCGATCCGGCCGCAGCACGGCAACGTCGTGTCCCTGATCGTGAAACCGGCCTCCGGCGCCGATCCGGACCGTTTCGGCGAGATCACGGCGGGCGTCATCGCGCTTCTCGAACGTTCAGCGACACTGAACCCCGTGCCCGCAAACGGCCCTGAAATCCGGTGGCCGTCGTCGGCCATTGGCCTGCAGTCCGATGTCGCCCAGGACGGCCGCACGGGCTGGCAACGCCGGCTGCGCGTGATCGGCGCTGCCGCGGCCGCCTGGATCGTGTTCAAGCTGGGGCGCCGCATCGGTTCGTTCGACCCTGACCAATACAGGCGCGAGATTGCCGAGAACACGGACTTCCGGAAGTTCGACGACGCGCTGATGATGACGGTCGACTGCAGCGACGAGACGATCGAAGAACTGCGCGGTCTTCTCGACTCCGCACAGGCCTCAGGCGCCGTGCGTTACGGCCTGCACATTCAGGATGAAGCGCTCATGACGTGCGTCGCGCCGTCGATCATGAGCTCCGATCACATTCACTTCGTCGACGGGGCCGGCGGCGGATATGCATCGGCGGCCAGTAAGATGCGGGAGTAGCACGCCGCAGTGTTCAGGCGGATTCTTGTTTCCGCAACGGCATACATGTCGTATTGAGGCTTATGCACTCATAAGAGTTCACCCCGACAGACTGTCCGGACCCCATGACCGAGAACGCCAGCCCTTCGCCCGGTCGCGCCGGCGCGACCGCCATGTCGCCGATCCACCTCGGGATCGTGCTCGTCGTCGTGGGCTTCAGCTTTGCGTCCGTTGCCGACGGCATTTCCAAGCTGGCCGGCGCGGGGCTCGGCGTCGTGGTCGTGGTCTGGGGCCGCTATGCGTTCAGCCTGCTGATCACGCTGCCGCCGGCGCTCGTGCGCCACGGCATGAAGGCGCTATGGCCGGACCAGGCCGGACTGCAGCTCCTGCGTGGCGTGATCATGACGTTCTCGACGACGGCCTTCATCTGGGCGCTTTACGGCATGCCTCTGGCCGACGCGCTGGCCATAGCGTTCGCCTATCCCTTCGTGGTCACCGCGCTGTCGCCTGTGATCCTCGGCGAACAGGTTACGGCGCGGCACTGGATCGCGGTGGTCACGGGATTTCTCGGCGTGCTTGTCGTCATCCGCCCCGGATTCGAGACCGTCAGCTATCACAGCCTTCTCGCGCTGGCCGCGGGGACGAGCTTTGCCCTCTCGCTGCTGCTTACGCGCAAGCTGTCGGCAACCGCACCGCCCATGATCACGATCAACTTCGGCGTGCTGTCGGGTACGGTGATCCTGTCCGCCGGGCTCCCGTTCGCCTGGGAACCTGTTTCCGCATACCAGTGGGGCCTTCTGGCGCTGAGCGGCGTCTTCGTGGCCGCGACCCATTTCGCCATCAATCGCGCCTACGGCCTTGCGCCCGCGGCCACCCTCGCGCCGATCGGTTATACCGAGATCGTTGCGGCGGCGGCAGTCGGGTATCTCATGTTCGGCGACTTCCCGGACGCGGTCACCTGGCTCGGCATCGCAATCATCACGGCGAGCGGCATCTACATCGCTCTTTCGAAACCGACCGCGCGCGCCGGTAAGACGGCGACGACGCTATGACCGCCCAAGACCCGTACGGGCAGGACAGCCGGTATTCCTGGATTCGTCTCTTTGCCTCCCTGACGCTCGCAACGATCGGCGGCGTGGGGCTGTGGTCGGTCGTCGTTGCCCTGCCCACGATCGAGGCGGAATTCGGCGTCGACCGGGGCGATGCTTCCATCCCCTATACCGCAACAATGGTCGGCTTCGCCCTCGGCGGCATCATGATGGGCCGGCTGTCCGATCGTTTCGGCATCCGGGTCCCGCTGGTGATCGGCGCCGTGATGCTGTGCGCGGGTTATATCGCCGCCGCCAGCGCCCAAACGCTCTGGCAGTTCACGCTGGCGCAGGCGCTGCTCATCGGCATGCTCGGCAGCTCGGTCACCTTCGGACCGCTCGTCGCCGACGTTTCGCTGTGGTTCATGAAACGGCGCGGCATTGCGGTGGCGATCGTTGCGAGTGGGAACTATCTCGCCGGCACCGTATGGCCACCCCTGCTGCAATACGCCATCGAGACCGTCGGCTGGCGCCAGGCTCATGTGGGCATCGGGGTCATCTGCCTCGTCACCATGCTGCCGCTGTCGTTCCTGCTTGCCCGCCGCGCCAGTCATGAGGAACCGATGACCGCGGCCGGCACGCCGACCGCAAGTGCTTCGGGAACACTGTCGCCGGGCGTCCTGCAGACTATTCTCGTCATCGCCGGGATCTGCTGCTGCGTGGCCATGTCCATGCCGCAGATCCACATCGTCGCCTATTCGAGCGACCTCGGTTATGGCGCCGCCCGCGGCGCGGAAATGCTCTCGCTCATGCTCGCGACCGGCGTTGTCAGCCGGCTGATCTCGGGCCTGATCGCCGACAGGATCGGAGGTCTCGGCACACTGCTGCTGGGCTCGACCCTGCAATGCCTTGCAATGGTCCTATACCTGCCGTTCGACGGACTGGTCTCGCTCTATCTCGTCTCCGCGCTGTTCGGGCTGTCACAGGGCGGCATCGTGCCGAGCTATGCGCTCATCGTGCGCGAATACTACCCGGCGCGCGAGGCCGGCGCCCGCGTCAGCCTCGTGCTCATGGCGACCGTGGGCGGGATGGCGCTGGGCGGCTGGATGTCCGGCGAAATCCATGACCTGACCGGGTCCTACACGGCCGCTTTCCTGAACGGGATCGCCTTCAATCTCGTCAACATGGCGATCGCGTTCTGGCTTTTGATGGGCCGCCGCCGGTCGAGGGCGCTGTCGCCGGCCTGAGCGGCAGCGGGTCTCAGGCCGCAAAGCCCATATAGGTCAGCCACGCGCCGACCAGACCCCAGAAGACAGCGGCAACGGTCAGCAATGTTCCCGACTTGGTAATTCTCTCCGCCAGGGCAATGGCGGCTCCGGGAAAGACAAGCCTGACCACACCGCCGACAATCGAGAGCCAGCCGAACACCGTTATGACCACCCGCCAGTCGGCAGCCCAGATATTGTGAAAGGTGGTGATTGCGATGCCGACAACCAGCGCCAGAACGCCGGCGATGAAGAGCATGGCCTTGTTGTTCGAGATGGTCGCCATAAGCTCGGTGTAGTAAGCGCGATTGACGAGCATGCCGAGCCCGGCGACAAGCGACACCGGCCCGATGAAACGGGCGATGAGGATTGACGTGTCCATCATGTAACTCCTTCGCTGCGCCCGGTCACACCGGGCTCTTTCCTGCAATTGCAGCAAGTGTGCAGAGAACGGGCATTGACCCGCATCAAGATCCGGTCGCCAGCCACTCCAGAGCGTCGCAGATCATTGTGAAGTTGGCGGCCGCGAGGCCTGAGTGCCGCCGGGCACGGAGATAGCCGTGAACGAGTTCGGGCTCATCGTGGTAGCGGACCGGACTCCCGGACGCCTCAAGCCGGCGGGCATATTGCGCCGCGTCGTCGCGCAGCGGATCGATGCCAGCGCTGAATACCGCCGCCGCGGGTAGTCCGCCGAAGTCGTCGGCCAAAAGCGGACAGACCTCCCCGTCGCCTCCGGCAGACGCCGGCGACCGGCCGGTGTAGAGTTCGAGATAGTGGATGCAATCCGCACGTTCGAGCATTGGCGCGTTCTCATTCACTCGATGAGACTCCGTCTCGAAATCGTCGCCAAGCCCGGGATACATGAGCAACTGCCCGACGGGCATGGGCAACCGCTTGCGCCTTGCGCGCAGGCAGATCGCCGCGGCGAGATTGCCACCCGCGCTGTCGCCGCCAACGATGATACGCCCGCCCAGCGCGCACAAATGAAGATAGGCGGCTTCGGTGTCATCCAGCGCGGCCGGGAATACGTGCTCGGGCGCCAGCCGGTAGTCCAGCGCCATGACGTGAATTCCGGTCCGGCTGCACAGATCGGCACAGATGCTGTCGTGGCTGTCGAGCCCGCCAACGACAAATCCGCCGCCATGCATGTACAGAAGCGCGACGTCATCGCTCTTCGCCGCACCGGCATTGCTGCGGTAGTGCCGGACGGCGAGCTCGCGGTCCGGGCCGTCCGCAACGATGCGATCATCCTCGACCGAGACACCGTCAGGCCGCTCGCCCTGAAATGCCGCGCACAGTGCGTCGTAGTTGGCGCGGTCCTGCTCAACCGACGTCTGAGCGGAAGCCGGCGGGTATAGCGCTTCGACCTGATCGATATGGGCGCGCACTTCGGGATCGGCGGGGAGCGGTCTGACTCTTTCGGTCATGTCATGCCTCCGGGAACGCTGTGCCGGGACCCTATGACAAGGTGGCAAAGATCACCACAGAAGATCGAGAGCAATGAGATCAGCGGACATTCAGGACGGATGTGGTCGCGTGGCGCATGACGTCGAAGGCCACGCTGCCCACGAAGAAGCGTTTGACTCGCGACTTGCCGGAATCCGATACGCAAACGACGGAAAACTTCTTTCCCGCCCTCACGATCTCGTCGACCGGATTTCCGACCGCCGTAATCTTACCGGCACATTTGATGCCCTTTTCGCCAAGCATCGCCTCAAGACGATCCAGATTCTCCGATGCCCGCTGGCGGCGGCTCTTTTCCAGAGCCACCGAAAACAGCGTGACAGGACTGCCGTAATAGTGGGCAAGCACGGCGTCGCGGAAGGCCGCATCCATTGAATGATCCGTACCGTCGGTGCAGATCAGATGGCCTTTTCCATTGCTTTCAGGCCGCGCTACCAGCACCGAACAGGGCGAGAGCATTGCGACCTTCTGGACGACGCCGGCATCGAAGATCGACTTGAACTCGCCGCGCCACCGGCTGGGCTCGCCCAGGATCATCAGATTGTACGGACCGAGCTCGTACTGGTCGAGGATGCCGCTTGCCGCGTCCGGTGCGGTCTTGAGCTTGAGCACGATCGACTTGCCGGAGTCGTGCCGGTACTCCAGCTTGTTGTCGCCGAGGGGATCGCTCCAGACGTCGACGTGGCTCCATTTGGTCTCCCAGTCGCTTGTCATCTGGCCTTCATCCTTGAGGATCTCCAGACCGCGCTTGAGAAACTCGATGCCCGGCAGTTCGAGGCCCCAGTCCAGCATATTCTGCCGGGCGACACGGACCTGCAGGCCGCCCGAACGCAGACCCTGGTCGATCGGGCGCACATAGATCAGGATGATATCGCAATCGTCTCCCCTGGCGATGCGCGCGGCAAAGCGGACGGACTCGTAGGACTCTTCGGTGCCGTCAATGCAGGCGAGAATGCGAAAGCGGTTTCGCCGCCACTCGCGGATTTCCTGGAGTTCCTTCTCGGACTGGCCGTTGTGGAAGACGCGCTTGCGGCCGGTCTTCTTGGCGGGTTTCCTGGCCATCGATCACAATCCCACCAGAGGCCAGTAGACTGCGGCGGCCGCCAGCATCACGATGATCGAGACGATCACCATGCGCCAGCCGACAACGAGGAAATCCGTGGTCTTGAGATAGCCGGAGGCATAGACGATCGTGCAGGCGGGCGTTCCCACCACGGTAAGATAGGCAAACGCGGAAGAGACCGCGGTGATAAAGCCGATTACGATCGGGCTTTCCTGCGCGACGACCGCGAGCTTGAGGACAATCGGCCCGAGAACCGCCACGGCGGCCCCGTTGGACATCGTGTTCGTCACGCCGGTGGTCAGCAGCGAAACGGCAGCCCACAGGCCAATGCCCTGATCGGCACCGACCGGGCTCAGGAGCGCAAGGAAATTCTCGGCAATCCACTGCGCCGCCCCGGTCTCCTTCATCTGCACGCCCAGCGAGATCGCCGCTGCATAGAGCAGCACGACACCCCAGTTCACGCCCGCATTCAGGTCTTCCCACAGCACGAGCCCCGCGACGAGGAACGCCGAGGCGCCGAGCAGCGCGATCGTGCCCATGCCGAGCTGGGACGACAGGAATATCCAGCCGCCCAGGACCAGCATGAAGAATGTCATGGACACCCAGTCGCTGGGTTTCATGGGGCCCTCAAGCAGGATCTGGGTCCGCAGTTTCGCCACAGCGCGGGACAGGTCCCGATATTCGGGCTTGAACGTCAGGAACAAGACCAGTGTGACCAGGGGCAGCTGGATCAGGAAGAGCGGATAGGCGTAAATCATCCATCGCAGATAATCGATGAGATAGGTGAAGGTTTCCGGATTTGTCGGGTCGTAGAAGAACTCCTTCCAGTAACCGATCATGATCGCATTTCGGGCACCGCCAGAGGGCGTGCCGATGCCGGCGACGGAGCAGCCATAGGAAATGGAGAACAGGATGACGGCAGCAAGGCTGCGCACCTTCGTGCGGTCTTCGGACGTCAGGGAGATCAGCGTAATGCCGACCGGCAGCATCATGGCCGCGACCGTGTGCTCGCCGATGAAGGACGCGAGAATGCCCGAGACCACCGAAATGCCGAAGCAGATGTTGATGGTCTTGGTTCCGGTCATGCGCACGATGAGCCAGGCGATACGCTTGTCCAGCCGCTGCTTTACGACCGCCACGGCCAGCATCAACGAACCCATGATGAACAGGACGGAATCCGTCATGAGGCTCTTGGCGACTTCAGTCGAACCGATGCCGAGCAGGAGAATCTGACCGACCACGATAAGCAGGGCCACCGTGGGCAGGGGAACCGGCTCGGTCACGAACAGGATTGTCGCCACGATCGACATGGTGAGGACGATCATGCCTTCGCGCGACAGGCCTTCGGGCTGCGGCAGGCTGAGCAGCAGCAGGCCAACCGTCATGGCAAAGAAGAACCAGCGTTTCTCCCAGAAGTAATACAGGTTGACCTGCGAGCGGATAACGAGCATGCGCTGATAGCCGCGCCGACGCATGCGCACGGACCACATTTCATCCGCGAGGTGAGCCTGAAGACTGTCTCGAGCGAGACTGATCGATGCGCTGGCCATCTCGTCGATTACCCTCCCCAAACGGTATCGGATCGCCTGCTTGGATGATGATCCCGCATTGAGCGCTTGAGCACAAGCGTTTGCACAAATCTTGTGCAGCCTGAAGGTATGGTGATTCAGGACTTGTTGCGGGCCGCAATCTTCAAACTGCGCCCGCGCAAACCGGCTAGACGCACCCGCCGCCGCCGACGGTTGCGTGATTATCGGTTCCGAACGTGCCGCCGTTTATGACCAGCGCACCGGTGGGTGCGCGGAGCCGGACCGTGATCCGGGCGCCGGCCAGTTCACCCTCATCAATATGAGTCTGACCGGACAACGACGCGTTCAGCCGGTCATCCAGATCGATCGAGAAACTGAAGTTGCGGCCGGAGTCGAAACCGGAGAATTCGAGTGTCACCTTCTCGCCGCCGTCGCGCGGTCCGGAGAGCTGATCCAGGCGAACCTTTCCGCCCGCCCCGGCGAAAGGCTGGTACATGGACACGCCGTCGCCGGACGCGTCGGTGTCGAAGATCAACCGGCCAAGGGAGCCGCCAAGGTCAATCGTCAATGCGACCAGCGACCAGCCTTCGGAGCTCCGGTTCTGGATGTCGATGAAGTCAGGCGACGACTCGTAGAAGACCACGATGACATGCGGCCCGCACGGTTCGGCACGGGCCGGTGCTGCCGCCGTCAGAACCAGGCCAAGCAGCGCGGCGATTGTCCAGCTCCGCATCACACCTCTTCCTCGCTGAACGATACCACGGAACACGTCTCAGCCCGCGCCGGGACCGCTGCATATGCCGGCCTGCGACGCTTCACCCTAAAGCAGAACCTTAACAGCCGGTTAACCTCTTCGCTAACGCTTCGTTAATGTCAGAAATTAACAAGTCGTTAACGGCTACAGATCTCTGCGCCGAAAAATTAACAGTGTCTTATCAGGGGCTTAGCCATACGGGTTGAGAGGCAGATTCTAACCTGCGGCATTAAGAATGCAGATTAAGCGCACAACACCGGCCACTTCAGCGGACGAACGATCCCGCCCCTGAGCCGGCAGCAGCCGGCCTGCCTGTCGCTCACCGGATCGGCGTCGAATTCGGGCACGCGACCGTCCGCCTGCACAGGCGGGTCGGCGCCCTACTGTGCTGCGTCCTGAAGCGACCGTCGGTAGTAGACGGAAATGTGATCCTCGATCGCCTTGGTGCAGGCATCGACGTCGCGGGCAAGAGCCGCCTCGAGAATTGCGGCATGCTCGTCGATGATCTCCTTGCCCCGGAAGCCGTAGGCCTCGGACTCCGCATAGACGACAAGACGAAACTGATCGAACAGATTGCGGTGGATGCCGCGCAGGATCCGCGAGTTGCAGGCCGACAGGAGCGTTTCATGAAACTCCCAGTCGCACTGCCGCCACATGTTGAAGTTCGAACTCGGGTCGACCCGCATCTTGCCCTCGACATGGGCAAGCTTGTGATGGGCGGCGGTGAGCTGCGCCTCCCAGTCGAGGCCGCCACTCCCGATCGAGAGACGGGCACCCTCGCGTTCGAGTAGCACGCGCGTCTGGGTCAGATCCCGCAAGTAGTCCGGCGAAATTTCACGGACCCAGAAACCGCGTTGGTCCTCGAACCGGACGAACCCCTCGCCGGCGAGGCGAACGAGCACTTCCCTCATTGTGCTGACCGCACAGCCGTATTGAGTCTTGAGAACGTCAGGCTTCAGCTTGCAGCCCGGCTCGAAGTCGCCAAGCATGATGTCCTCGCGCAGGGCGTCGTAGATTGAACTGGAAGATGTCGACTCGCTTTTTCGCACAAGCTGACCCACTGGCGATGACCACGGCACGACAGGACCAACACAAGTCGCCGAAGACCGCAGTCAAAAATCTCAGATATTTTGATTTATTTCCAATAAATGTCAAATTGTCTGAAAAAACGTTCTTGTCGCGGGAAATCGGCACTGTTAACGTTCGGCTTATCTGTATGCCGATGACCGCGGCCGCACACGGTCGGCGCGGGCAAAGAGGGAGAGAGTGGGCGCAAACAGCGTCCGATTCCGGATACAACCCGTCGGCGTAGGATTCCATAGCCGCCTCATAGGTCCGTGCGGCAGCGTAATGTCATCTGCAGGGAGGAAAACCAGATGAACCTTATCAAGAAGACCCTGGTCGGGCTTGCGACCGTCGGCGTCGTCGCCGGCCTCGGCATTGCCGCCCAGGCCGCCGAATACAAGCTCAGGATTCAGACGCACTACGCGCCTGAGACCGTTTCGGGCAAACTCGCCGCGCAATTCGTCGACGACATCCAGGTGATGTCGAACGGCCGTCTCGAAATCGAGATGTTCTACTCGTCATCGGTCGTGAAGTCGGTCGAGACGTTCGATGCCGCCGCTACCGGCATTCTCGACGGCGACATGACGGGCGGCGCCTATCAGACCGGCAAGAACCCGGCGTTCCAGTTCGTCGGCGACATCATGGGCGGCTACGACACGCCGTGGCAGCAATACGCATGGCTCTACAACGGCGGCTTCGAAGCAGCCAACAATCTCTACAACAAGTACGGCATGGAGTTGATCGGCTGGTGGATCTACGGGCAGGAATCCCTGTCGTCGTCGAAGCCGATCGCCGGACCGGCCGACCTGAAGGATTTCAAGTTCCGCTCGCCTCCGGGTCTGGAAACGGAGATCTTCGCCGAACTCGGCGCCAAGCCGATCGTGATGGACTTCACCGAAATCTTCACGGCGCTTGAAACCAAGATCATCGACGGTGCCGATGCATCGGGTCTCGCCAACAATGTCGGTCTCGGCCTCTATGACCTGGTCGGTCACGCCACCTTCCCCGGCTTCCATTCGATGCCGTCGGATCACCTGGCCATCAACAAGGCGAAGTGGGATGGCTTGCCGAAGGACATCCAGCGGATAATCCAGGTGGCCATGCAGAAGCTTGCGTTCCAGACCGCGATCACGTTCGAGATCAAGAACAACGAAGCGGCGGCCGCGCTGACGGCCAAGGGCATCAAGCTTTATGACTGGTCGGCCGACGACCGCAAGGCGTTCCGCGCAGCCGCCCAGAAAGCCTGGCAGCGCTGGGCCGAAAAGACCCCGGAAGCCCGCGCACTGGTCGACAGCCACATGGGCTTCCTGAAGAAACTGGGTCTCGCCAACTAA
This sequence comes from Hyphomicrobiales bacterium, assembly GCA_965275905.1. Taxonomy (GTDB): domain Bacteria; phylum Pseudomonadota; class Alphaproteobacteria; order Rhizobiales; family JAJFHC01; genus CBDAQD01. The sequence continues at coordinate 66,662 of CBDHYJ010000049.1, read as the reverse complement.
GCGCGACTCCGACACGATCCGGATGCGGGCCCGGGACCGGGCCCGCATCCTGCCCACCTTATTCGTGACCGCCGGCCCAAGGGGAGGGATAGCCGTTGGTTGAACATGAAGTCACAGGCTGGTTCGACCGGTTTACAATCCTGATAAGCCGGGTCGCCATGCTGCTTCCGGCGATCATCGTCCTGATCATCTTCTACGAGGTGGTCATGCGTTACGTTTTCGAAAGCCCGACATTGTGGGTGAACGAGATGTCGCTGTGGCTCGGCGGCATGATCTACCTGCTGGCCGGCATCTACGTGATGCAGCAGCGCGCCCACATCCGCATCTTCATTCTCTACGACATGGTTCCGCGCCCGATCCAGCGGCTGTTCGACTTCCTGTCGACACTCTTCATCTGCCTGTTCACCGCAGCCATCATCTATGGCGGCTTCGGCGAAGCCCGGGACAAGCTGCTGCGGTGGGAAACGTTCGGAACCGCCTGGGACCCGCCGATTCCGGCAACAATGAAGCCTCTCGTTCTTATCACGGTCGTGCTCATCTCCGTCCAGGCGGTGTGCAATCTGATCAACGACTGGAGCAAAGAGGAAAAAGAAGCACACGACATCGCGGACGACGTCTGACCACCGGCGAGGGGGAATCAAATGGATATCGGCACACTTTCGCTGATCCTGCTTATCGGCATGCTGGTCCTGCTGGCCATCGGCATGCCGCTCGGGTTCGCCTCCGGGTTCCTGGCCGTGGTCGTCCTGTTCCTGAAGTTCGGGCCCGACCTGCTGCTGTCGAGCTTCGGCACCGGGCCGCTCAACATTCTCGCGCAGAGAATGTACGGCCTGACTACGGACTACGTGCTGATCTCCGTGCCGCTGTTCATCTTCATGGCATCTCTGCTGGAACGCTCCGGCATCGCGCGCGACATGTATTCGAGCCTCAACATCTGGCTCAGCCGCACCCGTGGCGGCATCGCCATAGTCACCGCCATCATGGCGGTCGTCATGGCCGCGATGTCCGGCATTATCGGCGGCGAAGTGGTTCTGCTGGGCCTGATCGCCCTGCCGCAAATGCTGCGGCTAGGCTACAACCAGAACCTCGCCATCGGCACGATCTGCGCGTCGGGCTCGCTCGGCACCATGATCCCGCCGTCGATCGTCCTGATCATCTACGGCCTCGTGACCGAGACGTCGATCCACGCCCTGTTCAAGGCGGCATTCCTGCCGGGCTTCATCCTCGCCGGCCTGTACATCATCTACATCATGATCCGGACCCGGATGTATCCCGAGCAGGCCCCGCTGCCGGAGGCCAGTGAGGAAATCACATTCGCCGACAAGTTGAGGGCCCTGCCCGGCCTGGTCGCACCGCTGCTGGTCGTCTTCGTCGTGCTCGGGTCGATCTACGGCGGCATCACCGGCATTACGGAAGCGGCCGGCATGGGTTGCGTCGCCGTCATGGTGCTCATCATCGTCCGCCGCGAAATGTCCCTGGAATTGTTGCGCGAGGCGCTGATGCGCACGTGGAAATCGACCGGGACGATCCTCTGGGTGACGTTCGGCGCGACGGCACTCGCCGGCGCCTATTCGATCGCCGGCGGACCGACCTATGTCGCCAACCTCATCGTCGGCACGGAGCTGCCGACATTCGGCATTCTCCTGGTCATGATGGTGATCTTCCTGTTCCTCGGCGCGTTCATGGACTGGGTCGGGATCGTTCTTCTGGTCATGCCGGTGTTCCTGCCGATCGTGCTGAAGCTGCCGGTCGAGGAGCTTGGCCTGCTGGGACCGCTCGACCCGCGCTTCGTGTCGGTGTGGTTCGGCATCCTGTTCTGCGTCAACATGCAGGTGAGCTTCCTGTCGCCGCCGTTCGGGCCGGCGGCGTTCTACCTGAAGTCCGTGGCCCCGCCGCATATTTCGCTGCCGGATATTTTCCGCGGATTTCTGCCGTTCATCGGCATCCAGCTCATCGTTCTGGCGCTTGTCTTCCTGTTCCCGGAACTGACCATGATGTTCAGGTCCTGATCAGGAAATTCTGTTCAGCAAGGACATGACTCCGCGGCAAATTGAGGAGTAAGCTGAGGTAAACGATATGCGACCCGGATGGGTCGCGATCAGGGAGACATGCCATGGCCCCGGAAGCCCTCAGCCAGGACCAGATCCGGTTCTATCAGGACAACGGCTATCTCGTTCTCGAGCGCCGCGTGCCCGAAGACATCATCGCGGACATCCGCAGTGAGATCGCCCGCTTCGAGGACGAAGCGCGCGGCATGACGGAGTCGAACGACCGGCTCGACCTGGAGGACAGCCACACGCCGGACGTCCCGCGCGTCCGCCGTATCAAGCGGCCGAATCTCATCAGCAAGGTGGTCGACGACCTGATGCGGTCCGACCATATCCTGGCGCCCGTGCGCGATCTGATTGGCCCGAACTTGAGGATCCACACCACAAAGCTCAACATGAAAGCGGCGCAATACGGTGCGGCCATCGAATGGCATCAGGACTGGGCGTTCTATCCCCATACCAATGACGACGTGCTGGCCGTCGGCGTCATCATCGACGACATGGGCGAGGAAAACGGCCCGCTCATGGTCTTCCCCGGCACGCACAAGGGCAAAGTCTACGACCATCATGTCGACGGCCTGTTCGCCGGGGCGATCGATCTCGCGGCGAACGGGCTCGACACGAACGACGCGGCTCTGCTTACCGGACCGGCGGGCTCGATCTCGATCCATCACGGGCGCATCGTGCATGGCTCGGCGCTGAACCGGTCCGACCGGGACCGGCGGATCCTGTTCTACGAAATGGCCGCCGCCGATGCCTATCCGGTGATGGGGGCGATCTCGGATCTCGGCACGCTGGAGGAATTCGACGACCGCATGTTGTGCGGCGAGTCGACCATCGAGCCGCGGGTCGAGCCGGTGCCGATCAGGATGCCGCTGCCGCGCTCGGAGGAGTATGGCTCGATCTACGAGGTCCAGAAACGGCTGAAAGCCCGCGCGTTCGAGACCCTCGAAGCCGGCGAATAAGGCAACCGAAAAACGCTAATACTCTGTCATGCTCGTGCTCCGACACGAGCATCCAGCGCCCTGTTCAAGACCCTCGGGTCCTCGCCCGAGGGTGACAGTTTGCGGGTCAGCCGGCGAACGTCACCGTCGCATCCATGGCCGTGTGACCGTCCGATGTCACGGCCTTGAGCCAGGCCGACCCGCCGTCCTTGTCGAAAGCGCCGGTCACGTCGAAAGATCCCGTGTCAAACAGCGGACGCCGCGCCCGGAACCCGAAACGGGCAAACGGACGGTCGCGCGTACTTTTGCGGCAGAGCTCCGCCAGATAGGTCGCGATCAGGGGGCCGTGAACGACAAGGCCCGGATAGCCTTCGACGCCCCGTGGCGTAGGTCCGGTCATAGTGGATGCGATGCCCATTGAAGGTGAGCGCAGAATAGCGGAACAGGATCACGGGATCGGGTTCGACCGTCTCGCGCCACGGGCCCCATGCGATCGTCTCCGGCGCCCCGTCGCCCGGCGTCTGGCCGACCGTCTCGCCGCGGTAGACGATATCGTGCTCCTCCTCCACGCAGACTTCACCATTGGAGGACATCTCATGGTGCACGGTCACGAAGACCAGCGGCCCGGACCTACCCTCCTTCTCCGCGACGGAGGTGATCGTCGATTTCCGTGCGATCGCCTGACCGGCGCGCAGCGGCGCGCGATAGACGTAGCGGGCGCCCGCGAACATGCGGCGCGGCTGCTCGACGGGCGGCATGAATCCGCCCCTTTCCGGATGTCCGTCCGCACCGATCTGCGAATGCCGTGTGTCCGGACGGAAGCCGATCCAGTGCCACATGGGCGGCACGGGCGCTCCCTCCTCAAACGCCGGATCATCACGATCAAGGGTTGCCGCCATCCGGTCGAGATCGCCGGGGTGTATGATCCCGTGCGTCGTTTCCGAACGGCCTTCCCAGTCCTTGAGATCCTGCTGCGATCCGCTCATCGTTCCCGCGCCCCCGGCAATGCCCCTGCCCCGAACTCGGCGCGGATGGCATCCGTGTGTTCTCCGAGCGCCGGCACGGCGCCGGGCTGGACATCGCAACGATCGAAGCGCACTGCCGGCGACGGCATTTCGACCGTACCGCCCTGCGTCTCGACCGGCACCCGCGCCAGTTGCGGATGGGACGACAGGCCATCGACCCCGTTGATGAAGCCGTAGGCGATCTTCGCCGCGTTCAGGCGGTCTGTCACCTGACCGGTCGGGAGATCGCCGAATACCGCGCCGATCCTGTGTTTGAGCGCGTCCCGATTGGCGACGCGCGCCTCGTTTGAGCAGAAACGCGGGTCCTCCGCCATTTCAGGCTCTTGCAGGACATCCGCGCAGAACCGTACCCACTCCCGCTCGTTCTGGATGGAGAGGACGACCTCGTCTCCTTCCGCACTGGCGAACGCCTCATAAGGCGCGATCGACGGATGGGCTAGCCCGACGCGGCCGGGCGCACGGCCGCCATAATCGTGATGCAGCAGCGGAACCGTCATCCAGTCCGCCATGGCGTCGAACAGGGACACGCTGACGTGGCGGCCCTGCCCCGTTCGCTCGCGCTCGAACAGCGCCTGCAGGATGCCGCTATAGGCATAGAGGCCGGCGGCGATGTCGGCCAGAGAGACGCCGACGCGTCCCGGCGCTTCCGGCGACCCGGTGATGGCGGCAAGGGCCCGACTCCGCCTGGATCAGCATGTCGTAGGCCTTCATGTCGCGGTATTCGCCGTCCTCGCCGTAGCCCGTCACACTGCAGGTGACGAGACGCGGGTTTTCCGCGCGCATCCCCACGAGATCGAGACCGCTCTCGCGAGCGCTCCCGGCGCCAGATTTTCGATGAAGACATCCGCGGCCCGGACCATCCGGCGCAGCAGTTCAAGGTCACCGGAAACCTTGATGTCGAGCTCGACAGACTGCTTGCCGCGGTTGAGCCAGGCGAAGTAGCTGCTCTCTCCGGCCGCGACGCTATCGTAATTGCGGGCGAAGTCGCCGCCGGGGCGTTCCACCTTGATGACGCGGGCACCGGCTTCGGCGAGCCGCGACGCGGCGAAGGGAGCGGCCACGGCCTGATCCATGGAAATGACGAGCAGACCGTCCAGCGACGTTTGCGCCTTTGGCAACGAAGCCCTCATCCGTAGGACCGCGGCAGGCCGAGGACATGCTCGGCGATGTAGGACAGGATCAGGTTGGTCGAGATCGGCGCCACCTGATAGAGCCGGGTTTCGCGGAACTTGCGCTCGACATCGTATTCCTCGGCAAAGCCGAACCCGCCGTGGGTCTGGAGGCACATTTCGGCCGCCGCCCAGGACGCTTCCGCGGCAAGGTATTTGGCCATGTTGGCCTCAGGGCCGATGGAGGCTCCGGCGTCAAACCGGGCCGCCGCCTTTTTGACCATGAGATCGGCCGCTTCGGTCGCTGCATAGGCCATCGCGATCGGGAACTGGACACCCTGGTTGCGGCCGATCGGCCCGCCGAAAACCTCACGGGATCCGGCATAGGCTACGGCCTTCTCGATGAACCAGCGGGCATCGCCGATGCATTCGGCGGCGATCAGAACGCGCTCGGCATTCATGCCGCTGAGGATATAGCGGAAGCCCTTGTTCTCCTCGCCAATCAGGTTCTCAGCCGGCACGCGCAGATTGTCGAAGAACACCTCGGTCGAGTTGTGATTGATCATTGCGCGCAGGGGCCGGATGGTCAGGCCGTTGCCGAGCGCTTCGCGCATGTCGACCAGGAAGACCGACAGCCCCTCGCCCTTTTTCTCGACCTTGTCCTTCGGCGTCGTGCGGGCGAGCAGCAGCATGAGATCGGAATGCTCCGCACGCGAGGTCCACACCTTCTGGCCGTTGACCACATAGTGGTCGCCGTCGCGCACCGCGGTGGTCCTGAGCGACAGTGTGTCGGTGCCGCTGGTGGGCTCGGTCACGCCGAAGGCCTGGAGCCGCAGGTCGCCGGACGCAATCTGCGGCAGCCACTGCTGTTTCTGGCCGTCGCTGCCGTGGCGCAGGATCGTGCCCATGATGTACATCTGGGCATGGCACGCTGCGGCGTTGCCGCCGGACTTGTGAATTTCCTCAAGGATCGCCGCGGCATGGCAAAGCCCCAGACCGCTTCCGCCATAACTTTCGGGGATCAGCGCGGCAAGGTAGCCGGCATCGGTCAGCGCCTGCACGAACTCGGTCGGGTAGGCGCGCGCGGCATCCTTTTCGCGCCAGTATTCATCCGGGAAATCCGCGCACAAGGCCCGGACACCTTCGCGGATCGCGCGAATCTCTTCGGTTTCCTCTTCCGGCCCGGCGCCGGCACTGACCTCGTTCATCGCGGGTTCCTGTCGTAATCCGTTCTTCTTGTCCTGCGACCATATACACTGCCGGTTCGACATCGACAAAACCTTGCCCGTGCAGTAACGATTCCGACAGAAAAGACCGACCGAAGCCGCGGTTTGCCTCGCCGTTCTTCAAAACCCGGACACGCACATGCCGATGATCACGAACGCCTCTCCGATCGCCTTCGCCGATCCGCTGCCCGAAGCCGCTGACGTCGTCATTATCGGCGGCGGTATCGCCGGCATTGCAACCGCCTATTATCTCGCCAAGAAGGGGGTATCGGCGGTCGTCTGCGAGAAGGGCCGGGTCGCGGGCGAACAGTCGAGCCGCAACTGGGGCTGGGTCCGCCAGCAAGGCCGGGACTGGCGCGAGCTGCCGATCATGATGGAAGCCAACCGGATCTGGCAGGGGCTGGCGCAAGAAACCGGCGAGGCGGACCTGACGTTCAGGAAAAACGGATGTTTCTATCTGATCGACAGTGCCAAAGCGGCGGAGAAGTACGACGAATGGCATGCGACCGCGAAGGAGTACCAGCTCGACACGCATATGCTGTCGAAAGAAGAACTCAAGGCCCGTCTGCCCGCGATCGAGGGTGACTATGCCGGCGCCATGGTGACCGAAAGCGACGGCAGCGCCGAGCCGTTCGTCGCAGTGCCCGCGCTCGCCCGGGCGGCCCGGGCGCTTGGTGCTGCCGTCATCGAGGACTGCGCAGTCCGTACGCTCGACGTCGAGGCGGGCCGCGTCGCCGGCGTCGTTACGGAGCATGGGCGGATCAAGGCAAACCAGGTGGTTCTGGCGGCCGGAGCGTGGTCTACGCATTTCGCCGCAAACGCGGGCGTGAACCTGCCGCAGCTTGCCGTGCGCTCAACGGTGGCCCGCACCGAGGCGGCGCCTGAACTCTTCGCCGGCAATGTCGCCGGCCCCGGGCTTTGCATCCGCCGGCGTGCGGATGGCGGCTATTCCGTCGCCACAGGCGATCTGGCCGAACACTACCTTTCGCCCGCTTCGTTCAAGTATTTCGCGAAGTTCCTGAAGCTGCTGTCGGCGTCAGCCAAGGACGTGCGCCTGCGGCCCGGCGCGCCGAAGCATTATCCCGGCGCCTGGGGCACGCCAAGACGCTGGACCGCCGACGAAGAGAGCCCGTTCGAACGCATGCGCGTGGTCAATCCCGAGCCGTCGCAGAAGGTCGTGGACCGGATCAGGACACGACTGCCGAAAATCTATCCGGCTCTCAAGGACACCCGGCTCGCCGAAGCCTGGGCCGGCATGATCGACGTGACACCGGATGCGGTCCCGACGCTCGGCGAGGAAGAGAACCTGGACGGTCTGTTTTACGCAACCGGTCTCAGCGGCCACGGTTTCGGTATCGGCCCCGCCATCGGCCGGATCATGGCCGACCTGCTCACGGCCCGTGATCCGGGCCATGACGTCTCGGGCTTCCGGCCCGGCCGCTTCTTCGACGGCAGCCCGATCGTGCCGGGGCCATACTGACGGCTTAAATCAGGTGAAAAACCCCGGCATCGCGCAGCAATAGCGGTCGAGTTTGGGTTCGAAGCCGTCGGCCATGAACAGCATCATGAAGCCGTCATCGAACCGGAACCCGCGGGAGAGCAGATAGTCGATCGCCGTGCGGTGAAGCATAGGCACCATGACGTAGAAACAGTCATGACCGGCTGCTGCCGTTGCCGTTTCGGCGTGGGCCAATATGGCCGGGAAGTCGGCCGGATCGAGCGCCGCGTAGGGTCCGCCCCAGTTCGAAATGTATCCGTAGCCGGCCGGCTCGCCGTTCCGCCTGAAGAGGAAACCCGTCCGATCCGTCAGCAGCCAGCGATGGTCTTCGGTCCGGCGGTAACCGAGAACTGCCTGATCGATCCGGTCGAGGATTGCGAGTGTCGCCGGATCCGCCGTCATTTCTTCGGCCGCGAGATCGGTCTCCACCTCGACGGGCTCGGGCGCCTTCTCGAAGTCGACAAGCGGGCAAATCGGATAGACACCCGACTTGAGATAGCGCGCCATGGCCTGGGCCCGCGTCGTGGCGATGATCGTCCGGCGATCCGCCTCGACGGCGTCGAAGGCGCGCGCAATGAGCTCGCGCCCGATGCCGGCCGACTGCCGGCCGGGCAGGATGAAGAACTCGGTGAGCTGGCACATGCCGTCGCGCAGGATCGACCGGGCATAGCCGATGATCCTGCCGTCTTCCTCCGCCAGCCAGCTCTGGCACTTGGTGGCGTCCACATGCTCGAAGAGCGAGCGCCGGTCCTCGTTCCAGGACCGCGTCCAGGCCGCCTCGTCATCCAGATCCACATAAGGGTCCCCGCCGGCCTCGGTCAGCAGCATATTCAGCGTCGCCGCGAAAACCCGCGCCACCGCTTCCTGCTCGTCTGCACCGAAAGGACGAAATTCGACTGCCATCTTTTCAACCGTCGCAAATTTCAAGACGGCGCAGACTAGCAGAGGGCGCAGGCCCTTCAAGCGTGCTGAGCGGATATGCGGCCGGCGCCGTCAGATTGCCTCCCGCTGCCTGAAGCGTTCGACCGGCAGTCCGCCGATGCCCCAGTCCTCCATGGCGACCTCGTCGATGACGACGAAGGTGGTCGCCGGGCTCTTGTCGAGCACGCGGACGAGCAAGTCGGTGACGCCCTCGATCAGGCGCGCCTTCTGTTCATCCGTAGCTCCCTCGCGTGTGATCTTGATATTCACGTAAGGCATTGAAAATCCTCGCTTTACATATCTCCGGCACGTCAGGCGCCCGGAGCAGTTTCAAGATCGAAGTGGAATACCTTGGCAATGATCTGCCAGCGGCCGTCGACGTGGACGAATGTGAGCAGGTCGGTAAAATACCTCGGCCCGATCGCGCAGTTGGCCCTGACAAAAGCGGTGACCGGTCCGGCAAATTCAATCGAAACGATCCGGTCCTTGCGCATCTCACCGTGGCTCGCGGGCGATATGCGCTTGTCGACTACGGCAAAGTACTCTTCCATCGAGAGATGCTGGAGCTCGCCCTCGGTCGCGCAGGAATAGGTCGCGTCCGGATGAAATACTCCCGCCAGGATTGAAGAGTCGGCCTCATAAAGTCCGTCGAAATAGCGCATGACGGCATCGGTGACGCCGGTGAAGTCCGGGCTCATTTTTTTCTCCTTCGTGTCCGGAAAGCGTCGCGCCGGACCGTGTTGAACACCCAACGACGATACGGCGCGACTCGCTGATCAGTTTCAGTTTATCAGGCCCTCGGCCCGCATGGCATCCCGCGCCGCTCCACGCCGCGAAACGCGGTCGACATGGGCGGCGATATTCGGCCAGCGCGAAAGATCAATACCGCATGGCCGCGTCCAACTTGCGATAACGAAAAGATAGGCGTCCGCAACCGTGAATGCCTCACCTCCGAGATAGGCGCGGCCGTCGGACAGCATCGCCTCGACAGGCTCGAATTTCGACGCCAGGCGGCTCTCCGCTTCTTCGCGTTCCCGTCCCGCCAGCGGCGTTGCAGCGAAAAACGGACCGAACGCCTTGTGGAGTTCCGACGAGAGGTAGTTGAGGGTTTCCTGCATCCTCGTGCGTTCCAGAGTGCCGTTCGGCGGCGCGAGGCCGGCTTCGGGGTTGCTGTCGGCGACGTATTGCAATACAGCCGCGCCTTCCGTGATGACGTCGCCATCCTCGAGGCGCAGGGCGGGAACATATCCCTTCGGATTGACAGCGAGAAAATCGGTTCCGTCTCCTGTCGTTTTCGATTTCTTGTCGACCTGATCGAGCTCAAACAATGCACCGGCTTCCCGCAGTGCAATATGGGTGGCGAGCGAACAGGCACCCGGAATGTAGTAGAGTTTCATGTTCGGTTTCCTTCTGGTGACATGCGTTGATCGCAGTGAAGGAAACCTATGGATCGTGGTTACCTTTTTAAACCACATATCCTTTGGTTAGTGTATTATGTGGTTTCCTGCTGGTAACCCGGATCGTCGCGATGCCCCTGAAAGTGCGAAAAAACCGGACCGCCGCACCGCCGCCGGACTGCCCGCTGACAGAATGCCTGGCTGTCATTGGCGGTGCCTGGACGCCCAACATCATCTGGTATCTGCGTTCCGGACCGCGCCGTTTCAGCGAACTGAAGATCGACATTCCGGGTGTCTCGGCAAAAGTGCTGACAACCCGGTTGCGGGAACTGGAGGCAGGCGGCATCGTCAGCCGTGAGGTCAAGCCGACTTCGCCCCCGTCAGTCGAATATGCGCTCACCGAATTGGGGATGGAGCTCATGCCGGCCATCGATGCCATTGTCGAGGTCGGCCACAAGATCAAGGAGCGGGCGGGCCGCTGAATGGATCCGGGAAAGCCAGGCGCCCTGCTGACACTCTGCTGTCAGTAGACGGATGATATAGGCTAAAGCTTCAGAGAATGAACAGGTGGCCTCACCGCAATGACCGACACTGCCGATATCACCGTCGTTCCGCTCACAGCCGACCGCTGGGCAGACTTCGAGACAATCATGGGGCCGAAGGGCGGATACGGCGGGTGCTGGTGCATGCTGTGGCGGCGGAGCAAGGCCGAATACGACGCCAATGCGGGCGACGGTAACCGCCAGGCAATGAAGGATCTCGCCGCCGGCGACCGCCCGCCCGGCCTGATCGCCTACGCCGGCGACGTTCCGGTCGGATGGATTTCGGTCGCTCCCCGCGCGGCATTCCCGAGGCTTGAGAGTTCACGTGTGCTGAAGCCGGTCGACGATGCCGACGTCTGGTCGGTGTCCTGTTTCCTGATCGCCAAGGGCTTTCGGCGCAAGGGTGTCGCCCTGCGCCTGCTGGAGGCGGCCTGCGATTTCGTCGCCGATCAAGGCGGGACCGTCATCGAGGGCTATCCGATCGCGCCAAAGAAAAAATCCTATTCCGCGGCCTTTGCCTGGACAGGATTCGCCACCGTCTTCGAACGCGCCGGTTTCGCGGAAGTCTTGCGCCGCTCGGAAACGCGACCGATCATGCGCAGGATGCTCGGGGAGGCCGGATATCAGTAGCGGGGGTTCAGATGCCGCCCTCATCGCGATCGACTGGGGCACGACAAACAGGCGCGGCTACCTGCTCGATCGTGACGGGGCGATTCTCGAAACAAAAGAAGACGGCCAAGGTCTTCTGAATGTCCAGGACGGTCGTTTCCGGAGTGCTTTCGATGCACTGACCGGCGGCTGGGCAGAGACCCATGGCGCGCTTCCGGCCCTGCTTTCCGGCATGGTGGGCGCGGCCAAGGGCTGGGTCGAGGCACCATACTGCCCCCTGCCCGCCGGAGCGGAGCAGCTTGCAGACACACTGGTACGTGTCGACCCGGATGCGCCCGTCTGGATCATTCCCGGCGTCATGACGCGGGATGCACAGGGGATGCCGGACGTCATTCGCGGAGAGGAGATCCAGGCCGTCGCCGCAGCCGGCGCGGATGACCGGGCGCTGGTGGTTCTGCCGGGAACCCACAGCAAGTGGGTCGACATGCGGGACGGCCGGATTGCGGCGTTCACCACCTACATGACCGGCGATCTGCGCGCCGCCATTCTGGGCCATACCGTGATCGCGCAACTCAGCGAAGCCGATGGCGCCGGCGACCGCGAGGCTTTCCTGCAGGGCGTGGATGCCGGCTTTTCGCGGCATGGCGACCTGACGCATATTCTCTTCGCGGGGCGGACACGGGTCCTGTTCGGCGACCTGGACCCGGGCTCCGTGCCGGATTACGTGTCGGGCCTGCTGATCGGCGCCGAGATTGCCAGCGCGATTGCCGCGCTCGACGGCGAACTGCCTGTGATCACCCTGGTCGGCAGCGACCGGCTGTGCATCGCATACCGGATCGCGCTCGAGTCCCGCGGGGCCGCCGTCATCGACATCGCGCCGGACGCCATCGGCAGGGCCTATGCGGATATCGCCCGCCGCGCCGGACTTCTGGAGGCAAGACAATGAACACAGCAGACCGGCTCAGGTCGGCGCTTTCGGAACACCCGCCTCTGGTGGCGATCCTCAGAGGCCTGGAACCGGTCAACGCCAAGGCCGTCTTCGGCGCGCTTTACGATGCGGGTTTCGCCGTCATAGAGGTGCCGCTAAACAGTCCTGAACCGCTGAAGAGCATCGAAATCGCCGCCACGGCCTTCGGAGAGGAAATGCTCGTCGGGGCCGGGACCGTGCTTGCACCTGACGACGTCGCACAGATCCGTGATTCGGGAGGAACATTCGTCGTAAGCCCGAACATGGACGCGGACGTGATCGCCGCAACGAAATCGGCCGGCCTTGCCAGCATGCCGGGGATATCAACGCCGACAGAGGCCTTCGCGGCCCTCAGGGCCGGAGCGGACATGCTGAAGGCGTTTCCCGCAGAAGGCCTGCCGCCCGAGATCATCAAGGCCTGGCGCGCGGTGCTGCCCGCCGACACCTGGCTGCTTCCGGTCGGCGGTATCACGCCCGAGCGAATGGCGCCCTATCTCGCCGCCGGCGCGGACGGCTTCGGTCTCGGCTCGGCAATCTTCAAGCCGGACTGGTCCGCCACGGAGGTCGGCGAGAAAGCGCGCGCCTTCGTTGCCGCTTACCGGGCAATCGCAGACTGACCGGGCAACGGTTTATCGCCGTTTCTCCCGCTCGATCCGCCTGCGGACCTGAACGCATTCGCGCCGGTATCCTCTCGCACTGCGCGACAGGCGCCGTGCGGTGCCGGCTTCGCGGCGTGCCTCGCGCTGGAACCGGCTGCAGCGTGCTTCGTTCCCCTGACGCCGGCCGCCGGTACAGAACCGCGCAAACTGCCGCCGGCTGGCATTGGCGCGGAATTGCGCCTGCCGTGACCGGACATCCAGGTTCTGCGCCCGCACGCAAGTGCGGCTCGCCTCGCTCGACAGCCGGCCAAGAACAGAATCGAGTTCCTGCGCGCGCACCTCGTCCGGCGTTGGCGCAACAGCCAGCAGCACTGCGAGCGGTATCAGCACCTTCAGCATCCTCATGATATGTGGCGGTCTGGAGCGAAGGAAACCGCTGGAAAAAGCCATCGCATCAAATGTTGGTCAATTCACGCCTCGCCGGCGTGATGACTGGGCAACCGCGGCGGCGCACCACGTCCTGTGCGTTTCAATCTGTCTGTTACTCGGACGCCTGTTTATTCATTTATTCGAATATAAATATTGAATCGTGCGACCGTCTCTGCCACCCTTTCTTCGCTCTTGCGTCCGGAACAAGAGAAGACCTTTCACATCGAGCCACCGGACGCCCCTTTAGCGAAAGGGACCACAGGGATGGAAACGGCATTCAAACGTAATGCGACACTTGCGGTCGTCTGCCTGGTAGGCCCGGCACTGGCGGCTGTGGGGCTGTCGGCCCCGTCGGCCGCCGAAGATGAGCCATTCGCGACTTTCCGGGTGCTGAAACTGGACGTCGCCGTACGCGCCGCACAGGGTGCGCTCGACGACTGCCGCAATCGCGGTTATCAGGTCGCTGTCTCGGTGACCGACCGCTTCGGTGTCCTGCAGACAACCCTGCGCGACCGGCTCGCCGGTCCGCACACCCCGGACACGGCCTACCGCAAGGCCTGGACGGCGGTCAGCTTCCGCACAAACACGCTGGAACTTTCCAAGCTCACCGAATCCGGCGAGGCCTGGGCGATCCGCAACGTCAGCAACGCCCTGCCGCTTGGCGGCGGCGTGCAGATTCTGGCCGGAGACGGCGACATGGTCGGCGCTATCGGCGTCTCGGGCGCTCCGTCGGGCTCCGAAGACGAGGCCTGCGCCAAGGCCGGTATCGCAGCCATCGAAGACCAGATTGCGTTCTGACAATCCGGCGCATTGTGCGTATCAAGGCACCCGGTCACCGAATTCCGCCACTACGGGAGCGTGGTAAGATTCCGGGTTGCGTTCGATATTGGCAAATCCGAAGAGTTCGTCGCCGATCAGTTCGTTGTGCACTTCGAAATGCCTGTAGCGGGCGAGCAACGCGTGGGAAATCAGGATGTGGTCGAGCATCAGTTTCTGGCCGTGGTGAATCACCGAGAAGCGCCGCGATTCCGGCACCGAGCGCTCCAGGAAAACCAGCGACCGCCCGGCCAGGTCGCCGTTGCCGGTATCATCCACGCCCGCGCTGATGATCCTGGCCGGCACTTCCCGCTCGGACGCATTGAAGTCGCCGCAAACCACGACCAGTGCCTCAGGCTCGCGGTCGAAGATCCGATCGATGAGAAGCCGCGCCTCCAGCGCCTGGCCGCTGCGTTTCAGCATTGCCATGTAATACCCCTCCGCCCAGCCAGACGCGGACCGCCAGGAAAACGGCCCGCTCTTCTGACCCTGCACCGGAGCCGCCAGCGGCGCGCGCAGATGGAGATTGATCACGTGCAGAGGCCTGCCGTCCGGCAGGTCGATCATGCAGTACAGCAACGGGCGGTCCCAGGCGACCGGTGCCGCTCCGGATGGCGGTTCCGCCGTAATGGGGGTGTGATCGACCGGCGGCACGTAGTCGTGCCAGATCTGCCGCCTGTCCCGGATCGGCCAGCGGCTCAGCACGACAAGATTATGCCGGTCCGAAATCCGCTGCGATTGCGGATCGACGCTGTTCACCCGGATGAAACCCTGGTAGGGCGTGTCCTCGATCAGACGGTCGAGGGCAGCGAGGCCACGATCGGCGCCCTTTTTCGCTCTTTCTCCGTTGGCTTCCTGCAGGCAGAGCACATCGGCATCGATGCGCTCGATCTGCGGACGCAGCACAGCAATCCGATCCTCGAACGCCGCGCCTTCGTCATTGACGCCGCCCAGGTTTTCGAGATTGAAGGTTGCTATGCGCATGGTTGCTCCTCAGCAATCGACAACGAGGGTCGCCCAATGAGCGCGCTTGGGAATTGATCCAGGACAAGGAGGTCACGGCATGGCCGCACAGTTTTCCGTGAGGCCTGCGACGCCCGACGATGCGTCCGCTGTCACGGCTCTGCTGGAGGCGTCGTATCCGGTGCTGATGACGGCCGGATATGACGACGCCACACTGGCGCTCGCCCTCCCCCTGATGACCCGCGCGAATCCCGCGTTGCTGAAATCAGGCACTTTCTATGTCGCGGAGACGCCGGATGGCAGGCTTGTCGGATGCGGTGGCTGGACATTCGAGCACCCCGGATCCGGAAAGACCGAGCCGGGCCTCGTTCACATTCGCCATTTCGGCACTCATGCCGACTGGACCGGACGCGGCGTCGGCCGGGCCATCTTCGAACGCTGCCTGAATGATGCCGGATCCTCCGGCGCGAGGAAGTTTCAGTGCTACTCAAGCCTCAATGCGGAAGGTTTTTACACGGCATTGGGATTCCGGGCAGTACGGCGCGAGGCGGTGCGTATGTCCGATGAGCTCACGCTGCCGGTCGTGTTCATGGAGCGTCCCATCCCCGATGACGCCGGCTGACCCGTTGGCGCTGCTTGTATAGACTGGGCCCATGAAAGCCGCCAACAAGACACCCGGCGCCCGCCTGCGCATCGTGCTCGAACCGGAAGTCGTGATCGGGCCGGGAAAGGCCGACCTGCTGCAGGGCATCGAGGAGACCGGCTCGATCGCGGCGGCCGGGCGGCAGCTCGGCATGAGCTACAAGAAAGCCTGGAGACTGGTCGACGGCCTGAACACGGACTTCCGTACGGAACTTGTCGCGACCTCGAAGGGGGGCCGTACGCGGGGCGGCGCGCAACTGACCGATCTCGGGAAAGAGGTTCTGTCACTCTACCGGTCGATGGAAGACCGGGCTGCGGAGGCCATCGAAGACGAATTGCGCGCGTTGCGGCATCTGTTGCGGCATGACGTCACGTAGCGGGCCACCTGTTGCAGCCGTGCCGGAGCTTGGTTATGGTTTTCCGATATAGCCGCGTGAACATATCGGAGATCCGTCCGGTGCTCCTCCCTCGAATGCGCAGTTTTCTGCGGCCTGGAGCGGTCGTTCTGTTCTGGGCTGCCTTGCTGATCAGCACTCCGCAGGCTCCGGCCGCAGGGGAAGTGCGCGTGGCCGTCGCCGCCAATTTCACCCAGGCGGCCAAAGAGATCGGTGCGGCGTTCACCGAGGAGACCGGGTATCAGGCGGTCTTCAGCTTCGGATCGACGGGGCAGCTGTTCACGCAGATCGGCCTCGATGCGCCGTTCGAGATCTTCCTCGCCGCCGATGCGGCAAGGCCGCAAAAAGCCATAGAAGACGGGCTGGCGCTCGCCGGCAGCCGGTTCACCTATGCCAAGGGTCGCCTTGTGCTGTTCAGTGCCGACAGGGGACTCGTTGACGGCGCGGCCACACTCGAGCGCGACGGATTTCACAAGATCGCCCTGGCCAATCCGGTGACGGCGCCTTACGGCGATGCGGCCGTGCAGGTCCTCAAGGCTCTCGGCGTCCATGACACCCTCAAGGGCAAATTCGTTCTCGGCAACAACATCGCCCAGACCTTCCAGTTCATCGACACGGGAAACGCCGAACTCGGCTTTGTCGCGCTGTCCCAGGTCATGGACCGGACAGACGGATCGCGCTGGATTGTTCCGGAACGGTATTATGCCCCGATTGCCCAGGACGCGGTCCTGCTCAAGCGCGGCGCCAACAATGCCGCGGCGCGCGCATTCATGCGCTTCCTTCGCGGAGCAGGGGCGCAGGCCATCAGGGACAGATACGGCTATGGCGGCGGTGACTGAGGGGCGCGATGCTGGACTTCGCTGAACTCTGGTCACCCGTCTGGCTGACGATCCAGCTCGCCGCGACGACGACCGTCCTCCTGCTCCTCATCGGCACGCCGATCGCCTGGTGGCTGGCGCGGTCGCGCTTCGGCGGCAAGGAAATCATCGCCGCCGTCGTCGCCATGCCGCTCGTGCTGCCGCCCACAGTTCTCGGATTCTACCTCCTGGTTGCCCTCGGGCCCGACGGTCCCGGCGGCTGGGTCGCCAGCCTGTTCGGCGGACGATCGCTTGCCTTCACCTTCGAGGGGCTGGTGATCGGGTCCGTGATCTACTCCATGCCCTTCGTGGTGACGCCGATCCGCAACGCCTTCGAGGCTTTCGGCGAGCGCCCGCTTGAAGTCGCGGCAACACTGCGCGCCTCGCCGTGGGATTCGTTCTGGAGCGTGGCGGTGCCTCTGGCGCGGCCCGGCTTCATCACCGGCGCGGTGCTCGGCTTCGCCCATACGGTCGGCGAATTCGGGGTCATTCTCATGATCGGCGGCAACATTCCCGGCGAAACCAAAGTCCTCTCCATCGCGATTTACGATTTCGTCGAGACACAGCAATGGACTCAGGCCCACGTGCTGGCAGGCGGAATGCTGGTCTTCGCCTTCACCGTCATTCTGTCGATGATGCTGGTCGAAAAGCGCATGAGGAACGCCGGATCGTGAACGATGCCCAGTCAACAATCGATGCGAGGTTCACCGGAGAGGTCGGCAACTTCGCGCTCGATATCGATTTCCGCGCGCCATTGCAGGGTATTACCGCTCTTTTCGGACCGACCGGCTGCGGCAAGACGACGACACTGCGCTGCGTGGCCGGGCTCACCCGGATGTCCGGCCGGCTCGAGGTGGGCGGTGAAACCTGGCAGGACGAGGGCGGACGCACATTCCGCAAACCGCATCAGCGGCCGATCGGATATGTGTTTCAGGAAGCCAGCCTGTTTCCCCACCTGTCTGTGCGCGAGAACCTGATGTACGGCGCCAGCCGTACGGCCGGCAAGCCCGACGGTGGCCTTCTCGGGTTCGACAACGTGGTCGACCTGCTCGCCATCGATCGTTTGCTCGACCGCTCTCCCGCCGGGCTTTCCGGAGGCGAGCGCCAGAAGATCGCGGTCGGCCGGGCCCTGCTCTCGCAGCCGCGCCTGCTTCTGATGGACGAGCCGCTGTCAGGCCTCGACCGCGGGGCCAAGGACGAGATCCTGCCGTCTCTCGAGGCCCTGAACGAAGCCCTCTCAATCCCCATTCTCTATGTCAGCCACGAGATCAGCGAGGTCGCACGCCTGGCCGATCGCATGGTGATCATCGCCTCGGGGAAGAGGGTCGCGGACGGTCCCGTGAGCGACATGCTGGAACGGCTCGACATCGGCCCGGCGACCGGCCGCTTCGAAGCCGGCGTCATCCTGACAGCGCGTGTCGCGTCTCACGACAAGACCTACCATCTCACGGAACTCGACCACGGCGGTCAGAAAATCACCATTCCGATCGCTAACGTCGCGATCGGCGAAGACGTCCGCCTCCGCGTCCGGGCCCGGGATGTCGCTCTGACCAGACAGAAGCCGGAAGGCATCAGCATCAGGAATATCCTCTCCGGCACGATTGCGGAGATCGCGGAAGAACCGGACACCGCCTTTGCCGAGACGCTCGTCGATATCGGCGGTGGAAACCTGCGCGCCCGGATAACACGGGCTTCGCTCGCCGAACTCGGCCTTGAGCCGGGAATGCCCATCTACGCCCTGATCAAGAGTGTGTCCTTCGACGCCAGATCCGTCGGCCGCGCGCAGACGGCGATCAAGGACGGCAACACCCCAATGTGATTCGTGCCTGTCACAGTGCTGAAATACCATCGGTACAGGTGAATACGCCTCTAACTGCAGATGAGGAGGTACCTGACCATGTTTGACAGCACGCTGACCGATGTCGCCAACCAGCTCGTAACCTATTGCCGGGAAGGCAATGAGCAGAAGTGTCTCGAAGAACTCTATTCGGCGGACGCGGTATCGGTCGAAGCCCTGCCTATGCCGGGCATGGACGGCCCGGAGAGCGCCGGCGTCAACGCCATTCGCGGGAAACACGAATGGTGGAACAACACGATGGAGGTTCATTCGGCAAACGTCGAAGGCCCGTATTTCCACGGCACTGACCGCTTTGCCGTGATCTTCGAGATCGATGCGACCAACAAGGATACCGGCGACCGCAGCGAAATGAAGGAAGTCGGGATTTATACGGTCAAGGGCGGCAAGGTCGTCCGCGAAGAGTTCTACTATGCGGTCTGACGTCGCGGGACCGCGCGCAACGGGATCGCGTCTGGACAGATTCGCTCAGAGTTTCGCTGCACTGCTGACGACAGTGCTGTAGCATCGTACATGTCATGAGCTACGCCGATCATACACCCTGGTCCGATCCCGGGCTCTATCGCGACCGACTAGCGGTCCTTCCCACCGAACCATTGGCGCTCGCGGACGCGCTGGAGAATTTCCTGATCCATCACGCCGCCGCGCGGTTCCTCAAGTTCGGCGTACCCGACTACGCCGAAACCGATCGCGGCCTGCGGACAATCCAGCGCCTGCTGGGCACCGCCTTTGAGCGCGACGACCGCCCGCTCAGCGAACAGCGCGCCTTGTCCGCATACCTCTACGGGACCTGTCATGACTTTGTCCTGATCGCGGCGAGCGTGTTCCGGTCCAACGGCATCGAGGCGCGGCTGCGGGTCGGGTTCGTAAACTATTTCCGGCCGGACCGCTGGGAAGATCACTGGCTGTGCGAATACAGGCACGACGGGGAATGGCGCCTGCTTGACGCACAGCTCGGGCTTCGCGCCCGCGAAGGGCACGGCATCACGTTCGACGTCACGGACGTGCCGCGCGACCGCTTTCGCAGCGGACCCCAACTGTGGCGCGAGATCAGATCCGGAAAGATCGATGCGGAGACCTGCGGCCTGTTCTATGCCGGGATCAGCGGTGACTGGTTTCCGGCGTCAAACGTGCTCAAGGATGCGGCGGCGCTCGCAGGGATCGAGACCCTGCCCTGGGATTACTGGGGGCCCGGCCGGGAGTGCAGCCGCCTGCAGGCCGTGCCCGACGATGCCTATGCGCAGTTCGACGCGCTGGCCGACGCGACCGTCGACCCGCCGGAAACGCCCGAAGCCGCGCAGGCCGTCTTCGAAGCCTACCCCTGGGCGAAACCGGGCGACACGGTCCTGAGCGTCCTTGTCGGCGGCACCCAGGAACAGCGGTTCATTTGAGATCGTTCGGCGGTACGTCGAGGGCGGGGTTCTCGTCGAAGAAGCCGTCAGGCATCCAGTGGAAATTGGCATAAACCACGGGCTGGATCGGCCAGTCTTCCGGCCTCGGCAGATGGTGGAAGTTGAGCGTGTACCAGGCGACCACGTCGGTTTCACTCAAGGGCCGGTCGGCCGCCGTCCAGGCGGGCAGCCCGTCACCACCTGCGCTCTGGTTCGGGAAGTCGCCCGCGGGATAGAGTTCGTCGGGCGCGTATTGCGTCGCCCAGAAATGCTTGAACATGAAGCCTGCCCGCTTCGCCACCGGCGACTGCGGGTCGAGCAGAGGCAGGGCGTTCGCAGCGGGCACAAGCTTGTAAGCCGTCTGTTTGCCCAGACCGTTCTTCACATTGGGATTGACGATCTTCCAGTACCGCGCCCGCGCCGAATCCATCTCTCGCTGCGCCTGCAATTCGCTTTCCAGTTCACGGTCGATAATCCGGATGGCGTTGCCGTGAGGATTCTCCGGCCCCACGGATGCGGCTTCGAACTCGACCTCGCGGACGGAGTTGGCTCCACCGTCGACACACATGTCGAAACGGAAGCTGAAAACATGCTGATGGACATGGGACTCGATGCCCGGCGCGACAATGGCGCCATACTGTGACTCCTCGCCCTGTGCAATTCCGGTCGGGAACGGGATACCGGTCGCCTTGACCTCAACGCCGATCGTGCCGTCCTGGTAGAAGTACCAGAAGAAACCGTAGACGTAGTTGCCGATGGTCGAGAGTGCCGAGATGACCAGGCGGCGCGAGCGCACGGCGCGCATCTTGCCGGTGCGCGCGTCCGTGTGCTTCCAGAGCAGGCCGAAGTCCTCCTCGTGCATGCAGACGGCGTTCTTTATCTCATACGGCTCGCCGTGCCAGTCATGCGCGCAGACGTCGAAATAGTGAATGTGGCCAAGGCAGTCGCAGCCTAGCTTGAGGGAATCGAGCACGGGACCGATGCCGTATTCGCCGGTGTCGAACGCGTTGCGCCGGAAGTTGCCGCCGGTCGGATCGCCATAGGGCACGACCATTTCGGCCATGGAGGCGCGGTGCATGATCGGCCGTAGCCGACCCCTGTCTTCATAGCCGATCTCGTGCAGCACCAGGCCTTCGCGCAGATTGTAGCCGACACGGATGTGCCAGTTCTGCCACTTCACGCCGTAGCCGTCGACCTCGAAGCTCGGGCCTTCGGGCTGGGTGATTTCGAGCGGTTTGATGTCGGTGCGGAGATTCTCGGTCGGGCGGATCGAGGCCGAGTCAGGCGGCAGAGGCACGACACCGAAATCGTCGATCCGGATGATCTTCCTGAGACGAAGATCGACGACGGGATGCAGATTGGCGATCGGCCGACCGTATGGGTTGTCGCCCGCCTCGTTCGAAACCCAGCAATGGCAATAGGCGATGCGCTCGCCCTGTTCCGCCTCGTCGCCGAAGTTGCCTGCCGCCCAGGTCTCGATCAGGACCTTGTCGAGATCCGTGATGCCGCGTTTGGCGCAGGCATCGACAAAGCGCGGGTCTGCCTTGACGATCTCGTCACCGAGGACGAACTCGTCCGGGACGATACGGGCCTGGGCACCCGCCACGTGTTCCCAGCTCGCCAATTCCCCGTCGTCCAGCCGCACAATGCCGCGCAAGGTCCGATTGCTGGACGGCTCGTAACAGCAGACATAGGCGCGTCGACCGGGGACATGTCCTTCGCGTGCCGCCGCAAGTTCGGCCTTGTCCGGCTCGTCGAGCGTGATGGTCTCGAACCAGCCCGTTTCGTCAAGGCCGGACTGTTCACGGACGACTTCGACGGCGGTGCGGATTTCGCTAATTGTCAGGGGATCGAGCGGATGCATGGCAGCTTCTTTTGTCGTTTCGAGTGCTGCCGTCACTCAACCACGAAGCCAGGTCGAACGCTACGTCCGCGGGCCTCCCGAACGCACTTTTCCGGCGGATTCCAGCATGGCGACGATCAGGGCATCGCGTTCGGCAGACGACTCCACGACATCCCGTCCATTTGCCTCTGCCGCGACGCCGTTCGCAAGCAGTGCTGCGGTCTCCGGCGTCAGCTCCGTCTGCCCGAGATCGTCCCACCAGCGGTGGAAACTGTCGCGGTAGCGGGTGCAGAACTCGCCCATGCCCCCGGGGCCGGCGCCCAGGTGGAACAGCATGTGCGGCCCCATGGCCGCCCAGCGCAATCCCGGCCCCGCCCAGACCGCCTTGTCGACGTCCTCGACAGACGCAACACCGCTCGCGACCAGGTGAATTGCCTCGCGCCACAGCGCCGCCTGGAGGCGGTTGGCGACATGGCCCGGCACCTCGCGCTCAACACGGATCGTCACCTTGCCAACGTCGGCGTAAAACGCTTCCGCCGCCTCAAGCACGCCGTCGGCGGTGCGCTCGTTGACGATCAGTTCCACCAGCGGGATGAGATGCGGCGGATTGAACGGATGGCCGAGCAGGAAGCGCGACGGATCCTGCCAACCTTGCTGCATCTCACGGACCATGAGACCGGACGCCGAGGACGCGACGATGGCCTCGGGCGCGAGATGCGGTTCGATCGCGGCAAACAGGGTGTGTTTGATGTCGATGCGCTCGGGAACATTTTCCTGCACGAACTGCGCATCGCGAACCGCCTCGGCCGGATCGCTGTGGAAACGAAGGCGGTCGGGATCACCTCGCCCGGTGAGCCCAAGCTGCTCAAGTGCCGGCCACGCGCGGGCGACATAGTCGCGCACTGATGTCTCGATGCCTTCTCCGGGGTCATACACATCCACGGAGCGGCCCGCGGCCAGAAACAGCGCGGTCCAGCTCGCTCCGATGACACCTGCGCCGAGGACGGCGGTTCGTTCGATTTTCTGCATCACAAAAGTCCCGGATTGATCGGCGACGCGGCCGTCATGCCGCCATCGACCGTGTAGCATTGCCCTGTCGCGAAGGAAGATTCATCGGATGCCAGCCAGACGGCCAGGTTTGCAACATCCTCCGGTGTCCCCAGGCGGCCGGCGGGATGCCGCGCGACCGCATTGCTTCGGGCGGCGCCCGGATCGTCGGCCAGATCGAAGCCCGCTTCGGCCATGTCCGTCATGATCCAGCCTGGGCAGATGGCATTGCACCGGACGGCGGGTCCGTGATCGACGGCGATCGACCGGGTAAGCCCGTGCACGAAAGCCTTGGACGCGTTGTAGAGCGCCATGGACGGGTCCGCGACATTGCCCGAGATCGAGCCGATGTTGATGATGGAACCGCCATCCGCCATGACCGGTATGAAAGCGCGGCAGGCGAGGAAGACCGCCTTCGCATTGACACCCATGAGGCGGTCCCAGTCCTCGTCGGTGCTGTCGACCACGGTCTTCTCGATCTGGATGCCCGCGTTGTTCACCAGGATCGACAGCGACCCGAACGCGTCGACCGCCGCCGACCGCAATTCGTCGACCTGGGACCCATCCGACATGTCGGCGGTCACCCAGTGTACATTCTCCGGCAATCCGTCCGGCCGCTCACCGCGTCCGCAGGTCATCACATCCGCACCCTCGGCAAGAAAGGCGTCGACGATGGCGCGTCCGATCCCCTGACGCCCGCCGGTCACGAGCGCGTTTCTGCCGGCGAGCCGGGTCATCCGTGCGCGACCATCACGTGCCGGATGGCACTGTAGGCGTCGAGCGCGTAAACGGACATGTCGCAGCCGGTGCCCGACCCCTTCATCGCGGCCCAGGGCATTTCCGGCGTGCCGACACCGTGCGTATTGACCCAGGTGAAGCCGTAGCGAAGCCGGCTGCTGACAGCCATGGCGCGGCCGACATCCTTCGTCCATACCGAAGAGGCCAGACCGTAACTGCTTGCATTGGCCCAGGTGAGCGCGTCCTCGGCATCACTGAAACGCGAGATGGAAACAACCGGCCCGAACACCTCGTCGCGGGCGATCTCGGCATCGTTGTCCACATTGGCGACGACTGTCGGCTGGTAGAAGAATCCGGCCCCCTCGCCTTGCGACCCTCCGGTCAGGACTTCAGCGGACTCGCGCGCGCGATCGACAAAACCAGCAACGCGTTCGCGCTGGGTCGCAGAGATCACCGGCCCCATCTCGACGCCGTCTTCCTTCTGGGCGCCAACCTTGATGGTCCCGACAGCGCTTGCCGTGTCAGCAACAAGCTTCTCGTAGATCCCGTCAGCCGCCATGACGCGGCACGGCTGGGCGCAGTCCTGCCCGGCATTGAAGTAGGACCCGCCCCTGATCGTCTCGACAACGGCGTCCACGTCGGCATCGTCGAACACGATGACCGGAGCCTTGCCGCCAAGCTCCAGATGCACGTGGCGGATCTTGTTCGATGCCGCCCGCATGGCCGCCATTCCGGTGGCCGGCGAACCGGTGATGCTGATGCCCTCGACTTGCGGTGCATTGATCAGCCGGTCGCCGATCGTCGGCCCGCGCCCGGAGATCACGTTGACCACGCCCTTCGGGTAGATGCCGTTCATGATCTCGGCCAGGCGCAGCGTGGAAAGCGGTGTCATCTCGGACGGCTTCAGGACAACGGTGCAGCCTGCCGCGAGGGGTGCAGCGAGCTTCCAGGCAGCCATCATGAGCGGATAGTTCCAGGGTGCGATGGAGGCGACGGGCCCGACCGGGTCGCGCCTTATCATCGACGTATGGCCCTCGACATATTCGCCCGCCGCCGAACCGGTCATTGTCCGGGCCGCGCCGGCCATGAAGCGGAAGACATCGATGGTGAGCGGCATTTCGTCATCGCGTGCGCTCGCCAGCGGTTTGCCGCAATCAATGCTCTCCAGTTCCGACAACTCATCGACATTGGCCTCGATGGCATTGGCGAGTGCCAAAAGATGGCCGGCGCGCTCGGCCGGCGTTGTCCTTGACCACGTATCGAATGCCTCGTCTGCCGCCCTGACCGCCGCATCCACCTGCGCATCGGATGCTTCGGCGACGCTTGCCACCCCGTCGCCGGTCGCCGGATCCAGAACGGCGAGCGCTTCGCCTTCTCCTGCAACCAGTTCGCCGCCGATCAACAGTTTCGTCTGCATGGTGGTTTCCTCTCTAGAACTTCACTCTGTCGCCGCCCTTGAGGCCGAGACGTTCGCGGGCTTCCGCCGGCGTCGCGACACTCAGGCCCAGGTCTTCGATGATGCGCCGGATCTTGCGCACCTGATCGGCGTTGGACTGCGCCAGCTCGCCCTTGCCGATATAGAGGCTGTCTTCCAGCCCGACGCGCAGGTTTCCGCCGAGCATGGCGGCCTGCGTGGCAAAGGGCATCTGATGCCGGCCCGCTGCGAGCACCGACCACTCGTATTGGTCGCCGAACAGCTTCTGCGCGATGGTGTGCATGTGCATGAGATTGTCCGGATCGGCGCCGACACCGCCGAGGATGCCGAAGACCATCTGGATGAAGAACGGCGGCTTGACCATGCCCTTATCGACAAACCAGGCCAGGTTGTAGAGGTGGCCGAGGTCGTAACATTCAAACTCGAAACGGGTACCGTGGCCCTCGCCCAGTTCGCGCAGCACGTATTCGATGCTCTTGAAGGTGTTCGGGAAGATGAAGTCCCGGGTCATCTCCAGGAATTCCGGCTCCCAGTCATGCTTCCAGTTGTCGTACTTCTCGAGCATCGGGAAGATGCCGAAATTCATCGATCCCATGTTGAGCGAGGCCATCTCCGGGCTTGGCGCGTTGTGGCCGCAGCCAGCCGCTCGTCGATGGTCATGCCGAGACCGCCGCCGGTCGAGACATTCACCACCGCGTCGCTTGCCTGCTTGATCGACGGGCAGGAACTGCATGAAGGTTTCGGGCCGCGGATCGGGCTTGCCGGTCTCCGGGTCGCGGGCGTGCAGGTGGATGATCGCAGGCGCCTGCTTCGGACGCCTCGATGGCCGCGGTCGGCGATCTCCGACGGCGTGATCGGCAGGTGCGGCGACATGGTCGGCGTGTGGATGCCGCCGGTGGCCGCGCAGGTGATGATGACCGGCTTTCGCCATGTCAGAGCCTCATCTGCTGAACCTGGGCGGTCAGGCCGCCGTCGATGACCCAGAGCTGGCCCGAGGCATAGCGCGCCTCGTCGCTCATGCCAGCCAGTTGACCAGATTGGCGACGTCCTCCGGCGTGCCGTAAGTGCGGGTCGGGTGGACGTCGCGGATAGCGTTTTCGAGGGTTTCGATGTTGCCGGCGTCCTGAAAGAAGCTCTGCAACATGGGCGTGTCGACGTAACCCGGGCAGACCGCATTGACGCGGATGCCTTCCGGCCCGTGGTCGCAGGCCATGGCCCGGGTCAGCGCATGCACCGCGCCCTTGGTGGCGCAGTAGGCCGCAAGCCCCGGGTCGGCGATGAAGCCGTCATAGGAGCCGAAATTGACAACACTCGCGCCCGGCGCCTTCCGCAGCAGCGGCAGGGCGTGCTTGGAGGTCAGGAATGTGCCGGTCACATTGACGGCGAAGATCCGGTTCCAGTCCTCAAGACTGGTTTCCTCGATCGTCTTCTCGATCTCGATACCGGCCGCGTTCACAAGGATATCGAGCCTGTCCCAGCGCCCGGACAGATCCGCAAAGACGCCTGAAACCGATTCCTCGCTGGTCACGTCGCAGGCGACGGCCGTCACGCCGTCCGGCACATCGCCCGATGGCTTGAGATCGGCCGCAACGACATCCGCGCCCTCGCGCACAAACCGCGCGCAGATGGCGGTCCCGATGCCTCCGGTCCCGCCGGTGACAAACGCCGTCTTGCCGTCGAGCGCGCCCATTACTGGCGGACCGCACGTTCGTAGGCGTCAAGCACGAGGCCGTGGAAATGATGCACGGCATGCTCGGACTTACCGGAACCGCCCGGATCATGAACGATGCGGCCTTGCGTGAAGGCGGGCGTGGCCATGCCGCGCTGAACGCTCTCGACGAGTGCGATGTCCTCGACCTGAAGCACCTCGTCGAGATAGCGGATGGTCTCGAGCTCCGCCTCGATCGGCTCCGGCGTCTCCAGGAACAGGTCGTAGGTCTCGAGCGTCCGGTCGGGTCCGACCGGGATCACGTTGAGCACAATCATGTTGCCGCGGCCGGGATAGCGCATAAGGCATGTGTTGGGCCACAGCCACCAGACCGCGTGGTCCGTAACCGTCGCATGCTCCACCGAGTAGGCCGAGTTGGCGGACTTGCCGGCCTCGGCCATGTGGCTCGAATAGATGCCGTGCGTGGTCACCTTGTAGGTGTCCATGTCGACGAGTGAGCAGAAGTCCTTGTGCGCCGTAGGGCAGTGGTAACACTCCAGGAAATTGTCGACGATGTTCTTCCAGTTCGACTTGATGTCGTAAGTCAGCCGGTGACCGAAGGTGAGCCGCTCGACGTCAGGCGCCCAGTGCATGATCTCCTTCGCCAGATCGCCACTCTCCTGGGCAAGCGGTGCGGCCTCCGGGTCCAGATTGACGAATACAAACCCGCAGAATTCCTCGACCTGAACCCGGTCAAGGCAGACATCGCGTACGTCGAAATCCACCAGATTTTCGGTTTCGGGCGCGCGCCGGAGCTGGCCGGTCAGGTCGTACGTCCAGGCGTGATAGGGACACATGATCTTCGACGTCCGGCCCTCGCCGCGCAGCAGCTCGTGCGCCCTGTGCTTGCAGACATTGTAGAAGGCCCGCAGCTCGCCTTCCCGGTCGCGCACGATGCAGACCGGCTGGCCGGCTATGTCGATGGTCACGTATGAGCCGGTTTCCCGCAGCTTTTCGACATGGCAGACCCACTGCCAGGTGCGCGCGAACACGGCCTCGCGCTCGACGTCCATCCAGTGCCGGTCCGTGTAGGCTTCGGCCTTCAGGGAGTAGGACCTCGACGGATCGCGGTCGAAGCCTTCAGAAATGCGGGCGAAATCCTCCGGGGACGGTCTTGCTGTCATGCGTTCACTCCGTCAACTCGCGACCGGCGGGAACCGCGTCTTTGCCGCAGCTTCCGTCCAATCCATGTGATTGCGGACATATTCCTTCGACGCATTGCGCGGCGGGTTGAAGTCCCACGCGGCGATGGCGCCGGCTTCCATTGCGGCGTGCACGGCACGGCGCTGTTTCTGGGTAAAGATCACGTTCTCCCGGATCGCCGCACTGTCCCAACGCGCGCGCACCTCGTCGGCGAATGCTCCGGCGACATTGGCGAACGCGGGATCGGCCGCCAGGTTGTTCATCTCGTCCGGGTCGTCGGCGAGATCGAACAGCAGCGGCGGGTCGGCATCGCAGTGAATGTACTTGTGGTTCCCCCGCCTGATCATGAAGACCGGTTGCGGCGTCATCTCCGCGCAGTATTCGCCGAGCGCCTCATCGACAGGATCGTCCCCGCCGCACGCAAGAGGCCAAAGCGAGCGACCGTCGATCGGCTGTCCCAGTACCGGACGTTCCGTACTGCCTCCGGCAGCAATATCGAGCAGCGTCGGCAGAATATCGACCAGGGAACAGGCGTTGCCGACCACGCGGTTCGCGATGCCCGGACCGCTCATGATCAGCGGCACCCGGGCGGAATGCTCGAAGAAGTTCATCTTGTACCAGAGCCCGCGCTCGCCCAGCATGTCTCCGTGGTCGGCCGTGACGATGATGACGGTGTTGTCCAGGCAGCCGGCCTCACCGAGTGCGGTCACGAGTTCGCCGACCTTGCTGTCGAAATAGGACGTGTTGGCGTAGTAGGCATGGCGAGCGTTGCGGATCTCCGCCTCGCTGACCTCGACGACACTCGCCTCGATGCCGTCCATCAGACGCTGCGAAAAGCCGTCCTGCCGGTCCCGGCCGAGGACATGTTTCGGCATGTCGATCCCGGCCGGATCATAGAGGTCCCACCAGTCACGGCGGGCGACGTAGGGATCGTGAGGGTGTATGAAACTGGCGACAAGGCAGAACGGTCCGGCCTGCTCGCGCGCATAGTCGAAGATCTTGCGCCTGGCGAAGAAGGCGACTTCCTCGTCGTAGTCGATCTGGAAGGTCGCGGCGGCGACGCCTGCTTCGCGCACCGAATCCATGTTGTGGTACCACTTGTCGATGCGCTCGTCCGGCAGCTCCCAGTCCGGCGTCCAGGCGTAATCCGCCGGATAGATGTCGGTCGTCACGCGCTCCTCGAAGCCATGCAACTGATCCGGACCGACGAAGTGCATCTTGCCGGACAGACAGGTGCGATAGCCCATGAGTTTCAGATAGTGGGCGAATGTGGGGATCGAGGACGGAAACTCGCTGGCATTGTCATAGGCCGCGATGCGGGTCACCAGTTGCCCGGACATGAAGCTGAACCGCGACGGCGCGCAGAGCGGCGAGTTGCAGTAGGCGGCGTCGAAACGCGCACCCGACTGTGCAAGCGCATCCATGTTCGGAGTCCGGACCAAAGGATGCCCGTAGGCGCCAGTAAACTGCGGCGCCAGCTGATCCGCCATGATGACGACGATGTTGGGGGCCGAATTGGTCATGACTCATCCCTGTCCGGTATCGATAACTCTAGAGCAGAGCGGAAGATCAGAACTGATGTTTTTCGCCGCTGAACATGCAATTATCGACATATGGCCCAAACACTCAGCAGTGCCGAAGACAGACACGGTGCCGACGGCAGCTCGTGCGTCATCGGCATGCTGGTGCTGCCGGGCTTCAACAGCATGGCGGCTCACGCCTTCGTCGACCCCTTCAGGGCCGCCAATTACCTGCGGGGCGCAACCGTCTACCAATGGCCGTTCCTTTCGCTCGACGGCGGCGGCGTAACCGCAAGCAATGGGCTGACGGTCTCCGGCACCGAGGCGTTCCACAACAGCACCCCGGATCTCGACTTTCTCGTCATCAACGCGAGCTGGACGCCGGAACGGTTCCGCGGAAAAGGCTTGCAGAACTGGCTCAGGCGGCTGGCCCGCTCCGGGGTGGTCATGTGCGGGATCGACACCGGCGCCTTCGTGCTTGCCTATGCGGGACTGCTGCAGGGATACCGGGCGGCGACGCATTACGAACATATCGCCGCGTACCGGGAACTGTTTCCGGACAGCCCGATGGACGAGTCCCTGTTCGTGTTCGACCGTGACCGCCTGACCTGTTGCGGCGGCGCCGCGGCGACAGACATGGCTCTCGAGATTATCCGCCTGCAGCAGGGGCTCGAGATGGCCAATGCGGCGGGCCGGTACATCTTTCACGAACGGCTCCGGCCGGGATCGGAAGGCCAGTTGCCGACGACACGCGAGCCGGTCGGCTATTCGGCGCCTGCCCGCCTGCGCGAGGCCATCATCCTGATGGAGCGCAATCTGGAACAGCCGTTGAAGATTGGCGAACTGGTCGCACGGCTCGGCCTGTCCCAGCGTCAACTTGAGCGCCTGTTCAGGGAGCATACCGGCGTCTCCCCGATCCGCTATTATGTCGATGTGCGCCTCGACCGGGCCCGCGGCCTCGTGACCCAGACCGAACTGCCGATCGTCGATATTGCCGCGGCCTGCGGTTTCGGCAGTGCGGTCCAGTTCACACGCACTTACAAGCGCCGCTTCGGCCTCGTGCCGAGCAAAGACAGGATCGAGGGGCGGGTCCCGTTCCAGTTCCGGTCGTTCCCCAGTCACGCAGGCGTCTGACTTGGGGGATTGCTGACACAACCTGTCAGGAGGCAACTGGTAGTCTGAATTCGCAGCAGCCGACTGGAGGACGTCAAGATGGAGCAAATTTCGATCTACCTGCCGGGAATCCTGCTCGCCTATTCGGCTTTCATGCTGGCGATCATGAGTCCGGGACCGAACGTGCTCGCCGTCATGGGAACGTCGATGAGCGTCAACCGGCGTTCCGGCCTGGCGCTCGCCATGGGTGTCGCCGGCGGCTCATTCTGCTGGGCAATCCTGACCGCAGCCGGCCTTTCGGCGGTGATTGCAGCCTACGGTTCAGCGCTCGTCGCCATAAAAGTCTGCGGCGGGCTCTATCTGCTCTGGCTGGCCTACAAGTCATTCCGCTCCGCTTTTTCAGCGCAGGATGTCGAGGCGGTCGAGTTGGCCGGTGGCCGGCGGCGACCGACCGGGTACTTCGTACGGGGTTTCGTTATCCAGATGACCAACCCGAAGGCGGCACTGGCCTGGATCGCCATCATCTCGCTCGGCCTCAAGGACGGGGCACCTGTCTGGGTCGCGGTTGCAATTGTCGCCGGCACGACAGTCCTCTCGGTCGTCATTCACGCGCTTTATGCCATTGCATTCTCGTCTGCCCCCATGGTGCGGCTCTATGCGGGCGCACGCCGCCTGATCCAGGCCACACTCGGTGCGTTCTTCGCGTTCGCGGGTCTCAAGCTGCTCAGCAGCAGAATCTGATCCGGCCAGGTCGTCCGGCATGCGGATCGTTGCCTGGAACTGCAACATGGCGTTTCACCGCAAGGCCGAGGCCTTGCTGGCACTCGATCCGGACGTTGCGGTCGTTTCAGAGTGCGCCGAACCGGACAGGCTCCTTGCGCGCGGCATGGACAGCAGTCTCGTGGGCGATCCGGTCTGGATCGGCAAGAACCCCAACAAGGGTCTTGCGGTCTTCGCGTTCAACAGCTGCTCGGTCAGACTCGCCACACCCTACTATCCGACGCTGCATCACATCGCGCCCGTGCATGTGGATGGTGAAACCCCGTTCAATCTTCTCGCGACCTGGGCGATGAACCTCAGCGGCGGCAATGTCCGCAAGCGGCAGTCC
This sequence comes from Hyphomicrobiales bacterium, assembly GCA_965275905.1. Taxonomy (GTDB): domain Bacteria; phylum Pseudomonadota; class Alphaproteobacteria; order Rhizobiales; family JAJFHC01; genus CBDAQD01. The sequence goes on along the minus strand of CBDHYJ010000049.1, from coordinate 34,774 downwards.
GGGCCGCTCAGGCGCGCTCTGACCAAGTATCGCGATTTCCTCACTGCCCGTCCCGCCGTCATTGCCGGTGACTTCAACAACAACAAGATCTGGGACAAGCCGGGCTGGCGGATCAACCACATGACCAAAGTCGCGCTCATGGAAAAGATGGGTCTGGTGAGCGCCTATCACGAGGTCATGGGCGAGGCGCAGGGCGAGGAATCGATCCCGACGCATTACTGGCGCGACCGCAAGAAGGACGGTCCGACGTATCATATAGACTACGTGTTCATGCCCGCATCCTGGGTCAGGGCAATTCGCACGTTTCGCGTGGGGACGTTCGAAGACTGGTGTGGTTCGGGTCTGAGCGACCATGTTCCGCTGGTTGTGGACGTGGATGGTCATCAGATTTGCGAAACGGTTCCGATCGATGCCCATGAAGGCGCGAATCCTGTAGCTTGACCGGCGAGGAGAGTCGTTCCGCTGATGACCTACGATGAGTTCAACGCCTTCTGCGACGGCCTTCCGGCGACCAGCCATGTGGTCCAGTGGGGCGGTTCGCATGTCTGGAAGGTCGGGGACAAGGTGTTCGCAGTCGGCGGCTGGGCGGACGACCGGGAGGCCTATACGTTCAAGGTCTCGGACCTGTCCTATGAAATCCTCAAGGAGCAGCCGGGGCTCAGGCCCGCGCCCTATCTTGCCTCTCGCGGTATGAAGTGGATCCAGGACTATGCGGAGCCGGGTCTGGGCGACGAGGGTCTCAAGGAATATCTGCGGGAATCGCACCGGATCGTCTCTCTGGGGCTGACCAAGAAAAAGCAACGCGAACTCGGTCTGAACCAACCCTGAGGGTCACACGTCTTTCCGCCGCTTGGCAAAACCGGGCCGGGGCAATAGTGTGTCGCGCTTAACCGATAATCCAGCACGGCGGGAGCCTCGACTGCGCGCATGACGGAAAGCAACGGCATCAAGATCAAGGCCGAAGGGCTCAGCAAGAAGTTCGGCGACAAGGACGTCCTGAACGACGTCAATCTCCAAATCGCGGCCGACAAGAAAACCGTGCTGATCGGGCCTGCCGCTTCGGGCAAGACAGTGCTCATGAAGTGCCTCGCGGGGCTGCACCGCCCGGATTCCGGCAGTATCGAGATTGACGGCAAGCCGGTTCCGCTCGCGGGCGATCCCGACCATGTCCCGTTCATGAAGTCGGTCGGACTTGTCTTTCAGCAGGGCGGGCTGTTCGACAGCCTGACGATCTGGGAGAACATCAGTTTCAAGCTGATCCACAGCCTCGGGGTCGACCGCGACGAGGCGAAACAGATTGCCATCGAGAAGCTTGCCATGGTCAACCTGCCGGCCGCCACCGGCGACCTCATGCCGTCGGAGCTTTCGGGCGGCATGCAGAAACGCGCGGGCATCGCCCGGGCCCTCGTTGGCGATCCGTCGCTGATCCTCATGGACGAGCCGACCGCCGGTCTCGACCCGATCACGACGGCGGCGATCAACCGTCTGATCGATCACTGCATCCACGAGATCGGCGCGACCGTGCTGTCGATCACGAGCGATATGGATTCCGCGCGCCGGGAATACGACAATCTGGCCATGATCCACGAGGGGCACATCGTGTGGAGCGGAGCGGTCGACGAGATCGACGACTCAGGCAACGACTATGTGCTGCAGCTGATCAACGGCCACGGCGAAGGCCCGATCAAGATGCGTCTCAAGGCGCGGGCCTGACGCCTAACCCCTGAAGAGGACTCCGCAATCGACTTCGGTCCGGTCCATGCCGAGCAGGGACATGGCCTGAAACAGCATGGCCTGGTTGGAACAGACGACCGGCTTGCCGACCGCGTCTTCCAGCCGGTTCACGATCTCGACGCTGCGCATGTCCGTGCAGGACAGCACGATGGCCTGGGCGTCGGCGTGATCGGCACGGGAGCCGAGAGCCATGATTTCATCGGGCGTCAGTTCACCCTGCCCGTAGTTATCGAGTTCGCGACCGATATCGGCGCAATTGACCGTCTCGATGCCGGCGTCGGCGAGAAACGTGACGGCCTGCCGGTTGATCGCGCCGACATAGGGCGAGGCAAATCCGATCCGCGCGGCGCCCAGCGCATTCAGGGCAAACACCAGCGCCCCCGCGGCGGTTACCGTTTCGGCGCCGGAGCCTGCGCGGATCGCCTCCGCCAGATCCCGGTCGAACGAAACACCGTGGGTCAGCGTCGCGGACGTGCACCCGTAAAAGACGACGTCCGGACGAACGCCCGCGATCAGCCGCAGTGGCTCATCCAGTGACGCGGCACCGAGGCTCGCCATCTGCTCGTCGTCGGGGATGGCGTCAACGTCATAGCCGCCCAGCCTTGCGAAGTGCATCGAAACACCGTCCGGCCGGAGCGTGGCGAAGTCGGCCTCGAGATTGGTGTTGGTGAAGGGCACGAGCACGCCAAACCGCGCACGCCCGCGCGAAGCCGCCGTCGTCATGATGCTCCTCCCCGCCACTTCGCCAGGAGATCGCCGGCGAGACCCATGTCCTCTTCAGCGCCGATCGTGGCTCTCAGGCAATCCGGCAGACCGTAACCGCCCATACCGCGCATGAACACGCCTTCCGCCCGCAATACCTCGTCTGCCGCGCGCGCCTGCTCCGGGTCAGCAAACCGGATCAGGACGAAGTTCGTATGGCTTTCAGGAACCGAAAGCCCGAGCGCGCTGACCGCCCTGGCGAAGCGGTTGCGCCGGTCGATGGTCTTCAGGCAGGCGGCGCGCATGTAATCCTGATCGCGCATAGCCGCCGCCGCCGCGGCCTGGCTCGCCGCGCTGATGTTGTTCGGATTGAGGATCTTGCGGACTTCCCGCGCGACCCGCGACGGAAAGAGCCCCCAGCCTACGCGCATGCCGGCCAGGCCATAGGCTTTCGAAAACGTGCGAAGGATCACCGTATCTCCCCTCTCCGCGAGATCGAAAATGCCATCGTTCCGCTGGCCGGCAAACTCGCCGTAGGCTTCGTCGATCACCAGCAGGATGCCGGGATCGAGCGCTTCACGCAGGCGGCGCAGTTCCGAATCCGGTATCCGCGTCCCGGTGGGGTTCCCGGGGTTGGCGACACAGACAATCCGTGTCGACGGCTCCACCGCGGCGAGCAGCGAACCGACCGAAACCGTGAAGTCATCCTCGTCGGCAGCCTTGTACGCTCCGCCGGCAGCGACCGCCGCAGTGTGGAAGAAGGCGTATGAGTACTGGCTGGCAAGCACCGTGTCGCCCGGCCCGACATAGGCCTGCATCAGACAGGCGATGAGCTCAAGAGACCCGGCCCCGCAGAGGATGTTCTCCGGATCGATGCCGTGCACCTCTGCGATCGCCGCGCGGAGACCGGTCCAGTCCGGATCGGGATAGAGCGCCGCACCGTCCAGGGCATCGCGGGCGGCATCGAGCGCACGCGGGCTCGGCGTATGCGCCGCCTCATTCTGTGCCAGCGAAATCAATCGCCTGCCGTCGGGCGCCTTGAGCTCGGCGAGCGCGTAGGCGGCCATGTCCGCGACATGGGGTCTGGGCGCGATCATGATTCCTTCCTTCCGGTCATGCCGTAGATCTCACAGGCGGCGTCGGAGCTGATCAGACCATCGGTAAAATCGCGCGCGACACTGTCTTGCTCCCTCGACTTCGGTTCGCCATATCCGCCGCCGCCGGGGGTCTCGAAGATCAGCGTCTGACCGGGCTCGACGCGGACTTCGCCCTTGCCGGGCAGGTCAGGCCCATCGTCGATCCGGATGCGTCCGGGGGCACCCGGCAAACCGCCTTCGCGGCCACGCGCCGGATTGTCGATCCGCTCCACGGACAGGAACACGAGAAACGGTTCGTCGCCGGCCGACGCAAGCTCGACGCGCTGGCCGAGCCCGCCGCGCCGCCGGCCCGGGCCGCCGCTGTCGCGCCTGAGATCGCGGCGCCGGACCAGAACCGGCGCGACGCTTTCGGTGATCTCGACCTGACTGCCCCAGACACCGCTCGGGAAAGCTGTCGCGGAGAGCCCGTCCTTTGCCGGCCGCGCTCCGGTACCGCCATTGTGGACGAGCTCGACGGCAAACTGCGTCCCGCCGCTAAGTGCTGCGTCCGCCGTATGGCGCAGCGGCAGATCATACATGCACGATGCGCCTTCGGCAGGCACCCGGCCGGGCAGCGCCTGGGCCAGACAGCCCAACACCAGATCCGGCGTCATCTGCCCGATCGTATGACGCATGGCGACCGGGGCCGGCGGGCGGGCGTTGAGGATGCAGCCTTCCGGGCCTGTGACTTCAAAGGGCTCCAGCGAACCGGCGTTGTTCGGGATATCGGGACCGATCAGACAACGCAGGGCGAACACAGAATAGGCTGTGGCGTAGTTGAGCGGCACGTTGATGCCCTTGCGCGAGCACGGCGATGTGCCGTCGAAGTCGAGCAGCAGGCCGTCCGGCCGCACCGTCAGTTCGGCATGCAGCTCGATTTCCGATTCGTAGCCGTCAACGACAAGGGTGTTCCGGTAGACGCCCGGCGGAACGTCTGCGATCGCCTCCAGGGTGCCGCGCCTCGATGTCGCGATGATGTGTCCGCTCAGGTCTTCCAGGTCCTCAAGACCGAACTCGTCCATCATTTCGACCAGCCTGCGGGCGCCGACCTCGCAACAGGCTATCAGCGCGAAGATGTCACCCTCGTTCGCGACCGGTTCGCGCGAGTTGGCCTTCACGATCTCCATGAGCAGTGAATTGACCTCGCCCGCGTCGACCAGCTTGCAGGGCGGCAGCAGCAGGCCCTCGTCGTAGATGTCGGAGCCTTCCGGCCCCATGCCGAGGCCGCCGAGGTCGACCAGATGCGACGTGCATGAGGTGAAACCGATCACCCTTTCGCGATGGAAAACCGGCATCAGCAACAGAAAGTCATTGAGGTGGCCCGAAGCGATCCAGGGATCGTTGGTCATGTAGATGTCGCCCGGCCTCATATCCTGGAGAGGAAAGCGCGCGCGCAAGAGCTTCACGGCTTCCGCCATGGTGTTGATGTGACCGGGCGTTCCCGTCACCGCCTGCGCCAGCATGCGCCCGTGGAAGTCGAATATGCCGGCGGAAATGTCCCCGCATTCGCGCACAATCGGGCTGAACGCGCTCCGGATCAGGGCCTGTGCCTGCTCCTCAACGACGGCGAGCAACCGGTTCCACATGACCTGCAGCCGGGTGATGCTCTGTTCACTCATTCCGCAGACTCCTTCATGTCCTGCCGGGTCAGCAGAAGACAGCCGTCGCGCATGGCTTCGGCGGTAAAGTCCGTGCTGACAAACGTTGTGGTCTGAGGTTCGACAACAAGCGCCGGGCCCGCGATGCGGTCGCCGGGCGTCAGCGACGACCGCTCGACAACGCCGGCATCGCACATCCCGCCGGTCACATCGCATCTGATCGTCCGGGTGCGCCGGTCTGAATCTCCGCCGGCCGCGGGCTCATCCGTCTGCGGTCGGGAATGCCGTTCCTCTGTCGACACGCGGACGGCCCAGTTGAGGATCTCGACCACCATGCCCGGCACGGAGCGCGCGAACTGATTGCGATACTCGGCTTCGAAGGCGGCTCTCAGAGTGCCGATGTCCTCAGCGGCAAGCGTCCGGTCGGGCAGCTCGACTTCCACTTCGTGCCCCTGCCCCCGGTAACGCAGGTACGCCTTGCGTTCGCAGATGACAGCCTGGCCGGGTGCCCCGGCTTCAACGATCGCCCTGGCCTCTTTGATGAGCCTGTCGAACACCGCGTTGATGGCACTAAAATCCATTTCGTCGAGGGTCGTGTAGTGACTGCGAACGATCTCGTAGGAAACGGGAGCAAACAGAAAGCCGACCGCCGAACCAACGCCCGGATCGGGCGGGATCACGATACGGCCGACACCGGCCCGGCGCGCGACGCGGGTGGCGTGCAGCGGGCCGTTGCCGCCGAACGCGATCATGGTGCGCGCGCCCAGATCCTTGCCAGACTCGACGGCATGCATGCGGGCGGCACTCGCCATGCTCTCGTCGACAATCTGGCTGACGCCGTCGGCGGCGTCGAGCGCTTCCAGCGACAGGGTTCCGCCGACATCGGCCGTCAGGGCGTCGGCAGCGGCAGCCGCGTCGACGTGGAGACGCCCCTCGGCGAAGGTTTCCGGTTCAATCAGGCCCAGCACGACGTCCGCGTCCGTCACCGTCGCCCGCGCTCCGCCATTGCCGAACGCTGCCGGGCCGGGTTCACTGCCGGCGCTCTCGGGACCGACCGTGAGGCGCCCCAGCCGGTCAACGCCGGCGACGGAACCGCCGCCCGCGCCGATCTCGATCATCTCGACGACCGGAATCCGAACCGGCATTCCGCTGCCCTTGATAAAACGATCCGCGCGGGAAATCTCAAACCTGCGCGATGTCTGCGGCAGATAGTCATCGATCAGGCAGAGCTTCGCCGTGGTGCCGCCCATGTCGAACGACAGCACCTGATTTTCGCCGAGCCGCGACGCGATCTGCGCCGACAGGATGGCGCCACCGGCCGGGCCGGATTCGACGAGGCGGATCGGGAACGCGGCGGCGGTCTCAAGCGTGGTCATGCCTCCACCGGCGGTCATCATCAGGATCGGGCACGTCAGTCCCCCGGCCGCGAAGCGCCCGGACAGATCCGCGAGATACCCGGACATGAGCGGCTGCACGTAGGCGTTGGCCACCGTCGTGCAGAGGCGATCGAATTCCCTTGCCTCGGGACTGACTTCGCTTGAGATGGAGACGGTCAGGCCTGGCCGGCGCTGCAGCAGCAACTCCCGCAAGCGGGTCTCGTGAGCGGGGTTGGCGTAGGCATGGAGCAGACAGATCGCGACGGCCTCCGCACCGCAACCCTCAAGCGCCTGTATCAGATCGTCGATGGCCCCGTCGTCGAGCGGCTCGAGTATCTCACCTGAAACCGAGATACGCTCGGGCACGGTAAAACAGCGCGAGCGCGGGACGATCAGGTCGGGTTTTTCGATGTCGATGTCGTACTGGCTGTACCGCCGCTCATATCCGATCTCAAGGATGTCGCGAAAGCCCCCGGTTGTGACCGCCGCAACCCGGGCGCCGCGGCGTTCGATCAGCGCGTTTGTCGCCAGGGTCGTGCCATGGATGAAGCCGCCGATGCCGGCAAGTGATGCGCCCGCCTCTGCAACCACGCGCATTGCACCATCATAGGCGCCGTCCGCCGGTTGCCCGTGGGTTGTCAGCGTTTTTGCAGTGGCGAGGATCCGGCTGTCTCCGGCCATCAGTACCGTGTCGGTAAATGTGCCGCCGATATCGACGGCAAGCCTCAGGGGATGCAGGTCGGTCATGGATTAATTCAGCTCTGGAGCGTGGACGGGCCGCGATCATCGTCAAATGCGGAGACCGCGGAGAGTTCTCAATCAGAAGAACCGACGTCGCGCGACAAGATCGCACCGCGTTGCGCGGCGGCCGATCCGTCGATCCCTGACCTGTGCTGCGACCATTTTGGCCTCACCAGCCTGACTCCAAAGCAGGCCGAGCGTGATCGCGGACGGGAAACGAGTCAAGACGAAATGCCGGCCTGCTGCAGTTTGCGCCATTGTTCTGACATTGAAGCAGCGTCACACTTGCAACCGGGTTCAGGGGTTTGTCCGGACCGCCCAAAAGGCGAGCCGTCACATGAGAGCACAATTGCGAATGCTTTACAGGCGCATACAGCAACTGCCGGAGCTGATCCGATTCCTGGCCTTGCACGCCCTGCTGGGCGTCCTGCTTGGATGCGGCCTCGCGGCCGGTCTGCTGATCACCGACGCCGCCGGCATCGGCACACTCTTGTACGAAAGCGACGCCTGGCTTGCCGCGAGCTTCATCTATTTCGGCAGCTTTGCCGTAACCTTCGGCAGCGCGGTGATGGGCACGGCGGTGATGCTGCTGCCGCGCGAAGACGTCTGATGCAGACGAGTTCCTAATCAGCAAGCGGATAGGCAGCGGCCATTGTGCGGTTCTTGACGCCAAGCGCGCGCAATATGGCCGATACGTGGAGCTTGACGGTGCCTTCGCTGATGCCGAGTTCCTCCGCAATGTCCCGGTTCGATGCGCCGGCCTGGATCAACCTGAGCACGTCCCGCTGACGCCTCGTCAGGGTCTCGACCGCCTCGTCGGCAATCTCGCGGCGATCGCGAACCGTTATGCCTGATGGCTGGACATCATCGGTCTGCTCCCGGCCGGCCGCAACGAGATCGCGGGTCGCCGTGAATGCCTTGAAGAACCCGTCGTACAACATCACGACATTGCGGATCGCGGCAATTTCCTCCGCCGGTGCGTCGCCGGCCTGTATCTGCCTTAGGCGGTCTACCGCCTCACCAAGTTGCCTCAACGGGTGGGAAACGTCCCGCGCCGCGATCGCCGCCATCCGTCCATCGGACACTTCATCACGCTTGGCCTGAGACAAGGCGCGCTCAAGTGCATCGAGAGCCTCGCGGCGGTCGGTCACATCAAGTGCGACACCGTCCCAGATGACTGTTCCGTCGGGCTCCCGGCGCGGATGGCCGATCGACCGCACCCACTTGTAGCCGCCGTCAGGTGACGCCACACGAACCTCCTGATCGAGCATTTCCAGTGTCTCCGCCGAACGCTCGAGTGCGGCAACAAAACTGTTGCGGTCTTCAGGGTGCAACCAGTCGTGCTGCACCCCCTCACCGCTCATAAGCGTGTCCGGGTCGAGGCCGAATGTCTCCCGCACTTCCGGGCTGACATAGTTGTAGAGATAGAGGCCATCGGGGGTGCGCACTCTCTGCATGGTGTGGCCTGGAAAGTGGCCCTCGAACTGGTCGGCAAAGCCGCGAACGCCCGGCTGGTCCTGTTCTGTCTCGTCATCATTCATATAACTTTAGTAATAATTTTGAGCAGATTTGTCAACGAAATTCATGATTTCAATCTGGATTTCGCGAAAAATTGCTGTATTTTACTCCAAAAGATATATGCCGAGAAATTCGGCACAGGGGAGGACAGATTGGACAAGATCATCATCGAAGCGCGCGTCAATGAGCTCGCGCCGCGCGACGAAAACCCGAACGTGCCGTTCCTGCCGCAGGAAATCGTGCGTGATGGTGTTGCCTGCTACAACGAGGGCGCCGCCATCCTGCACTATCACGGCCGCACGGCTGAGGGCGCGCCGGAACACGCGGCCGAGTTCTACCTCGAGGCCAATGCCGGCGTCCGCGCCCAGTGCCCGATCCTGATCCACCCGACACTCGGCTATGTCGCCAATGATACGGATGCCATGGGCCGGTTCGCCGCGGTCGAGGAAATGATGAAGAGTGCCGACACCGCACCGGACTTCGCGCCGATGGATGTCGGCAGCGTGAATGTCGACTGGTGGAATCCGGCCGAGAACACATTCGACACCACCAATCTCGTCTACAAGAACTCGACCGAGACGCTGATGCACTTCGCGGACCGCATCAAGCATCACGGCCTGAAGCAGTATCTGGTGTCCTGGAACGTCAGCTTCACGCGCCAGATCGAGGCATTCATGAAAATGGGTGTGATCCCGGAGCCGGCCTATGTCTGCTTCTGCCTGACCGACGGGATCATGCTTGCCGGCCATCCCGGCACGCCCGAGGGACTGGACGCCCACATCGCGTTCCTGCCGAAGGACCGGAACATCGTGTGGACCGTCGTGAACTACAAGGGCAACCTGTTCCTTCTCACCGAGAAGATCATCAAGGCGGGCGGGCACATTTCCATCGGGCTCGGCGACTACCCCTACACGGAGTATGGCCAGCCGACCAATGCCGAGATCATCGCAAAGGTGGTCGAGCAGGCCAGATCGCTCGGCCGCGAGCCGGCAACCGTCGAAGAAACCCGCGAAATCCTGGCCATGGAACAGGCCCGGATCGCGGCCTGAACAGACAACAAAAGCACCACAATTTCGGGAGGAAAACCATGTCACTGAAATCGATGCTCAAGCTCGCTATCGCCGGCGCAGCAACGCTGTCCCTGGCGCTTTCGGCGCAGGCCGAGAGCTTCAAGATGCAGACATTCCTCGGGGCCAAGGCCTCGACGACCAAGGCGTTCGAGTCCATGGCGGCGAAACTCAAGGCCGACACCGGCGGCGCGGTGGACATCACCGTTCTGCCGGGCAAGGCCGTGGTCGGTGCCACCGAAACGATCGATGCCATCAAGAACGGCCTGCTTGACGGCCAGTACACGGCACCGACGTATTTCGCCGGCAAGGACCCGGCCATGGCCGTCCTCGGCGACACGCTCGCCGCCTATCCGGATTCCGCCACCCGAGACCGCTGGTTCACGGAAGGCGGCGGACTTGAACTGGCCCGCGCGCTCTATGCGAAACACGGTCTGCACTTCATCTGCCCGATCTACTGGCCGCCGGAGCAGATCCCCTCTACCAAGCCCATCAACTCGGTGGCCGATTTCAAGGGCCTGAAGATGCGTGCACCCGGCGGCACGCCGTCTGACCTGCTGAGCCGTGCCGGCGCGTCGCTGGTCAAGATGGGGGTCGGCGAGTCCGTGACCGCCATGGAAACCGGCGTCCTCGACGCAACCGATCTGGCGAATGTCGGGCTGAACGTGGCGCTCGGCATGCACAACAAGGCGAAGTACTCGATCCTCGCCCGCCACTCCATGGCCGTGACCGAGATGTCCGTGGCCAAGGCCAAGTGGGACGGTCTGTCCGACGACAACAAGGCCAAGTTCGAGGCCGCCTGCCAGGCCATGTCCGCCGAACTCAAGACAACGCTCAACGGCGAGGACGAAGCCGCCGTCAAGAAGGCCAAGGGCGAACTCGGCGTCACATTCATCGAATTCGGCAAAGAGGACGCCGACGCCTTCCGCAAGATGCTGACCGAAGTCTGGAAGGACTGGTCCGCCAAAAGCCCGGATGCCAAGGCGATCGTCGACAGCCATCAGGCCTTCATGAAGACTCTGGGTCTGCTCTGAGCAGACACTCCCTCCCCGGACGCGTTGCGGTCACGTATCGCGTCCGGGCGTCCGCCACAGGCACGCTTATCATGAAATTTCTCGACACGTTCTCGGTCTGGCTCGGCCAGTTGCTGGCGTGGGGCTTCCTCGCCATTGTCGCGATGATGAGCTACGAGGTCATCGCGCGCTACGCCTTCAACGCACCGACCGTGTGGGCGCACGAGATCGCGGGTGTGATCGCCGCGGTAGCCTTCATATTCGGCGGTGCCTATTGCATGGCGCTCGACGCACACATGCGGATTACGTCATTTGTCGAGACGCGCGGCAAGCGGTTCGCTGCGTTTACCCGTTATCTCAGCATCGCTGCCGGAACAATCTATCTGGCCGGCCTTGCCTACGCCGCTTTCCGCATGACCCGTGATTCCCTGTTCCGGTTCGGCATCAGCGGGGCATGGGACCCGGAACGGTCGGGCAGCACGTGGAACACGCCGGCGCCGTCCTTCATCAAGCTTGCCCTGTTTCTGGGAACCGTTCTGTTCCTGGTTGTGCTCCTGCGACGTCTGCTGCGCAATGACGAAGAGCATGCCTGACACCCATGGATATCGGCACGATATCGCTGCTGATCGTGGTGGCCATGGTCGGCCTGCTGGCTCTGGGTGTGCCCCTGGCGTTCGTGTCGGGATCGATTGCGGTCGTTCTGGCCGTTTCGAATTTCGGCCCCAATGCGCTCTTCATCGTCGGCAGCCGGACCGCGGAGTTCCTGAATTCGTTCGCGCTGGTCGCGGTCCCGATGTTCGTGCTCATGGCCTCGATCATGGAACGCTCGGGCGTTGCCCGCGACCTCTATCGCGCCTTTCACGTCTGGGCCGGCGAGATGCGCGGCGGCGTTGCCGTGATCACCACGTTCGTAGCCGTCATTCTGGGCGCGACGACAGGGATTATCGGCGGCGAGATCGTGCTGCTCGGCCTGATCGCACTGCCGCAGATGCTGAAGCTCGGCTACGACAAGAAACTCGCGATCGGAACGATCACGGCGGGCGGATCGCTCGGCACGATGATCCCGCCGAGCATCATTCTCATCTTCTACGGCATCACGGCGGAAGTCTCGATCTCGCACTTGTTCCTGGCCACGATCGTGCCCGGCCTGCTGCTGGCGACGCTATACATCGGCTATATCATCGTCCGCTGCCGTCTCAATCCGGAACTGGGCCCGCCGATCGACGAGGCCGACCGGGCCATGCCGCTGAAGGAGAAACTGGCGCTCCTGAAGGGCGTTGCCCTGCCCCTGTTCGTGGCCGGATCGGTCTTGATCTCGATCTACGCCGGCTTCGCGTCGATCACGGAGTCGGCCGCCGTCGGGGTGGCCGGGACAATCGTCGCGGCCTGGGTTCGCGGCGAACTCACGCTTACCATGATTTCCGGCGCCCTCACCCAGGCCATGAAGACCTGCGGCATGGTGTTCTGGCTGGTGTTCGGCACCAACGCCCTGATCGGGGTCTACAACCTGCTGGGCGGCATCGCCTTCGCCAAGGGTTTGCTTGCGGGGATCTCGTCCGAACCGGCGATCATCCTTGCCGTCATGATCGGCGTGTTTATCCTGCTCGGCTTCTTCATCGACTGGATCGGTATCCTGTTTCTCACGATGCCGATCTTCCTGCCGACCCTGCAGGCGCTGGGCTACGACCCGATATGGTTCGGGATTGTCTTCAACCTCTCCATGCAGATCGCATACCTGACGCCGCCGTTCGGGCCAGCCTGCTTCTACCTGAAAGGCGCGGCGCCGCCGCAAGTGAGCCTTCAGGACATCTTCGCCGCACAGTGGCCCTTCATCGGCCTGCAACTTGTCGGCCTCCTCATCGTCGTCCTGTTCCCCGGGCTCGCGTTGTGGCTGCCCAAATATGTCTACGGATAGATCCATGGTCGCAACCGACATCCTGAAATCCGTGGAAACCGTGCCGCCGTCGAATGCGCTCACGGACGAAGACCTGGCCGCCATGCTTTCGATGATGCTGCGAATCCGGCAGTTCGAGACCCGCACGACGGAGCTCTTCAACGAAGGCCGGATCAAGGGCACCGCCCACTCCTCGGTCGGCCAGGAGGCCATCGCGGCCGGCGCGTGCCGGGCCCTGGAACCGGAAGACTTCATCCTCACACACCACCGCGGTCACGGACACACCATCGCCAAGGGCGCCGACATGGCGAAGATGATGGCGGAGCTGATGGGCAAGGCCGACGGCTACTGCTACGGCCTCGGCGGTTCGATGCACATTGCGGACTTCGAGCGCCGCATTCTCGGAGCCAACGGTATCGTCGGCGCCGGCATGGGTCTCGGCACGGGGGCAGCGCTCGCCGAGAAGCTCAAGGGATCGGGCGCGATCGGCATCGCCTTCTTTGGCGACGGCGCGGCCAGCGAAGGCATCTTTCACGAGGCGATGAATCTTGCCTCGATCTGGAAGCTCCCGCTCATCTTCTTCTGCGAAAACAACCAGTACGGTCTGTCGACGCCAACGGAAGCCGTCATTGCCGGCGGCGGCATCGCGCGGCGCGCGGATGCCTATCTCGTTCCCGGACAACGGATCGACGGCAATGATGCCGTGGCCGTACATGACGCGGTCCTGCGCGCGGCCATGAGGGCACGCGCCGATGACGGGCCGACGCTGATCGAAGCCATGACCTATCGCTGGGGCGATCACTCCATGCGGGCAAATCTGCCGCGTTACCGCAGCGAGGATGAGGAGACCGACTGGCAGGCCCGCGATCCGATCGAACGGCTGAAAAGCCGCCTCGCGGCGTCAGGAACACTGGAAGCGAGCGGCTTTGACGGCATCGCGCATGCCGCCGAATCGGAAGTGCAGGACGCGATCGCCTGGGCCGAAGCGCGTCCGGAACCGGACACGCCGACCGCGCAATCGCTGGTCACTGCGCCGCCGCGAGTGCAGGGCCCTGTCGAACCTCCGGCCGGCGGGCGCATGCTGTCCTACGGCCGCGCCATAAACGAAGCCATCCGGCAGGAGATGGAGCGCGACGAAAGCGTGTTCATCCTGGGCGAGGACGTCGGCAAGATCGGCGGCATATTCGGTGTCACCCGGACGCTCCAGGAGCGGTTCGGCGAGGACAGGGTCCGCGACACACCGATCGCCGAGGGCGCCATTTCGAATTGCGGCGTCGGCGCCGCCATGATGGGCATGCGGCCGATCGTCGAGATTCAACTGTTCGATTTCGTCTCGCTGATGATGGATGCGATCGTCAACCAGGCCGCCAAGGCCCGCTTCATGATGGGTGGAAAGCCCAAGGTTCCGGTTGTCTTTCGCGGGCCGCAGGGCGCGGGCATCCGTCTCGCCGCCCAGCACTGCCAGTCGCTCGAGGCGTGGTTCGCCCACGTGCCGGGACTGGAGGTCTACACGCCGTCGAACGCTTACGACGCGAAGGGCCTGATGACCGCGGCGATCAGGTCGGACAACCCAGTCGTGTTCCTGGAACACAAGCTGCTCTACCTTGGCGGCGAAGAACCGGTTCCCGAGCAGCCTTACGCCGTTCCGCCCGGAAGCGCCCGGGTGGTCAGGGAAGGTACCGACTGCACCGTCATCGCGCTGATGGCCATGGTCGAGCGGGCTGCCCAGGCCGCGGCACAGCTCGAACGCCAGGGTCTTTCCGTGGAAGTCATCGATCCGCGCACCGTGAAGCCGCTCGATATGGAGACCATCATCGAGAGTGTGCGCAAGACCAACCGGGCCGTCGTCGTCCACGAGGCCGTGCGTTTCGGCGGCATCGGCGCTGAGATCGCCGCAACCGTAACCGAGCAGGCGTTCGACTGGCTCGACGCACCTGTCGCGCGCATCGGTGCGGCGGATATGCCGGTGCCCTACAACGACAAGCTCGAACGCGAGTTCATGCCGTCGGCGTCGAAGATCGCCGCCGCCATCAAAGAGGTCTGTTATGCCGAGTGAACGCAAACTGATCGTGCCGCCTGGGCTGGAGGCCGTTTACGACACCTTCCATTACGCGCCGGGCATTCTCATCGGCGACACGCTCTACATATCCGGGCAGGTAGGCCGTGACAGCGATCTCAACGTGGTCGACGGTGCGGAGGCCCAATTCGTTCAGGCCTTCGAGAACGTCAAGGCCGTGCTCGATGCCGCGGGAGCGGGTTTCGACGATGTGGTCGAGCTGGAGACCTGGTTCGCCGACGACATGGCCGATCTCAAGCTCTTCATGGCGGTCAAGGATCGCTACTTCACCAACCGCTATCCGACCTGGACCGGTTTCGCGGTGAAGGGCTTCTCGATGCCCGGCATTCTGGTCGAGATCAAATGCACAGCGGTTCTGGGGGTATGACGCCATGACCACGGATCTGAAGGCCATCCTCGCCGACGATACGGTGAGCCTCGGCACCTGGACGCAGATCGCGGCCCCGGAGATGGTCGACCTGGTCGGCCTGAACGGATTTACGTTCACGGTCATCGACTGCGAGCACGGTTTTTTCGGCCTGGAGACGGCTGAAAATCTGGCCCGCGCGGCAGATGCGGTCGGAATCGCGGCAGCGGTCCGCGTGCCGGTCAACGATCCGACGGTGATCATGAAGGCGCTCGACGCCGGAATCCGGCACGTGGTTGTGCCCAACCTGTCCTCGGCAGAGGAAGCGGAACGGGCGGTCGCGGCGACCCGCTTCGGTCCGCACGGCCTGCGCGGGGCGTGTCCCTGCTGCCGCTCCGGCGGCCACTTCATCCGCAACTGGAAGGACTATGTCGCCGAAGAAGAAGCGCGGGTCGGCGCGATCGGTCTGGTCGAGACTGTGGAAGGCTATGAGAACTTCGGGGAGATCTGCCGCAATACCGAGATGACCGCGTTCATGTTCGGACCGTTCGATCTGTCGGTCTCCATGGGACTCGAAGGCAACTGGCGCGACGATCGCGTGCTCGGAGCCGTTCGCGACATGGTCGACCGTGCGGTCGATGCGGGCCATCGGGTCATGATGCCGGTGTTCTCGGCTGACAAGAACGAGTGCCGGGAGCTGATGGAAGACTGGAAAGCGCGTGGCGTGAGCACCTTTGTCATCGGCTCCGACAAGATCCTCGTCGCCGACGCCTTTGCCGGCTGGACGCAAACACTTCAGTAGGCCTTCGCGGCACCGCCGCCGCTGCGCCCGGTGTCTTCAGCGGCTCCTGTCTCCCACAGCCGCCACGCCACGGCGAGATTGACGAGAACGAACAGCGGCACGCCGATCATCGGGGCGATAGACATCGGATAGGTGAACACGGCCCGGGCATCCGGCACTCCGGTGAACACCTGCAGAGGTCCGGGCAGGCCAAGTTGCAGCAGGATCGGCGCGGACGGAACGATGATCAGGGCGCCAACAAGGTTCCAGATCAGAAATGACCTTGCCGACAGCTCATTCCGTGCTGCCAAGCGGGCGACCCAAAACGCGGAGAGTCCGAACAACAGGTCCGGCACGCCGACAAGATACTCAAAATAGGCCGGGAACTCGCCGATATGCGTCTTGTATGCCGTGCCGAGGGCCGCGATGCGCATGGCGTGGTAGCCGGCAAACCAGTGCCAGGGCGTGCAATCAATCACCTCGCGGATGCCCTCTCTCAGGGACCGGAAGAAAACGACAGGAAGGACACAGACCGCAACGGTTATGAGTTGTAGCCACAGCCCGGGCAGGAGCGCCAACACGGAGTCTGAGATGTATAGCCCCGTCGCTCCCAGAATGCTGGTGATGATCGCGTAGCCGGTCACGAGCGACAAATGCGCATTCACCGCGATGAAGCGCCTGTTCGACCTGTCCAGCCCGCAGAATCGCCAGGCCAGGAAAAACAAAAAGCCGATTTCAACGGTGAGCAGAACATGTGTCAGGGAAAACTGCATGGCGGCTCCTCACAGGCGTTCACCTGCCTGAATAAGAAATTCTAACGGTGAATCGAATTTCACCGCCGGACATGACCGATGATTTGGAGGTTCCTTAGAAATAGACAAGCGAGAAGATCTTGAGATATGACTTAGAAAATCTGAGTCTTGAGAATGACCCGCCAACTCTATCCGCTGAATGCCCTGCGCGCTTTCGAGGCTGCAGCGCGACATCTCAGTTTTGTCCGGGCCGCCGACGAACTGCACGTCACCCCCGCCGCAATCAGCCATCAGGTCAAAGGGCTTGAGGACTTTCTGGGCGTGCAGTTGTTCCGGAGACTGCCGAAGGGGCTGCTGCTAAGCGAAACGGGACAGCGAATGTTGCCCGGCCTCAGGGACGGGCTCATGCTTCTGGAGAATGCCGTTGAAGCGGCGCGCGCTCCGCATGTGGGTGGGCCGCTGACGATCAGCGTTGCACCGATGTTTGCGGCGAAGTGGCTTGTGCCCCGTCTTGACCGCTTCAGCAAGGCACACCCCGAGATTGACCTTCGGATCTCGTCGAGTCTGTCTCTGGTGGATTTCCGCAAAGAGGATTTCGACGTCGCCATCCGTCTCGGCAAAGGCCGATACCCGAAGCTGGAGGCCATTGCGCTTTTCGACGAGTACGTCACGCCGATGTGCAGTCCGCGACTGCTCGAAGCCGCCGTTTCCGAAGACCTGCCAGTCTTCCTCGCGAAACAAACCCTGCTCCATGACGACTCGCTGGCGTTTCATCCCGGCGCCCCAACCTGGCGCACATGGCTCGACGCTGCGGGAATAACCGGCCTGGACGCCGGCCATGGCCCGCGTTTCAGTCATCCCGATCACGCAATCCAGGCCGCGGTCGACGGCGCGGGAGTTGTCCTTGGCTGGGGCAACCTGGCGGCGGACGATATCGCTGCAGGCAGGCTTGTCGCGCCCTTTGACCCACCCCTGCCGATCGGCCTGGGTTTTTACGCCGTTTGTCCCCCATCTCATCTGCGACGGCCCAATATCATCGCCTTCAGGGATTGGCTGCTGGACGAGATTCACCGAAACGCGCCGCCTTACGAGAAATCCAGCGGCACGTAATCAGGCCCGCAAATGTGGAAGCACTCCACGGCTGTCAGCTTCAGGGAGCCGCGCGATCAGGCACCGTGTGGGGCGTGGAGTGGTCCGCCTGACGCTGCCAATCACCGGATTGCAGCAGACGCTCATAGCGACGGCTGACAGGCAGGGCGTCTTGCCACCGGGCAATCCACCCCGCAAACCACCAGCACAGCAGCGTCACCGCGTAGCCGAGATAGGCATCGACGGCATAGTGCCACCCAAGGTGAACCGAACCGATGAATATCGCGAAAGCGAATACCGCCAGAGCGATCCCGAGCCGCCGGCTTGCAGGCCACACCGCAAGGACGAACAGCAATGCCGTCGCGTTGTGCATGCTCGGCATTGCGGAAATTCCCGCAATGGCCGAGGTTTTCCCGATATAGGCCTGCCAGAGAGCATCCTGAAGAAATAGGGCTTCTATGACGAAGCTTTCATTGACCTCGCGCAGATAGCCCATCAGGCCCGCAAACGGATCGGGCGTGAGACCCAGTGCGCCGTAGTAAACCGGCCCCGCCGAGGAGAAGACCGTCGCCAGCAAGCCACCGCCGATCATCCAGGTGAGCAGAAATGCGACAAAGAACCGGGTACGCAGACGGGTCAGCCGGATGTCGAACGCCAGCCACATCCAAACCAGCCACATCACGATGAACCAGATGGAATAGAGCTTCGCCAGAACGAAGGTCACAATGGGATTGCCGATCAGCGGCTGCAAAAGTTGCCACGGATGGTTCCCGAAGTGAAGCCAGTGATCCAGCTTCATGAATGTCTCATCCCAGGAAAACGGGACCACCGCCGGAATGTTCGCCTTGACCAGGCTGAAAATGCACATGAAGGCAAACATTGCGAAAAACATCGGCAACCCGTTGAGGTAGCGACGGGCATCAACCGCATCGGCCTTCACGGCCCGGTACAGCGACGCGGCAGGCCGATCGGGCCGAAGCCTTGTCGCAATCCGTATGAAGTGAAAGACCAGCAGACCGACAATCGAAGACACGATCATCGCCGGCACATTCGCCACCAGGAACAGTTTCAACATCTGCTGGAAGCTGCCGAGGTGGGCCCCCGGCGCATTAAACACAAGCAGCATGCTTGCGGCCCCGAACAGGCCCGTGATCGCGAAATAGAGCCAATGAGCGGCGAAGCTCGCCGCCAGCGCACGACCGAACTCGAGGCAATACGCGGCGGCGGATCGGTGCCGGGACGAAAGTTCCGCCGTCTGGACCAGACTCATGGGTTTTACCCGATTGCCGTTTCCGGGAACGGCAGTATGTGGTCAGGCCGTTACAAATCGGTAAAGTGCCGGGGGCGGCCGCTTTCACGCTAACCGCTGTGTGCTCCCGCTGACGCCTCCAGGACTTCCTGCGGAATGGACGCGCGGCCGGTCTCGATGAAGGCCGCCCGGTCTTCCCGCCCCGACGCCCGCGCGCATCCGGCCGCGAGATTCCAGGGATAGGGAACGGCAACGTGCTCGACCGACCAGGCTTCCGAACGTTGCGTAAGAACTGCATACCGTGCATGCGGACTGCCCGCTTCCACGACATGCAGCACAGGCTCGTCATTCCAGTAGGCCGGCAATCCGACACTGCCGGGGTTCACCACAAGTTGTCCGGAGGAGAGTCGCACAGCGCGCGGAACATGTTTGTGGGCGCAAAGCACGAGTTCATGGGCCACGCCGTTCAGCCTGCTCAGGATCAGATCGTCCGGTGCAAGTTCCACGCGGCCGGGCGTGATCTGCTCGATCAGTTCCTGAGTGTCCGACGAAGGCGTGCCGTGACAGCAGAATACGCCGTCGAGATCGAGCGTCTTCGGAAGCGAAGCCAGCCACTGCTCCTGATCGGACGTCAACTGGCCGGCGTGGTGGGTCTCGTAGTTGCCGGCAATGCTAGGAACGTCATGTTTCATCAGCAATGAGATCGTGCCGCCGGGGTCCATGTCGGCATCCGCGCTGTCGCCGAGGTTCACGATGTCGGTAATTCCCCGCGCCCCGATATCGTCCAGTACAGCCTTCAATGCCCAAGAGTTGCCGTGGGTATCCGCAATCGCAGCCAATTTGCGCATGTGCGACCTCCGAGGTTGCTTGATTGATTTTTCGAATTGCTGACCCAATGCAATTGTGGTCATGGCCTTGTACGGTCAATATCAACAGCATGGAAGAC
Organism: Hyphomicrobiales bacterium; assembly: GCA_965275905.1. Classification (GTDB taxonomy): domain Bacteria; phylum Pseudomonadota; class Alphaproteobacteria; order Rhizobiales; family JAJFHC01; genus CBDAQD01. Next base: position 14,755 of record CBDHYJ010000049.1, on the reverse strand, counting down.
GCGCGTCGGCTATCCTGTCATTCCCGAGACCCGGAATCAGACCGCCATCCGGAGAGAGTAAGAGTGATGCAACGAAACACCCACAGTTTTGCGGCGATCTTCGCAATTCTCCTGGTATTCGCGGCTTGGAGCGGCGATGCCGGCGCACAGTCGCCGGACATCAATCCCGGTCACTTCAACAAACTGGCGATGAACGGTTACGACGTCATGACCTATTGGCGCGGCGGAGAGCCGAAGGAAGGCGACCGGGACATTTCGTTCCGGTACAAGGGCGCCACCTGGGTTTTCGTCTCGGAAGAGAACCGCGATGCCTTTGCCGCCAGTCCCGAGAAGTTCGCGCCGCAATACGGCGGCTACTGCGCCTACGCGGCCAGTTTCGGCAAGGTCGCCGATGTCGATCCGTATGCCTGGCGGATCTACAAGGATCGGCTCTATCTGAACTACAGCCCGCGCGTGCGCCGGACCTGGGCCAACAAGATCGACCAGAATATCGCCAAGGCCGATGCCGTTTGGCCGAAGCCGCTGCTCACAGAGAAAAAGTAGGCGGCGACGGATGGGACTTAGATTCATCGCCGCCGCCGTTGCTGCAGGCCTGTTCGGATTTTCCGATGCCAATCGGGCGAATGCGGAGGTTTCCGTCGCGCTCGAGCTGGTGCTGGCGGTCGACGCGTCTTCCAGCGTCGACGCCCGGGAATACGATCTGCAGGTCTCAGGCTACGCGGACGCGTTCCGTGATCCCGACATCATCGCCGCGATCAGGCGCCTCGAACCGCGCGGCGTGGCGATCACCTATGTGGAGTGGAGCTCACGGTTCCGGCAGGTGCAGTCCGTAGGCTGGACGCACGTTCATGACCGGGAGACATCGCTTCGGTTTGCCGACGCCATAAGGCGCAACGCGAGCCAACTCGTGGCATCCGGTACGGCGCTTGGCGAGGCCGTCCTCTATTCATCCGAATTGTTTGCCAATAACGGGTTTGCCGGCGACAAGCTGACGATCGATGTCTCGGCGGACGATCGACACAACGCCGGATCCTCGCCTGTCTATATCAGGGGGATCGTCGTGCCGAAGGGCATTACGATCAACGGGCTGGCGGTCGATGCGACCGGCGCTCTTGTGACCTATTTCCGGGAAAGTGTGATCGGCGGCGAAGGTGCGTTCGCAATGTCCGCGAATTCCTATGAGGAATTCGGAATCGCGATCAAGAAAAAGCTGCTGCGGGAACTCGACGTGGAAAGCCGAATCGCGAGCGCAGACCGCAACCCGAGATTCATCGAATAGACCTACCCGATCTCGAGCGCCAACTGGCCTTCTTCAACAACGTCACCTTCGGCGATATGCAGCGCGCTCACCTTACCGGCGGCCGGCGCCTCGTACGGCACTTCCATCTTCATGACTTCCAGGACAAAGAGCTCCTGACCGGCCGCAACCTCATCGCCCTCCCTGACGTGCAACTTCCAGACGGATCCGCCGGTTTCCAGTTTGATCTGTGTCGCCAAAATACCTGTCCCTCTTCTCGCAGCTTCAGGGCCTGACAGAAAATCCGCTCCGCCCCAGGAGCGGGGGCAACAGCGGCTGAATGCGCTCAATCCAGCGGCACAGCATGGGGCGCGTCTCGCGTGGATCAATCAACTCATGCACCGAAAAGGCCTCCGCGCGCGGAAACGGCGACTGCTTGGCCGCGAACTCCTCCTCCAGTTCTCGGCGCCTGGCATCCGGGTCCTCGGCCTGAGCAATCTCGCGGTGAAACGCGACAGCGACACCACCTTCGACGGGAAGCGGGCCGGTTTCGGCGGAAGGCCATGCGAGAACGTATCCATCGGGGCCGTAGTGCGCTGCCTGGGCAACACCGAATGACCGCCGAACCATGACCGAGGCCCACGGCACCGAACTCATGGCGGCCGTGAGGACAGCGTTCGCGCCATGCCTTATGGTGGCTTCGCGCTCGGCCTGCGATCCGATCATGAAGCCCGGCTCGTCGATGAAGCTGAGGATCGGGAGATGGAATGTCTCGCAGAGTTCGATGAACCGCCTGGCCTTCTGCGCACCGTTGGCGGTCATGGCGCCGGCGAGATGACGCCCGTCATTGGCCCAGACACCAACAGACTGGCCGTTCATCCTGGCAAGACCCGTGATCTGGCTGCGCCCGTAGCCCTTGCCGATCTCGAAGAAAGACTCTTCGTCCAGGATCATTGCAAGCGCCTTGCGCATGTCAAAGGCGCGGCGTCGTTCGCGCGGCACGATCTCGAGCAGCGCCTCTTCGCGCCGCTCGACCGGGTCGTCGCACCGGGTGACCGGCGCCAGCTCCCAGACATTCGCCGGCAGGTAACTCAGAAACCGGCGGATCTGCAGGAACGCCTCCGTCTCATCCTCGCTGGCGTTGTCGACCGTGCCGTTACGGGCATGGACGTCGGCGCCGCCCAGTTCTTCTTTCGTCTTCTTCTCCCCCATGGCGCGCTCGACAACGGCGGGCCCGGCGATCAGGATCTGTGCGGTCGACCGCGACATGACGGAGAAGTGCGCCGACACGAGACGGGCCGCCGGCATGCCCGCAACCGCGCCGAGCGCCGCCGTCGCCACGGGCACGCTCGCCATGGCTTCCGCGACCGAGCGAAACCGGTGCGGTTCATAAACGGGCGCGCTGAGCGTGTCTTTCTTCGTACCGCCGACACTGCCGCCGGCACCCTCGTGCAAACGGATCAGCGGAACCCGGTATTTCACCGCGAGATCTTCGGAATACACGCTCTTGCGCAGGCCCGCGGCGGAGGGCGACCCGCCCTTTAGCGTGAAGTCCTCGCCGCCCACTATGCAGCGGCGCCCTTCGATCTTGCCAAAACCGAGAACGTAGTTGGCAGGCGAGAACCCGGCCAGTTCGCCGCTATCGTCAAGTTCCGCTTCGCCGGCCCCCATGCCGAGTTCCTCGAACGAGCCCTGGTCAAGGAGCGCATCGATGCGTTCGCGGATGCTGAGACGTCCCTTGCGGTGCTGCGCCGCAATGGCCGACGCTCCGCCCTGCGCCTTGGCGAGTTCACGGCGCTTGAGAATCTTGTCTGCTTCGTCTTTCCAGGTCATGCAGCCACGCCCAACGGGAAGGTCCACGGGAACTCGGCCTGACGGTCTGTTCCGGTCGGTGAAATTCGGGCGCGAGAATAGCGGCTTGGCAAGACGCCGACAATCATCAGCAGCCGAGTGCGTCGGCAAGCCCCGTCATCTGATCGGTCACAACGTCCCAGTCTTCCTCGGCGCCAAGGTCGGTGGTCTGGCCGCGCCCGTGCTCGGTGGGGCGGAACACGAATGCCGTCCGCATGCCCAGCGCCGCTGCCGCCCGCAGATCGTCATTGTGGGCGGCGACCATCATGCACTGCGGGGGCTCCAGGCCGAGCAATTCGATGTTGCGCAGGTAGGCCTCGGGCACCGGCTTGTAGGCCCGCGCGGACTCGGCACCGAGGACGACGTCCCAGGGCAATCCCGCCCGTTTGGCCATGTTGACCAGCAGCGCCGTGTTACCGTTCGACAGGGTGGAGATGATCTTCCGCTGCTTCAGCCGAGTCAGCCCCTCGACGCAGTCGGGCCACGGGTCGAGCCGATGCCATGCGCGGTTGAGATGCTCGATCTCGCTGTCATCAAGACCCGAAAGACTGAAGCGATCGAGCAATGTGACGAGACTTTCACGATGCAGCGTATCGAGAATTTCCCAAGGTCGCCGGCCGCCGCGCACATCTTCCATGGATGGCTGATAGAGGCCCCGCCATTGATCGGCGAACGCCTTCCAGTCCGCTTCAAAGCCCTTGTCGCGGCCGAAGGCTTCAAGTTCCCGGATCACACTGCTGCGCCAGTCGACAACCGTGCCGAAAACGTCGAAGAAGAGAGCCTTCACTTCATCCATCAGATGCTCCTTCACCTTCCCGGGAACCGTTCAATCGGCCGAGTCTCACACCCGTTTCGCTGATCGTCCAGTCCTTACGGGCCCACAAATTCCTTCGGCCGTTTGCGCCGTGTTGAACTCGTGTATGAGTAGAGCTTTGGGATTGCTGCAAGGACGCATGGCCATGAGCGATTGGGAAACCCTGCATACCGACCTCGAACACAGATACGGGGATGTCCCGAACGGCTTCGGCGAAGCCGTTGACCGTATCGGGCTGAACCAGCCCCCCGGCCTGTGGCAGACACTGGCGCGGCGCGGCTCGGTCCGTGAATTCGACGGGCAGGCGCCGACGCGAGCGGAACTTGAACTGATCGCCGCGATTGCGCTTAGCGCACCGACCAAGAGCGATCTCCAGCAGCGCGATGTCATTATTGTCGACGACGCCTCGCAGCTCACCGCCCTGAAGGCCATCTTCGCCGATCAGGCCTGGACTGCGGGCGCGCCGTCGCTGGTCGTTTTCTGCGGCAACAACCGCCGCCAGCGAATACTGCATGAGATGCGTGGCCGCGCCTTCGTCAATGACCATCTCGACGCCTTTTTCAATGCCAGCGTCGACGCGGCCATCGTACTGGCAACATTCGTGCTCGCCGCCGAGGCCGCCGGGCTTGGCACCTGTCCCATCAGCGCCATTCGCAATGATGCCGCGAAGGCGAGCGAAGTTCTCGGCCTGCCCGATCATGTCTTTCCAGTAGCCGGACTTGCCGTGGGACGGCCGGCGGCGACCGCGCCATCCAGCCTCCGCCTGCCGCTCTCAGCGACCGTGCATGCAAACCGGTTCGACGAAGCCGGCATCAGGGAAGACATCGAAGCCTATGATGAGAGACGGGCCGCGGAACAGCCCTACCCCTCGCAGCGCCGCACCGACGAGCTCGGGGAAAGCGATCACTATACCTGGTCGGAAGACAAGGCCCGGCAGTACGGCCTGCCGGAACGGGCGGGTTTCGGTGCATTCGTCCGCGGCAAGGGATTCCGGCTGGAGTGACGACAGCAGCGCCGTGACCCAAATTCACTCTAGTTTGTCGCCGCAAGCTTGGCCGCCAGGAGTTCCAGATACCGTTCGAGGATCTCGGGACTGTTGAACACGCTTCGGATCTCCTTCATCGGATCGGAAGGATCGGCGTGTTCCGTGGACAGGAACGCTGTCCTGTACTTCTCCATGAGCACTTCGTCTTCAAGGGCGATGGCGGGTGCCAGGGCCAGCACGTTCCCACGGCCGTCACCGGTCCGGAGGATGGCCTCCGCTTCGGTCAGCGCCGCGCGGTAGTCGCCGCGCCTGAAAGCGTCCATGGAGATGGGAATGCGCATCCAGCCCGGCGCTGCCGGGCTCATGTCGACGCCACGGCGAATCTCGGGGATACCGGCTTCCCAGTCACCACCAAGCGCTTTGTGCCAGCCCAGGAGCACATGCAGATCGGGTTTTGACGGATTGCGTTCCAGCGCCCGGCGGTAGGCCTCAATGGCTGCATCGCGCTTGCCCTGCGCCATGAGGATCGAACCGAGATATTCATGGCCCGCCGCATCGGAGGGGTCCAGGCTGATTGCCTTGCCCGCCGCTGCCAGGGCAGGTTCGAGAAGCGCCGGATCGGACTGATCCTTCAATCTGGTCCAGTCGAGGAAGAGCATGAATGCATGCGCCGCCCAGACGGAGCTGTTCCGGCTGTCCGCTTCGGTGAACCGCCTCAGACAGTCCCGTGCCGCCGCTCCGTCCGTCTCTCTCTTTCCGAGATCATAGGCGTGAAAGAGGATGACACACTCGTAGCTCGTCGTTTCCGCATTGCCGCTGCTCTTCAGCCGTTCGTCGAGCCGCTTCATGGCCTCCGACTGCAGCAGTCCGCCCGGACTGGCGATGTTCGCGACCACCGAGCGAACGCCCCTGACCATCAGGTCATAAAACCCCGCGTCACTGGCGGGTACCCGGAGCGTGTCGCTGCCGATCAGCTGCCCGGTTGCCATATCGACCAGCGCGACAGTCATCTGGATATTCTCGTCCGTCCTCAGGACCGATCCGGTGATCTGATAGTCGGGGTCCGTCAAGCGCCGTGTCCGGCTGCCGTTTGTATCCTTCGGTGTCCGCGCGCGAACGCGGATGGTCCGGAAGTGAGACAGATCCGACACCAGCTGGTGCCGCACGCCCTCTGCAAGCCTCCGGCCTTCGTCGCTGCCGGAGACCGAGCCAAACGCCAACACATCGACCAGGGGTGCGCCGAAGTCATTACCAGCCTTTTCCGGGACACCGGTCCGATGGACAAAGAACAGCGAAACCGCGCCCATCGCCGCCAGAACGACCAGCACGACGGCGATCGCCAGCGGCGATCTCAGGCCCGGGCCGGTGTCGGCCTTGCTTGCAAGTTCTTCGAGGACATCATCCACCGTCTCAACCGGAGATTCGGGCGTGCGGCCGAGTACCGGTCTGTAGGACCCTTTCGGCACTTCGATACGGACGGGATCATCAGCGCCTGCGCGGCCGTAATAAACCTCCAGGGCGACGCGAAGACGGCGCATCTCGACACGAACGGCCGGATCGGACTGCGGATCGAAGGAACTCGGTCGATCCATGGCATCGACGGCAATCGAATAGGCCTTTATCTGGTCCGCACGACCGGCCAGATACTCTCCGATGATGTATCCGAGGATCTTCTGAAGCTGGGGTGACGAAACAAAGCCGTCAGACGCCAGAACGCGCGACAGCGCTTCCCGCGCCTCATCGTTCGTGATTTCCGGATGTTCGCCCCCGACCGTGTCTGAGTCTGCCGGCATCTTTCGGATTGGTGTTGAAGACCCTGGGGCATGATAGTTCAAAGTGGACCGCAGCACCACGGTCCCGCTCCCGTTCGGGAAAATACGAGCTACCTATCGAGACGACTACGCCGCTGACATGGATGCGAATTCGGAGGCGAGAAAGTCGATGAACGCCCGGACCTTCACCGCGATATGCCGTTTATGAGGATAAACGGCGTGAATTCCGTCGTCGGGAAGCCTGTAGGGCTTAAGAATTTCGACCAGCCGTCCGGCGCGAATATCTTCTCCGACGACGTACGCGGGGATCAGACCGATCGCATTTCCGGTAAGCAGTACATTACGGGCGGCACGCGCGCTGTTGACCGAAAACCGGCCGGAGACTTTGACCGTCCGCCGTTGCCCTTCGATCAGGAACGGCCAGTCGTCGCTGCTCCGCAGGTTTGTGTCCAGAATGCAGTTGTGATTCACCAGTTCTGCAGGCTCGAGCGGGACACCGGACCGGTCGAGATACTCCGGTGTGGCACAAATCGCGATGCGGGATGACGCCAGTCGCCGCGCTATAAGGTTCGAATCCCTGAGCTCGCCAATGCGGATGGCAAGGTCAATCCCTTCATCGACCAAATTCACGAAGCGGTCGGTCAGGCGGAGGTCGATACTGATGCCCGGAAATGCGTCGAGGAACTTCGAGGCGGCGGGTGTGAGAAACATCTCCCCGAAAGTCGCGGGTCCGGACACAATCAGGCTTCCGCCCGGTGAGGAGCGCTTGTCCTGGATGGCGGCTTCCAGCGTGTCGAAGTCTTCGATCACCTGCAGGGCCTGTTCAAAATAGACCCGTCCCAGCTCGGTCAATGTCAGCGAGCGCGTCGTACGATTCAAGAGCCGGACGCCCAGTCGGTCTTCGAGCTTTCCGACATATTTGCTGGCGAGTGCCGTGGATATGCCGAGCCGTCCGGCGGCCGCAGTGAACGAGCCGGATTCCACCACCGCTGCAAACGTGCGCATGCCAACAATCGTATCCATCAATTATCAATATATTGTTGATAATCTTTTCTCAACTAACCAATTTATCAATGATCCGGCCATCCCCATTTTCCAGAGAGCCGCCCGAACCGCCGGCGACCCGCATTAACCGCACATCTGGAATGGAGGACCCTGACCGTGATTGATCAAAACACCGCACCCTACGCAGCGCTCACCCTGCGCGTGTCACTCGGAACCCTGTTTATTGCCCACGGCCTGCTCAAGGTCCTGGTGTTTACGCCTGCCGGCACCGTGGCATTCTTCGAATCCCTCGGCCTGCCGGGACTGTTCGCCTATCTGACGATTGCTGCCGAACTCGTCGGCGGTGCGGCGCTTATCGCCGGCGTCTTCACACGATGGGTTTCGCTTGCGCTCGTTCCCATTCTCGTCGGAGCCATCGTGTTCGCCCATGGCGACAAAGGCTGGCTGTTCTCAAACGAAGGCGGCGGATGGGAGTTTCCGGCCTTCTGGATCGTCGCCCTTGTCACACAGGCCCTGCTCGGTGACGGCGCTTATGCCCTGCGCTCCGAGTCTTTGACCGGTCTCAAGCGGGCAAGAGCCTGACCATCAATTCCCGGGCTGGCGGGAGGTCAACGCCCGCCGCCCGGTTTCCACCACACGTTCAAGGAACGAGGAGCGCACCATGCTTGTAGAAGGCAAATGGACCGAGGACTGGCAGCCTGTGCAGTCGAAGGACGAACAAGGCCGTTTCGTCCGGCAGATTTCGAGCTTTCGCCATTGGGTCACCGCCGACGGAAGCCCGGGGCCGACCGGCGATGGCGGCTTCAGAGCTGAACCGGGCCGGTACCACCTTTACGCCGCACTGATTTGCCCGTGGGCCTCGAGGGCGCTGATGGTACGGAAGCTGAAGAAACTCGAAGACGTCATCAGTGTTTCGATCGTCGAACCTTCGCTGACCGAGCAGGGCTGGCGCTTCGGGGCCTATCCGGGCGCGGATGCCGATACCTTGAACGGCGCCACATACGTGCACGAGCTGTACAGCCGCGCGGATTCGAATTTTACCGGCCGCGCCACCGTTCCCGTGCTGTGGGACAAACAGCAGAACACGATCGTCAATAACGAGTCCGCGGACATCGTGCGCATGCTGAACGCGGCATTCGACGCGTTCGGCGACGCATCGGTCGATCTCTACCCCGCCGACCTCAGAACGGACATCGATACGCTGAATGCCGAGCTGTACGAGAGCCTGAACAACGGCGTCTACAAGGCAGGCTTCGCGTCGTCGCAACACGCCTACGAAGAGGCATTCAACGGCGTATTCGGGGTGCTCGACAGCCTGGAGGACCGGCTTGCCGATGGGCGCACCTATCTCCTTGGCGACCGGCTGACCGAGAGTGATATCCGGCTCTTCGTGACGCTCGTCCGGTTCGACGCGGCCTATTTCGGGCTGTTCAAGTGCAACCTGCGGCGTGTCGCCGACTACCCCGGACTGTCGGCCTATACCGAGTGCATGTATCGACTGCCCGGCATCTCTGAGACCGTCAATTTCGATCACGTCAAGACGGGATACTATTCCGTCAAGGCACTGAACCCTTCCGGCATCGTGCCGCTGGGGCCGGCGGCCTCATGGTGATCCGCGACGACGACCAGGCCAGGGGTCGGACTTCCCTTTCGAACAGATTCCGCCTCACCAGGGGCGAAGCTGCTCCGGCACCAAAGAAAGCGCTTGGGTGAATTCGGGCGCGTTTCGTGTTGTCGCGCCACAAACCCATTGACAAATTAAACATTCATATTATATGAATGTTATTAGAAAAACAGACACGCTTGCAGAAGGGAAACCGCCATGCTGACGATCGTAATTCTGGCCCAACTGGCCACCGTCGGCTTCTTCGTCATCTTCCTCGCCTACGCGGCGTTGAATGCGGATCCGCGGCCGGCATTCGAGATCACCACTCGCGACCCGGTCGGCCGCACGCTGATCCGGTCGGTTCAAGTGGCATTCGTCATCGGCTACGGCGTGTTCTTCCTGGGAACCGCCGCGCGGGCCGCCGGCCTTATCTGACCTCGTGAGGACAGGAGTAAATGATCATGACACAGACACGCCTTTATCAGGGCCTGGTTCTTGGCCTCGTCTGGGTAGCGGTCCCCGCCCCCTTATGGATCTGGGCGATTGTCGCGCTCGTGATGTGACGCCATGAGGGTCACCACACATTCGGACTATGCTCTTCGAGTCCTCATCTTCGCGGGCCTTCGCGGCGATGAGCCAAGCCGCATCGAGGACATCGCCAGACGCTACCGGATCTCGAAGAGCCATCTCACGAAAGTGGTCTGGAAACTCTCGCAAGCGGGTTTTCTCAAGACAACGAGAGGCCGCGCCGGCGGGCTGATGCTGGCCACGCGCCCGGCGGAGATCAATCTTGGCGCGGTCATGCGCGAGATCGAGGGCTTCGGAGCGCTGGTCGAGTGTTTCGGCCCGGAGAACAAGTGCATCATCACCACCGCCTGCGCGGCGCGGCGGATGTTCCGCGAAGCTCACGAGGCGTTTTTCGCGGTGTTCGACAAATACACCCTGGCCGACCTGCTCGACCGCCGTCCGGCGCTTGTCGACGTGCTGCAGCTCGACGCAACAGCCGGCTAGACTGGCAGCTGAATTTCAGAAACCAACCGTCCGGTTCCGCAGCGGGCTGTCCGGACGCGATACGATTGAATGAGGAGATTGCGATGTCCTGGCTACCCACCCTGATCACGAAGACGCCCGAGGAGGGCTACGATCTGGCGATCCTGATGTCGCGGGTAGGCGTCAAGAAGACCCAGCCCGACGACGAGGCGCGGAAACGGATGCGTCCGATCTATGAAAACAATCCTGACAGCCTGACCAAGGCGTCGCAGGTCATCGCACTCAACTTCCAGACGGTCGCGGCGGCGAACAACTATTGGCGGTGAGCGAGATCGTGCGAGGCCCGGGTCTCGTTATCCCGGTAAACGTTACGCGCCCTCGATGATCGTTGCGGCGTAGTTGTTGAACTCCTCGATTTCCTCACGGAGAGGCTCCCGCCCGGTGAAACCCAGCAGATAGCTGGGCAGCCGCTTGAGCCGTTCCTCGAGCGGTTCGCCCAACTCCGCGGAATTGTATCCGATCTGCATGAAATAGAGGATCCGCGCCCGGGTTTCGGCCTCCAGCGGCGGATAGTCGAATCGCTCGAACATCTCCGTCAGGGCGCCAAGGCGTGCCTGATCCGACTGGTCAAGAACACGCCGGACCGCGCCCGAGCGGCGCGCCCAGTCGCGCACGGTCAGATCCAGCCGCGTGTTGAACAGCTCCGGATTCACCGAACACCGGAAGACGTTGCACACGGCCGCCGTAATAGACGGTGCCGGTTCTCCCGCCAGCTTTACGATCGCGGCCGTGTTGACCGACTGCCAGTGCTCCAGGAGCGTATCCAGAAGATCCTGCCTGCTCTTGAAGTACCAGTAGAAGCTTGACCGTGACACGCCGAGACGTTCGCCGAGAGGCTTCACCTTGACTTCGTCGACGCCCTCGCTGATCAGCACATCCATGGCGACGTTGATCCAGTCCTCCCGCGTCACCTTGACGTTGCCGACGAGCGGATCTTTTTCCGGATCGTCCCGATGCAACAGCGGTGTCACTCTCCCGGTTGTCATCGCGATCAGCTCTCCGGAGGGGCGCCGCCCTCCTCCGTGCGCCTGGCAATGAACGCGTCGAGTTGGGCAACCTTGCCGCCGTCGACTTCCGGTCCGGTTTCGGTATCGAGGATACGCTTCCAGATTTCGGTTGCGCGGGTGCTGGCGTCACGGGAGCCCCGTTCGGTCCACGCCCCGATGTTTGACCAGTCCGCCACGAGCGGTTCGTAGAAGGCCGACTGATAGCGCTCCATGGTGTGGCCGGCCGCGAAGAAGTGTCCGCCGGGCTGCACTTCAGCCAATGCATCCCAGGCGAGCGCCGCGTCGTCGCTTTCCGGGGCCACGCACAATTCCGCGAATATCTGCAGGGTCTCAAGATCCGTAATGAGTTTTTCGTAGCTCACTGACAGGCCGCCCTCGATCCAGCCCGCGCCATGGATCAGCACCGTCGCCCCGGCCAGCACGGCCGACCAGGCGCTCATCTGCGTTTCGTTGGCGGCCTGGGCGTCATTGATGTTGGCCGCCGAACCAGCAGCACAGCGCCAGGGCAGACCAATCAGCCGGGCAAGCTGTCCTGCCCCCAGATTGGCCTTCACCTGTTCAGGCGTCCCGAATGCCGGCGCGCCGGATTTCATGTCGACGCTCGAGGCGAATGCGCCGTAACAGACCGGAGCGCCCGGACGGACGACCTGGGTCAGGGCGATCGCCGCGAGGGCTTCGGCATGACTGAGCGTCAGCGCGCCGGCCACCGTGACCGGGGCCATGGCGCCCATCAGACAGAAAGGCGTGACGATCGATATCTGGCCGGCTTGAGCAAAATCGATGAGCCCCTGAGCCATCGGAATGTCGATCTGGCGCGGCGAGTTGGTGTTGATGATGGTGTAGCAATGCGGCGCGGCACGGAATTCATCATCGCTTGCGCCGCGGAACGCCTGAATCATCTCGAATGTGTCCGCGACCTGGGGCGTGCCGCGCGAAAACACGAACGGAAACTTGTCCGACAGCGTCAGTTGCGCGCGGGTGGTTGCGTAATGACGCAGGTTCAGGGCCACGTCCTGCGGCTCGACGGACGGGTTCAGCATATGCAGGACATCGAAGTGCTGGGTCAGCCGCACCAGTTCCTCAAAGTCGGATACCGTCGACGGCCTTCGCCCGCGTTCGAGATCGGTGGCATGGGGCGCCCCCGCCCCGGTCTGAAAGGTCAGCACCCCAAGTTCGAGCTTAAGATCGCGATGCGCAGCACCGGCTTTGAGATCGATGCTACGGGGTGCGGTAGCGAGCGCCTCCTCCACGATGTCCCGGCCGATAAAGACCATTTCGGAGTCTTCATCAACGCGGGCACCGGCCGCTTCGAACCGCTGCCGCGCCGCCGGCAGCAGGACCTTTATGCCAAGCTCCTCAAGCACGCGCAGGGCATTCTCGTGAATCGCCTGGACGCGATCCTCCGAGAAGACCGGCACCGGGGGAAACGGGTTGCGCAGATTGCGGTAATCGACCACACGCGGCCCGCCGCCCGCGTCTGCCCGCGAACCGCGCCGCCGCCGCCGGCCGGCCGGCGCGTCAATCGTGGGCGCGGTCATCCCCGCATTGCCTTCCCTTCAGGGTCATACGGCGAGGGCGTTATGATCCGGGCCGTACGCTCGGCACCGACGACGTGGACGGCAAGTCCCGTATCGACCGCCGAAACGTCACGGTTGACCAGCGCCATGGCCAGAGACTTGCCGACCGTGTGCCCGTAACCGCCTGATGTGACGAATCCGACGCGGGCACCATCCTGCCAGATCGGCTCAAAGCCGCTGGCGTCCGCGTCCGTCGCATCGATTTCGAGCGTCACCAGCACCTGGGCCGGCCCGTCGCCATCACGTTCAGCCATTGCCGCCTCGCGCCCGACGAAATCCTCCTTCTGCCAGTCGATCCAGCGATCCATGCCCGTCATGCCGGGTGTGTAGCCTTGCGTGAACTCCGCCGACCAGATGCCAAAGCTCTTCTCCAGCCGCAGGCTGAGCAGCGCATTGAAACCGTATTCGCCGATGCCGTGTTCGGCACCGGCCTCAAGCAGGGTCCGGCGCAATGTCACGTGATCGCCCATTCGGCAGTGGATCTCGTATCCGAGCTCACCGGCGACAGAGAGCCGGCCTACCTTGCCGCGCACGAGTCCGATGTCGAATTCTCCGCACCCCATGAAACCAAGAGTGGAAACGTCCTGTTCGGCGATTGCGGCGATGACGTCCCGGGACTTCGGCCCGGCGAGCGAGAACCCGACCATCTCCTCGCCGAGGTCGCGGATCGTCACGCCCTCCATCATGTGGTCGGCGAACCAGCGCATGTGCCAGGCGCGCAGGTAATAGGAGCCCATGATCCACCAGGTGCCGTCGCCCCAGTTGAAAATGGTGAGATCGCCCTTGAGCTTGCCGGTCGACGCCAGCATCGGCGCCAGGCGCGCGCGGCCCGGTCCCGGCAGCCTGCTCGCCATGGTCCGGTTGAGCCAATCTTCGGCGTTCGGCCCGGTCACCTCGAAGCGTGAAAAGGCGCTGATGTCCAGCAGGCCAACGCCGGAGCGCACCATGCGGCACTCATCGCCAACAATGTCGAACGCATTGGAGCGTTTGAGAGACGGCGTCTCCTCGAAACCTTGGGGCGCGAAGTAGAGCGGCACTTCCGTGTCCCAACTGCAGCCCCACAAAGCGCCCGCTGCCGTCATGGCGTCATGCGCGGGCGACGTCTTGAGCGGCCGGCCGGCCGGAAGCTGTTCGTTGGGATAGGTCATCACGAAACGGCGCGTGTAGAACTGACCGGTCGTCTCGCGGATGTAGCGCTTGTTCTCCGCGAAAGGTCCGTAACGCGCGACGTCCATGCCGTAGACATCGGCCTCGGGTTCGCCGTTTATCATCCACTCGGCAAGGCTCTTGCCGACGCCGCCGCCCTGGAGGAAACCAGCCATTACCGCGCAGGCGCACCAGTAACCGCGCTTTCCGGGCACCGGGCCGACGAGAGGGTTGCCGTCGGGCGAGAACGTGAAGGCGCCGTTGATCCAGTTCTTGACGCCGGCCTCTTGCAGGACGGGATAGCGCTCGAAACCGAGCCGCAGCTCGTTCTCGATCCGGTCGATATCCTCCTGAAGCAGCTCGATGCCGTAGTCCCAGGGCGCGCCGTCCATCATCCAGTGCTTGTGATTGATCTCGTAAATGCCCAACAGCATGCCCTGCTGGTCCTGGCGCATGTAGGTGAAGCCCTCGAGGTCCACGACCAGGGGCAGTTCCTGATCAAGCGCGGCCACTTCCGGAATGGTCTCGGTCAGGAGGTAGTGATGCTCGAGCGGCGACACCGGCAACTCGATGCCCGCCATGCGTCCGACCTGCTTGGCCCAGAGGCCACCGGCATTGACAACATGCTCGCAGGTGACGGTGCCCTGTTCGGTCACGACCTGCCAGCCGTCGACAAGCTGCTGAAGTTCGAGGACGCGGTTGTTC
>CBDHYJ010000048.1:0-31088 GCA_965275905.1 Hyphomicrobiales bacterium | reverse complement strand
GTATGCAAACGCTGGATCCACGATCCCTACTTCCAGTTCTTCACTGGCGAGGAATTCTTCCAGCACGAGCTGCCGCACGTGCGTTCCGACATGACCCACTGGCGCAAGCGCATCGGCGACCGGTTGGACCGTCTGCTCGCCGAGACGCTTCGAGTGGCCCATGACACCGGCGCCCTGAAGAAAGACGACATGGCCCGTGTCACGGTCGACACCACTGTGCAGCCCAAGGATGTCACCTTCCCGACGGACGCAAAGCTGCTGCTCACCGCCATCGAACAGCTCGGCAAGTTGGCCAAGCAACATGGTGTCACCCTGAGGCAGTCCTACATAAGGGTCGCCAAGAAGGCGGCGATGATGGCCGGGCGCTATAGCCACGCCAAGCAGTTCAAGCGCTTCAATCGCCAACTGAAGTTCCTGCGCACCCGGCTCGGCCGCCTGACCCGCGATATCACCCGCAAGATCGGCGACGACGAAGACCTCCATGCCATCTTCGCCCTTGCCCTGATGAAGGCCAGGCAAATCCGCAGCCAGAAGCAGAAACAGCGGGGTTGGAAGCTCTATTCCTGGCATGCGCCGGAGACCGAGTGCATTGGCAAGGGAAAGGCTCATAAGCCCTATGAGTTTGGATGCAAAGTGTCGATCACGACCACCAACAAACGCTGCAAGGGCGGTCAGTTCATCCTCCACGCCAAGGCATTCCATGGAAATCCATATGATGGGCACACGCTCAAACAGGTCGTCGAGGAGACCGAAGCGCTCACTGGGCGCCATATCGAACGCATCTATGTCGACAAAGGCTATCGCGGCCATGACGTTGACAACCCGCACCGGGTTTTCCGGTCCGGTCAGAAGCGCGGCGTGCACGGCCAAATCAAGCGGGAATTGCGACGACGATCGGCGATCGAGGCCGTTATCGGCCATGCCAAGACCGACGGCCACCTGGATCGTAACTTCCTGCATGGACGTGACGGCGATCGCGCAAACGCAGTGCTCAGCGCCATCGGCTACAACCTGCGCCTCATCCTGAGATGGTTCAGGGAGATTTTGCGCAAAATTATCGCGGCAATCTGGGCCGCAATCGCACCAAAGTTAGCGCTTCAGAACGCTTTTTGACGGGCGACTAACACGACCGTCATCGGCGCGCGTGACGCGCCGAGCCATTCCGTTCCGTATCAACAGCATCAGCGCGAACGGTTCTGGCATCGGTGTCAAACGCGAGCGAAACGTCGCCATCGCCTGCCGCCGATCGGCGTCACGGAATAGATGGTCGCGTCATGGGCGACGACGGTGAGGTATGGCGCAGCCTCTGCGGGTCAACCTAAACGCATCGTCGCTTAAAATCCGATGTCAGGTCGTCGCTCGTAGCTTAGCCAGAACCTCAAGCAACGCGGGAGAGAGATCGGTGTGATGAAGCTGGAGCCTCCAGCCATCCGGTCCCCGCCTATAGACGTTCGCCACGCGATGCTCGATCGAGACGCTGTGCCCCACGATATTGCAAGCATACCGACGTGTCATGGCGATTACGGGTCCGGGCAGGCCAGGACATTGTCGGATGCATCGACGGAACCCTGCGACCGATCAGGTGCCGGCGTATGTCCTAACGCTGGCGGCGGGCTGCCAGTGCCGACACGCGACCGGCAATTTCTAGGCCGCCAGATCGGCCACCACCGCGTCGAGAACGAAAAAGCCGGCGCGGGTGGCGCGCACGCGTTCACCAGCCGTCTCCTCGACCATGCCGTGGGCGACGAGATCGGACAGCCGGCCCGGATCCAACTCGCGGCGAGCGATGTCACGGTAACGGGCGAGATCGATGCCTTCGGCCAGTCGCAGGCCCATGAGCAGCATCTCGTCGCCCTCCTCCTCGCAGGTCAATGGATCGTCATGGAGGAGTCCATCCCCCCACGACTCGACTTTCTCCAGCCAGGTTTCGGGCACCGCTTCGTTGATCGTGGCATGGCGCGCCGTCTCGTCGACGAGGCGGCCATGGGCGCCGGGCCCGATACCGGCATACTCGCCGTATCGCCAGTAGACGAGATTGTGCCGGCACTCGGCGCCCGGGACGGCGTGATTGGAGATCTCATAGGCCGGTAGACCGGCCGCCTCGCAGACCTCCTGGGTCACGCGATAGAGCGCCGCAGCGGTTTCCTCGTCAGGCGTCTTCAGTCTGCCGGCGGCATGCAATGCGTGGAACGGCGTGTCGGGTTCGATGGTGAGTTGATAGAGCGACAGATGGTCGGCGGAACGGGCGATCGCAGATTTCAGTTCGTTCGCCCATGCGTTCGGCGTCTGGTCGGGACGCGCATAGATGAGATCGAAGGACAGGCGGGGAAAGATCTGCCGGGCGATCTCGACCGCCTGCAGGGCGTCCTCGACATTGTGCAGGCGGCCGAGGAATTTCAGATCGTCATCATTCAGCGCCTGAACGCCGAGCGACACGCGGTTGACGCCGGCGGCGCGATAGCCGCGAAAGCGCGCCGCCTCGACGCTCGACGGATTGGCTTCGAGCGTCACCTCGGCATCGGCCGCGACCGACCAGCGGGCGGCAATCGCATCGAGGATGGCACCGACGGTTTCAGGCGCCATCAGAGACGGCGTACCGCCGCCGAGGAAGATGGTCGACACCGTTCGTCCCGGCGTCCGCGCTGCGGCCGTTTCGATCTCCCTGGCAAAGGCGGCGGCATATCGTTTCTCGTCCGGCGCCTGGTGGCGGACATGCGAGTTGAAGTCGCAATAGGGGCATTTGGCCGCGCAAAAGGGCCAGTGGACGTAGACGCCGAAGCCCGGCTCGCGGTTGCGCGTCATGGCCGCTCGAGCCGTGAGCGAGCAAAAAGGGCGAAAGCGCGGGCGCGATGGGAAAGGCCGTCGGCCTTACCGTCCCAACCATGTTTTTCCTCGGCCGTCATTTCACCGAAGGTGCGCTCGTGGCCATCGGGAAGAAACATGGGATCGTAGCCGAAGCCGTTGTCGCCGCGCGGCGGCCAAACGATGGTTCCCTCGACGGCGCCGCGAAACTCTTCCGAGCTTCCGTCGGGAAAAGCGAGCGACAGCACGGCGACGAAACGCGCCGTGCGATTCGCCGCGGCCGTCGCGCCGGCCTCCTGCAATCGCTCCTCGACCAGGCGCATCGCCTGGGCGAAATCCTTGCCGGCGCCGGCCCAGCGCGCCGAATAGATGCCGGGATCGCCACCCAGCGCATCGACGACGAGACCGGAATCGTCGGACAGAGCCGGCCGGCCGGAACGCGTCGCCACCGCAAGCGACTTGATGCGCGCGTTCTCTTCGAATGTCGTTCCGGTCTCTTCGGGCTCGGGCAGGGCGAGCGCCGCGGCGGACACCGACTTGAACCCGTAGAGCGCAATCAGTTCGTCGATCTCGCGGACCTTGCCGGGATTGTGGCTGGCAACCACCAGGGTCTCGCCTTTCTCAAGCGGGCGAATCAATCGGCTGCCTCATAGAATAGCGAGTTTCTGCAATTCGACGAGATGGGCGACGCCGGCGCGCGCCAAACCGAGAAGCGTGGCAAACTCGGCCTCGCTGAACGGTTCGCGCTCGGCGGTGCCCTGGATTTCGATGATCCCGCCCGAGCCGGTCATGACGAAATTGGCGTCGGTGTGGGCTTCCGAATCCTCGAGATAGTCGAGGTCGACGACCGGCAGTCCGCGGAAGATGCCACAGGAGACGGCGGCGACGTGATCGGTGATCACCGGCTTGGTCACCATATCGCGGGAACGCATCCATTCAATGCAATCGCGCAACGCCACCCAGGCGCCGGTGATCGACGCGGTGCGGGTGCCCCCGTCGGCCTGAATCACGTCGCAATCGATCGTGATCTGGCGTTCGCCCAGCGCCGGCAGGTCGACGACGGTGCGTAGCGAGCGGCCGATCAGGCGCTGGATCTCGATGGTGCGACCGCCTTGCTTGCCGGCAGCGGCTTCGCGGCGCGTGCGTTCGCCGGTGGCGCGCGGCAGCATGCCATATTCGGCGGTAACCCAGCCGCGGCCGCCACCGCGCAGCCATGGCGGCAATCTCTCCTCAAGGCTGGCGGTGCACAGGACATGGGTGTCGCCGAAACGCACCAGGCAGGAGCCCTCGGCATGCTTGGAAACGCCGCGTTCCAGCGACACCGGCCGCATGTCCCCAGCGGCCCGTTTCGACGTCTCCGCCGGGTGCCCGTTCAGGATGTAGATGCGCTTGTGTGTCATGATCCGCTCCGAAATTGACCGTGGTCAGTTATTTAGGAATGAAATTGACCATGGTCAATAAAAAAGTTGACCGCGGTCATATTTTCTGTGAAGAACGGGTATGGGAAGACCTGTTCAGAAGCGGACTCTGGAAACGCGCGCGCGGCTCGTCGCTGCCGCCGAAGAAATTATCGGCCGGGCAGGGTTTGAAGCGCTGCGCGTGGAAGAGGTCGTGCTGCGGGCCGGCACGGCCAAGGGCACTTTTTTTGCGCATTTCAGCGACAAGGATGCGCTGATGGACCTCATCATAGGTGGCCGCATCGATGCCCATCTGGACGGTCTGGAAGCTCTTCCGCCGCCCCGGTCGGTCGAGAAGATGGCCAAGGCGCTCATGCCCCTGCTCGAGTTCATGACCTGCGAGCGCTACGTGTTCGATGTGATCCTGCGCTATTCGGGTGCCGCGGCCGTGGAAGAGCCCGGTCATATTGCGGCGTCATTCAGGCGGCAGGTCGAGATATTTGGGCGCTGGCTGTCGAGCGCGCGGTTCCGCGATGACATATCGGACGAACTCAAGGCGGAAGGGGTTCAGGCCTTCATTTTCCAGGCCATGGCCGTCAGGTTCTGCGCCCTTCACGATGCCCGGTCGATCGAGGAGACGCTGGTTCCCTATCTGAAAGCCTGGCTGCAGCCGGCCTGAAGCCGGTTTCAGCTCTGCTTGGCCCTCACGCGCGCCAGCGCCTTGCGGGCCTCCTTTATGCCCTTCCGGACAGCGATCTGGTAGTGATGTGCGGCGCGTTCGAGATCCGGCTTGCCGCCGATCCCTTCCTCGTAGACCAGCCCCAGTTGCCAGTGTGACTTGTCGTAACCGCCGAGGATCGCCATGCGGAACCACCGCTCGGCCTTGCGCAGGTTCTTGCGCGTGCCTTCGCCCGTCCGGTAGGCGTAGGCCAGATTGTGCATTCCGACGGGCAAGCGCCTCTCCGCGGCCGCCTTACTCCACTTGAACTGCTTCACCAGGTCCTTCTTCACGCCCATGTTGTTGGCGTAGTGAATGTAGACATAGTGAAAGCCGAACGCGTAACCGGTCTCCGCCGACCGGCGGGCGTGGTACATGGAAAGCTCATGATCGCCGATGGCACCGTAGGCCCGTGACAGATAGGCGTGAAACCGCCCTTCATTCGGGTGGGTCCTGATGGCGGCCTTGCAGGCGCGCACGGCCCGGTTTCCGTTGATCTGCTTGAAACTGACGGCGGCCGTCACCCGGCTGGAGTCGTCCTCGTGCGCCGCCAGCCGGTCGCAGTCGGACACGGGCGCGCGGGCGGCGGTTCGGGACGCGGCGGCCGTGCTGCGCGGCTTGGCCGCTTTCGGCTGGGCGGGCCGCGTGCGCTTGCTCTTTTTGAGGAGAGCGGCGCGCCGGTTGAGGCGGATCTGCTTGGCCTTCGGCTTCAGCGCGAGGGCGCGGTCGTAGTCTGCGATGGCGAGATCGTAATGGCCTTTCACGGCAAAGGCATTGCCGCGATTGAAGTGGGCATCGGCCAGCTTGTTGCCGCTAAGGGCCCCCGACGCGATCAGGCGCCCGCAACCGCGGATCCTGCGGTCCGGATCGTTGTCCTGGCAGTTCAGCCGGTCCCTGACGCGGGGCGCCCGTTTGCGCGGTGTCTGCGTCGTAGCCGCAACCGCCTTGTTCTGATCGGGCTTCTGCAGCTTGCTGAGTCCCTTGAACCCGGAACAGAAGTGCCTGTGACTGCTGTCTCCGGACCCGCAATGCCGCACCAGGATCGCCGTGTTCCAGTTGCCGTCGCATTTACTCCTTGCCCTGCGCAAGGTGGAATCGCGCACGCGTTTCATGCGTTCATAGCCCTGACGCATCCTGTCGACACGCGCACGGTGCCGTTCGTACCGGTCAAGCGCCGTGTTGTAGCGATCAACGGCGCGGTTGTATTTCGCCTGCACGCTGTCGCTGTTGCGCATGACGTCGGCGATCTTTTGCAGGCGCCTGGCCTCTTTTTCTTCCCGTCTTAAGTCGGAGCGCAACGCCCTCAGTTTGGCGTTGCCGGGCCTGGCCTGGATTTCCGATCGCTTCATATCGTCCGCCAGGGCAGCGGCATTGCGGAAAAGCTTCGAGCAGCTCAGGAACAATGCGTCAGTGCCGCCGTTCGCGACTTTCGAATGCGACGGACTGCCCGCCGCGACGGCGAGCACAAACAGGATCGGACCAATGCGATTCACGGGACCCCCCTCCCAGCAGTTCTGTCCCCTTGGGCGCGCAGAATCCCCCGCTGCGGCCCATGACCGTGCATATCATAGGTGGAGACGGCGACCAATGTTGGCGTTCAAGGGTCGCGCCGGAGAAGATAGTTGGAAGCCGGATCCTTGTATCGTTCTTTGATCTCGAAGCGGGTCGCAACTAGCGGCACTGGCTTCGTTTACCGCGGATACGCCAAAGCCTCTGCGACAACATTTGTTACGAGCGGTCGCGGCAGCCGGGTGAAATCAAATTGCTCGTAGATAGGTGAAAGTAGCGCAAACACCAATTCTTCCATGTTCGTTGAGATTTCTGAGAGTTGGGCGCCAATGCTACTCTGCAAATGATCGACATGGCAGGTAGCGCCATCATCCAAATGGTATTTGAACGTGGACTGCCGTAGCCATCGGCCGGTGGTGTGATAGTAGCTGAGGGAGAGTTCAAACGCGGCGCTTTCAGGCGCAAATCGCACGCCTAGCGCTTCGATGAACTTGAGCACCTCGGTCATACGATAGATGGGTAAGACCCAATCGAAAAATGGCCCTTCAACACGAGGAATGGTGTTACTGGCATACTCGTTTCGGTCTTCTTGCATGGGCCGCAACATGAACCCTTTGCCAATGCGCGAAACGCGCCAAAAGTCGGCATGCCTTCTATTCTGTGGTTGTTCACCTGGTTCCAGTCCACCTAGGTAGGACGTGATGAGATCGCCTTGTGCACGCGGTCTAACAGGATCGCGATGTATGTAGGTAAAGGGTGGCCATCCTGAAAGCTTTGGCATCTCGCGTTCGAGCGCCTCGTTAAGTCGGTTGAGTTCCGGCTTATCAAATGGATTGATCGAAAACGATACTGTCCAGTGGCCACGCTCCAAGCGGCGCGGATCGTCAGCTTCAAACTGACTGATGATATTCTGCCATTCGCCGTAACTTTCAGATTGCCAGTCTTTGACGTCTTCTTCTTCTTTCTCAGTGAGTAATTTTGCCGAAGGATTGAGAATCTCACGGATAGCGCCCAGCATGTCGGCTTGACGAGCGGCAACTAGGCGATCAATGAGTTTCTCCCAATCATCTTGGGTGCGAGCCGGTTCGCTACTTCCTCCAGGACGCCTGACGTAAACAGTGCCTACTTGGAGCGTTCTTCCGCCATCAGGGCTTTGCCGTGCAGCCCACACGGGCGTCCTATGCCCTCCCGGTACAGTTATGACGGGGTGAGAGATTTGAGAGCCTTCGGGTTGATGGAAGTCAACTGAACACTGAAATGGCGGCGTAACGTAACGGTCGACAATTGACGCGATGTTGTCTTGTGAAAAAGCTTCAAGCTCACCAGCGCTGGGCGAAAGTTCCGGGTGTCCGGTTGGCTCCTCATCGAAGCCAATGAAAACATAGCCACCGCCGTGATTGGCTAAGGCGATAATCTCCTTAGCAAGTTTTGCATTCTCCGCATTGTGCCGAAGCCCTTTGAGCCAATTCTTGACTTCGACTTCAAGGTTTTCCTGCAGGTTCTCGATAATGAATTGAATCTTTGGTTCGGGCATCGTGATCTAATTTTAGCATGAATTGCATCGACCATCGCATGCTGGGCGATATGGGCTTCCTTTACTGCTATTTTTGGGACGTCTAATCGACCGCGCAACCCCGCATTCCCTCCCGCGCAGCTCATCCGCGCATTCGTTGAGCGGGTGTCCGCGTCGTCTTTGATTCAGTTTTTGGAGGAGCGCTCACCAAGAAACAATTGTTTCAGATTTATGATTCCCACGATCAGCACTTGATAGTCGGTCTCTTATAGACAATGCCAATTACATCAAATTTCTGCATGTAAGATTTCTTTCTGCCGAAAGAATAGTAGTGAAGTAAGGCATTATGATTGACAGTCATCAAATTGACTTCTGAATCTTTATCATAATGTGATTTTATCTGCAAATATTGAGGATCATCAATATCTCTAACTGATATTTTATAACATTTATTTCTTTGAATGATTGCTTTATTAACTATTTCCACCCATCTTTTTGTGAACATTTTTTCATTTGTTCCCACAGTTTCCCAATTGTCTTCATCTTTATTAGGTTTTGTATTTTGGCTTATGCCAAATTTGTGATTTAGATAACTCCCAGCTCGTACAAATTTCTGTACTGGTATTGTTATAGAGGAATATTCACCGTTGGCGTGAAGCAGCCTAGTTTCAATAAACTTGGCGAAAATGTCGTTGTTTCCAAGATTCAATAAAACCAAGTTAGAGTCAGTTATAAATGATATTACCTCAATGTCGTCACGTGGAATCATATTTTTCTTTAATTCAGGCAAAGAATTAAATATAAACACAAATAATGCTGATAAAATGGTGGCTACACCAGCAATTTTAGTCAAATAAATCGTTGCATTTTTAAAATTTGACTGATATTCGCCGCATAAATAGCATTTTTTTGCTGAAATGCTGATTTCAGATGCGCATTCTATACAATATTTTGATTCAGATTCGTCTACCGTAACATTCATGGATAATATTAAATCAAAAATTTATCCAGTAATCAACTGAAATGAGAGTGAAATAGGAAAATATAATGTATAAGAATTCAGTTATATCAGAGTATATGTATCATATTTGTTGGATTTCCGAATATAAAGCCGATTTAGCGACGTCTATCCCCCTGCAGTTCTCCCATCCCCTCCCGCGCCAGTTCATCCGCGCGTTCGTTGAGCGGGTGGCCGGCGTGACCCTTGACCCAGTGCCAGGTGACGTCGTGGCGCTCAAGTGCGGCTTCGAGGTCCTGCCACAGGTCGACATTCTTGACCGGCTTTTTCGCGGCCGTCTTCCAGCCGTTCTTCTTCCAGCCCTTGATCCACTTTGTGATGCCGTCGCGGACATAGACCGAGTCCGTATGCAGGTCGATCGTGCACGGCCGGTTGAGCGCCTCGAGCGCGCGGATCGCGGCGGTCAGCTCCATACGGTTGTTGGTGGTCTCGCGCGCGCCGCCCTTCATTTCCTTCTGCTTGTCGCCCCAGATCAGGATCGCGCCCCAGCCGCCGGGACCCGGATTGCCCGAGCACGCGCCGTCCGTGTAGATCTCGACCGTACTGCCGTCCGCCGCCTTGTTGCTCACGTGTCTATTCCGTACTCCGAGGCGCTCGCCACACTGCCGTGGAAGCGCAGTTTCTTGAGGTATTCGAGCGGATCCTTGCGCTTGACCAGCGCGTCGGCCGGCGTGTTGACCCAGTCGTAGAGCCGGGTCAGCAGGAAACGCATGGCGGACCCCTGAGCCAGCAGCGGCAGGGCCGCGATCTCCGGCCCGCTCAGGGGCCGGACCCTGCCATAGGCCGTGAGCAGGGCGCGCGCCTTTGTGATGTTGAACGAACCGTCGATCTCGAAACACCAGGCGTTGAGGCAGATGGCGACGTCGTAGGCGATCGCCTCGGTGCACGCGAAGTAGAAGTCGATGATGCCGGACAGCGTGTCGCCGATGAAGAACACGTTGTCGGGGAAGAGGTCGGCGTGAATGACGCCCTGCGGCAGGTCGGCGGGCCACTTGCCGGTCAGCCGGTGGAGCGCGCGTTCGATTTCCCCTGCGAGGCCCGGATAGACGTCGTCGGCATGTTGGCGGCACTGGGCGAACAGGCCCGGCCAGTCGGCGCAGGCGAGCGCGTTGCGGCGCGTGCCGCCGAAATCCAGACCCGCGAGGTGCATCGCGGCAAGGGCCGCGCCGAGTTCGCCGCAGTGCACGACCTGCGGCCGGCGGATCCACATGCCGTCGCGGAACGTGATGAGCGCCGCGGGCCGTCCGGCGAGCTCGCCCAGATTGCCGCCGTCGCGGAAGCGCACGGGCGTGGGGCAGGGCAGGTCCTTCGCCGCCAGGTGATCCATGAGCCCGAGGAAGAACGGCAGGTCCGCCGCGTCGACGCGCTTCTCGTAGAGCGTCAGGATGAAGTAGCCGCCGGACGTGTGGACCAGGTAGTTGGAGTTCTCGACGCCCTCGGCGATGCCCTTGTAGGACAGGAGCTCGCCGACATCGTAGCGGGCGATGAACCGCGCGAGCTCGTCGTCGGCGACTTCGGTGTAGACCGCCACCGGGGTTATTCGGCCGCAGCGACCCGCAATTGGCGGGGCAGTTTGAACGAGACGCGTTCGTCCGCCGTCTTGACCAGCTCGACGGTGACGTCAAACCGCTCTTTCATGGCATCGACGACTTCCTGCACCAGGACCTCCGGCGCCGAGGCCCCGGCGGTGATGCCGAGCGTCGAGATGGTCCCGAGCGCCTCCCAGTCGATCTCGCTTGCCCGCTGGACCAGGAATGCCTTCGGGCAGCCGGCCCGCGCGCCGACCTCGACCAGGCGCTGGGAGTTCGAGCTGTTCGGAGCGCCGACCACCATCAGCGCGTCGCAGCGCTCAGCGATCGCCTTGACCGCCTCCTGCCGGTTGGTGGTGGCATAGCAGATGTCTTCCTTGTGCGGGCCGACGATGGCCGGGAAGCGCTCCTGCAGGATATCGACGATCGCGCGGGTATCGTCGACCGAGAGCGTGGTCTGGGTGATATAGGCGAGCCGCTCCGGGTTGCGCGGTTCGAAAGCTTGCGCATCCTCCGCCGTTTCGATCAGGCTCACGGCGCCTTCAGGCAGCTGGCCCATGGTGCCGATCACTTCCGGATGCCTCTCGTGGCCGATCAGGATGATTTCAAGCCCGCGCTCGTGATGGCGCTCCGCTTCGACATGCACCTTGGAAACCAGGGGGCAGGTGGCGTCGAGATAGAACATGTTGCGGTTCTGCGCCGCTTCCGGCACCGACTTCGGCACCCCGTGGGCGGAGAAGACAACCGGCGCATCGCCGTCTGGGATCTCGTCAAGCTCCTCGACGAAGATCGCGCCCTTGGCCTTCAGGTCCTCGACCACGAAGCGGTTGTGCACGATTTCGTGGCGCACATAGACCGGTGCGCCGTATTTCTCCAGCGCAACCTCCACGATCTGGATCGCGCGGTCGACGCCCGCGCAGAAGCCGCGCGGGGCGCACATCAAAATTTTGAGAGGCTGCAATGCCGTTTCGGTCATCGGTTATCCGTAAAAAGCCGAACAAAACCCTGGATGTAATAGAAGTGCGCGTGCGCCCGGTGTCAAGGTGCGGCGATGGCCCGGCCTCACACTTTTCTTGACGCGCGCGGACAAGCGCGCCTATATGGGCCGGTTATCGAGGCATTTTGCCTTGCACAGACACGAGACCCGCGCGGGAGAGACCGGCTGATGCCGGCGCCGAAGGAGCAACCACCCCGGAAACTCTCAGGCAAACGGACCGCGTGGTGATGACACTCTGGAAAGCAGTTCCGGAAGCGTATTTTGCGCCCCGGGGCTCACCGAAGGGGGTAACCCGCCCGCGCGTGGTGCGCGGGTCAGGGGAAATCTCTCAGGTTTCTGCGACAGAGGGGGATGCAGTCGGATGGTTCGTCCGTCTGCACCTGAAACGCGCAGGAACCGGAAATGACCGCAGCAGCAGAAATTCACAGCGAGCCGTTGCTCCACACGCCGCTCCATGCCCTTCATCTTGAGCATGGCGCCCGCATGGTGCCGTTCGCGGGCTACGAGATGCCCGTGCGCTACGACCTTGGCGTGCTCGGCGAGCACAGGCACACCCGCGAGGCGGCGGGGCTGTTCGACGTCTCGCACATGGGCCAGGCCTGGCTGATCGGCGCCGATGTCGCGGCGAAAGTCGAAACCCTCGTGCCTGGTGAGATTGTCGGGCTGAAAGAGGGCCGCATCCGCTACACCCAGTTCACCAACGGCGAGGGCGGTATCCTCGATGACCTCATGATCACCAGGATGCCGCCGCGCGAAGGTCCGGCCGGGCCCGACAGCGAGGCGCTCTTTATCGTCGTCAATGCCGCCTGCAAGGCGCAGGACTTCGGCATTCTCGAAGGGCTCGCCGGCGACACGGTCGGCTTCAGCCCTGAGGACGACCGCGCATTGCTGGCGCTCCAGGGCCCGCAGGCGGCCGACGTGCTCGCCCGCATCATCCCTGACGTCGCGGCCATGCCCTTCATGTCCGCCCGCGAGTTCACGCATGACGGGCTCGCCCTCATCGTCAGCCGTTGCGGCTATACCGGCGAGGACGGCTACGAAATTTCCGTACCCGCCGCCGCCGCGGACGGCTTCGCTCGCGCGCTGCTGGCCCACGACGAAGTCGAGCTCATCGGGCTGGGCGCGCGCGACTCGCTCCGCCTCGAGGCGGGCTTGTGCCTCTACGGCAACGACATCGACGCGACGACGACCCCGGTCGAGGCCAATCTCGTCTGGTCGATCTCCAAACGCCGCCGGGAGGAGGGCGGCTTCCCGGGCGCTGACGTCGTCCAGGCCCAGCTCCGCGACGGGCCTCCGCGCCTGCGTGTCGGCATCCAGCCGGACTCCAAGGCGCCCGCCCGCGAGGGCACGGAGATCCGTAGCAAAGACGGCACCCTCATCGGCACCATCACCAGCGGCGGCTTCGGCCCGACCCATGACGGTCCCGTCGCCATGGGTTACGTCGATGCCGCATACGCCGCCACCGGCACCGCGGTCGACCTCATCCAGCGCGGCGCGGCCAGGCCCGCGCACGTCGCCGACATGCCCTTCGTGCCCCAGCGCTACTACCGGGCCAAGCCATGACATTTATTCGCACTGCAGGCTTCAACGCGCGCCGAATGAGGCGCACAATCATGACAATCGGCAAGGGAGACTGATCATGAGTACTCATTATACGGAAGAACACGAATATGCCCGTCTCGAGGGCGACGTGGTGACGGTCGGCATTTCCAATTACGCCCAGGAGCAGCTGGGCGACGTGGTCTTCGTCGAGCTTCCCGAAGTCGGCAAGGCGCTCGCCAAGGGCGACGAGGCGGCGGTCGTCGAGTCGGTCAAGGCGGCGAGCGAGATCTACGCGCCCGTCGGCGGCGAGGTGGTCGAGGTCAACGGCGATCTCGACGGCGACCCGGCCGGCGTCAACCGCGACGCCATGGGGGCCGGCTGGTTCTTCAAGCTCAAGGTCTCGGACGCGTCCGAGCTTGAGTCCCTCATGAACGAGGACGCCTACAAGGCCTACGTGGCCGGACTGGAGTAATCATGCGTTATCTTCCCCTGACCCCCGAGGACCGCCAGGCGATGCTCGGGACGATCGGCGTCGGCTCGGTGGACGACCTGTTCGCCGACGTGCCGGCCGCGGCCCAGCTCGACGGCCATGTCGATCTGCCGAAGCGGGCCTCCGAGCTCGAGGTCGAGCGCGCGCTGTCCGCCATGGCGGCGAAGAACGTGGCTGCGGGCGCCGCACCCTTCTTCGTCGGCGGCGGCGCCTACCGCCACCACGTGCCGTCGACCGTCGACCACCTGATCCAGCGCTCAGAGTTCCTCACCTCCTACACGCCCTACCAGCCGGAGGTGACGCAAGGCACGCTGCAGTACCTGTTCGAATTCCAGACGCAGGTTGCCCTGCTGACCGGAATGGATGTCGCCAACGCCTCCATGTACGACGCCTCGACCGGGGCCGGGGAAGCGGTGCTTATGGCCCACCGGGTGACCCGGCGCCACAAGGCCGTTCTTTCCGGGGGGTTGCACCCGCAGTACCGCCAGGTGATCGAGAACCAGTCGCGCTTCATCGGCGACGAGGTCATCGCGCTCGGCCACGACCCGGCTGGCTCGGAAGACATCATCCCCCATATTGACGGCGAAACCTCCTGCGTCGTGGTCCAGACGCCGAGCTTCTTCGGTTCGCTCACGGATCTGACGAAGATCGCCGAGGCCGCGCACGAGAACGGCGCGCTGCTGATCGCCGTGTTCCCGGAAGTGGTCTCGCTCGGCGCGGTCACCCCGCCCGGCGCCATGGGGGCCGACATCGTGGTCGGCGAGGGCCAGTCGATCGGCAACGGCCTCAACTTCGGCGGGCCCTATGTCGGCCTGTTCGCCACGCGGCAGAAATATGTCCGCCAGATGCCGGGCCGCCTGTGCGGCGAGACGGTCGACGAGGAGGGCAAGCGCGGCTATGTGCTCACCCTTTCGACCCGCGAGCAGCACATCCGGCGCGAGAAGGCGACGAGCAACATCTGCACCAACTCGGGCCTCTGCTGCCTCGCCTTCACCATCCATCTCTCGCTGCTCGGCGAGGCGGGCCTGCGGAAGCTCGCCATGGTCAACCACGCCAATGCCGTGAAGCTTGCCGACCTGCTCAGCGCCGTCCCCGGTGTCGAGCTTCTGACCGGGAGCTTCTTCAACGAGTTCACCCTTAAGCTGCCGAAGTCCGGCACGGAGGTGATCGACGCGCTCGCCGACAAGGGCGTGCTCGGCGGCATCCCGGCCGCCCGGCTCGACCCGGGCGTGGATGCGCTTGAGAATCTGATCGTCGTCGCCTCGACCGAGATCAACACCGATGCCGACCGCGCGGCCTACGCGGCGGCCCTCAAGGAGGTGCTGTCATGAGCATGAACCGTCAGGGCAGACCATCAGCGCCGGCAGGTGAGGGGGGTACGACAGACCGCCAGACCTTCACCGGAAACAAGGGCCTGCAGATCGAGGAGCCGCTCATTTTCGAGATCGGCACCACGGAGACGAGCGGCGTCGACATCGACGAGGCGGAGGGCATCACCCCGCGCCTCGGCGGTCTCGACCGCAACGAAGCGATCGGCCTGCCGGGTCTCTCCGAGCCCGAGACCATGCGCCACTACGTGCGTCTCAGCCAGAAGAACTACGCCATCGACTCCGGGCTCTATCCGCTCGGCTCCTGCACCATGAAGCACAACCCGCGGCTCAACGAGAAGATGGCGCGGCTGCCGGGCTTCGGCGACATCCATCCGCTCCAGCCGGTCAAGACCGTGCAGGGCGCGCTGGAGCTGATCGACCGGCTCGCCCATTGGCTGAAAGTGATCACCGGCATGCCGGCGGTCGCCATGTCGCCCAAGGCGGGCGCCCACGGCGAGCTCTGCGGCATGATGGCGATCCGCGCGGCCCTCACCGCCCGCGGTGACAGGCGTTCCGTCGTGCTGGTCCCGGAATCGGCCCACGGCACCAACCCGGCGACGGCGGCCCTGCTCGGCTACAAGGTGGTGGCGGTGCCGGCGCGCGACGACGGCACGGTCGACCCGGCCGCGGTCAGGGAGCGCCTCGACGACCAGGTCGCGGCGATCATGCTGACCAACCCCAACACCTGCGGCCTGTTCGAGCGCGACGTGCGCGAGATCGCCGACGCCCTGCACGACGCGGGCGCCTTCTTTTACTGCGACGGCGCCAATCTCAACGCCATCATGGGCCGAGTGCGCCCGGGCGACCTCGGCGTCGATGCCATGCACATCAACCTGCACAAGACCTTCTCGACGCCCCACGGCGGCGGCGGGCCAGGGGCGGGTCCGGTGGTGCTGTCGGAGGCGCTGGCTCCGTTCGCGCCGCTGCCCTTCGTGGTCCACGGCGGGACGGACGGCGGCGACGATGACTTCGACCTGGTCGAGACCCGGCGTGACGGGCGCTCCGAGCAGAGCTTCGGCCGCATGACCGCCTTCCACGGCCAGATGGGCATGTTCGTCCGTGCGCTCGCCTACATGATGAGCCACGGGTCCGACGGCCTGCGCCAGGCGGCGGAGGACGCCGTGCTCAACGCCAACTACATCCGCGCGCGGCTCGCCGACGTCATGACCCTGCCGTTCGGCAACCGGGCGTGCATGCACGAGGTCCTGTTCGACGACACGTTCCTGAAAGAGACGGAGGTCTCGACGCTCGACTTCGCCAAGGCGATGATCGACGAGGGCTATCACCCGATGACCATGTACTTCCCGCTCGTAGTCCACGGCGCCATGCTGATCGAGCCGACGGAAACGGAGTCGAAGGCGAGCCTCGACCTCTTCATCGACACCATGCGCGATCTGTGCCGCTCGGCGCGGGACGGCGAGACCGACCGCTTCACCGGCGCGCCCTATCTCGCCCCGCGCCGCCGCCTCGACGAGACGGGGGCGGCCCGCTCGCCGGTCCTGCGCTGGACGCCGGAGGCGCCGGCCGAAGCTGCGGAGTGACGAAACGAGCAAACCCCGGATTTTGATCCGGGGTTTGCTTTTCGTCATCCCGGACGCGCGTCAGCGCGATCCGGGATCTCGTTGCGATCAAACTCCGTGTCATCCCGGCTGCTGCGCAGCACGCAGTGGTGCGCTGCTGACCCGGGATCCAGCCACACATTCTCCCGTCGTTCCCGCGAAGGCGGGAATCCAGTGCGACAAACACAGGTCGTTCCGTATGGCTCTGGACCGCCGGCGGAGCCTGTCCCCGACCTGATCGGGGACGGGGGCGACGAAGTAGGGGGCGGAGTCTCCCGGAAAATTCCCCTCGGCGTTCCCTGGACTTGATCCAGGGCCCATTGGCGAATGCTTCAGCCTGCGGAGGGTGTAAATGGGTCCCTGTGTATTCGGGATGTGCGATTGTTGAAGCGGGTAGCCGGGAAACGCACAGGTGTCCCCATCCCCCATCAGGACGCGCTCACCGCCCCGGGCCGTTCCTTTTGTCATGCCGGACGGTGTGCAAGCCGCGCTGTGCTAGTCTTTGACCGGAATTGCTGACGCGGACAAGCGTGGTGATCACGTTCCGAAGGAGTGAGAATGGACGTCCTGCGGATAGAAGGTGACGGAGAGTTTGTCGTCGGCCGATACCGGCTTTCGAAGCACCTTGGCCTCGACCTGGCGACCGGGCCGGAGTTCGGCGGTGAGCCCCATGGCGAAATGTCCGTGCTCAGTGACATGGTCCCGCCAAAGCAGCGAAGGGTTTACGCCAGGGAACTGTCGCTCAGGGAAGCGGTCTCCTTCAGCTCCGGCCGGGTGCCGCTGTTCGTGTGTTTCTGCGGAGATCTCGGCTGCGGAGCGCTGACGGTCTCCGTGTCCGCTTCGGGGGACCTGGTTCACTGGTCCGATTTCGGAACGGAATCGGACTGGGAGAGCGGTTTCCATCAGTCAGACCATATGAAACGGACGGGGCCTTTCACGTTCGACCGCTCGGGCTACCTCGGCGTCCTCTCAGGTTACAGGTGAGGCGCGGCGACCTCGAACGACATGCTAGCGTACCCGCCCCAACCCCCATCACGACGCGCTCACCGCCCCGGCCGTATCGCGGTTGGTGAGCCAGACCCAGAAGCTCAGCGCGATGGCGCTGCCGGAGATGAACGTCATCAGGGTTCCGGGGAAGAAATTGACGTATCCCGGCAGGTCGACGAACAGCAGGTAGCCGAGGTCGGCCAGCCCGCCGATCATGCCGGTGACCCAGATCGCCGTCAGGTTCTTCCGCCAGATGAAGACGGCGCCGATGGTTGTCGCCAGGCCGAACCAGCCGAGGTTCCAGCCGTGCTGGTTGAGGATGCCGCCGACGGCGGGCGGGTAGTCCAGGCGTAGCGTCTCGGGCGAGACGGCGTCGGCGATCGCCTGAACGCCGGCCGTGGCGTCGCCGCTCAGCACGATGACGCCGGCGAACATGTGCACCAGTCCCCAGACCACCCAGAGCACGGCGGCGACTTTGAGGGCAACGGCCTGGGGCATGGCATTCTCCTGTTACGCGGGACGGGTCGCATCCTGGCGGTGGCTCCGGCGGTTTGCCGATCGCTGCGGGACGCAGTAAGTTGACAAAGTCCACTTAAAAACAGTTGGTGGACTATGTCAACTAATTGACGGTGCCCTGTGCAGGACCCATACGAGATCGCCTACCTTGTCGACCGCTTCATGCGGCGGATCGCGGCCGGCCTGCACAACAGGGCCGTCGAGGTCGACACCGACCGCGTCGGGCCGCTCGGCGGCATGATCCTTCTGACGCTGGCGGATATCGAGCCGGCGCCGATCCACAGGCTCGTCGACCAGATGGGGCGCGACAAGTCGCAGATGACGCGGCTCATAAAGACGCTGGAGGGGAAAGGCATGATCGAGCGCCGGGGCAGCGCCGACGACCGCCGGGTGAGCGTGCTGCAGCTGACCGAAAAGGGGCGCGGCTTCGTGACGGAGATCAAGAAGATCCTGTCGGACGTCATCGACGGCATCCTGGCGCCCGTGCCGGCGGACGAGCGCCAGGGCCTTATCGAGGCCTTGCGGAAGCTCTGACCGGGCCGATTACTGCCCGCCGCCTCTGAAGTCATCCCGGGTGCCGCGCAGCACGCAGTGCTGCGCTGCCGACCTGGGATCCAGCGGCACACTCGGCAAAATAAACGCGTTCCCCGAATACTCCCCTTCCGGTTCCCCGGGCTTGAACCGGGGCCCGCTAGCATTTGCTGCCGACTGCGAACGTTTTAAAAGGCGTCTAATAGTAAATAAAAATATGTGTCTATAATATTCTCTGTCTGTATGTATTATTAAAAATAATATTACAATATGTAATTGAAACAGCAATGCGGAGTTGGGTTATGCCGTTTCGGGAGGCGGAGGATATTTCAGCTGCCAAATTGGGCATGCTGTATTCTGGTACAAGTGAGAATTTTGTGCCCACGCGCGAAAGAATTTCTATTGATAGCGGTTTCAATGAGTGGAGTGAGTATAACTTTAGGCAGAACGTGTTATTCAATCCAGTGAATATTTGTATGCCTGACACGTATATGTATTCCACCACAATGTTCCGGCATCTCAATCGTGTCGGAAGAGGGGAAAAGTCTTGGTTTGAACACATGTGCTCGGCTGGCTTGGTGCACGTTTTAGGGCGTGATTATGGAGGACGAATTCCGGACACTCCTTCGGAACTCAGAGAAAGACTAGTTGGCGAACACGACGGTGACGAGAAAATTACAGGAATTTTTGAAAGTGTGGAGGCCAAAGATATAGCGCAAAAGCTCGACAATATATCGATCTCTGTCGCACGCTGGCCACTGCAGGTTGGCTTCAGTTTGCTAAAGATTGTGAAGGACGCTTTCTTGTTTGACTTGAGCAATTTAAGCGAAAGGCAAGCAAACATTTCAGAGTTCGAGCAGCGGCTTTTGTTGAGCTTTATCCAAGATCCGAAGTCTCAACCATTTATCCGATCTGTGAGGAGGGCAGTTGATGAAGGGATCCAAAATCCCGCCAAAGGCGTGCGATACATGGATCTCATCAATTATTCAATGCAGGAGATGTTGGGCGAAGAATACGAAAGTGAATTCGAGGCTGTAAGTCCTGCTCTACGCAGCATATTCGAACAGAGAAAAGACTATTATGAATATGCTTGTGTTTGGTTTGATATGTTCGGCGATTGTCATGCGATCAATTTTGCACAGAGGTTTGAAATACCAGTAGAGAGGTATTCGTATAATGTATTCTCAAGTCTATTGATTGATAAGGCGGTTGATCAAGGAGGCAACAAGCAACCTGAAGAACCGACAATGTTAATGAAAGCGTCATTCGTTAGTCCTCCTCCAGATGGTATTTTATCAATTTCTGAGAAATCTTTCGTCAAAATTATTGAAGATGCGAAAGGAGATAGAGTAAATTTTGCTACCCAAAGACAAAAATTTCTGAGAAATCCAAATCACGACACTGCTAAAGAGCTTGCAGAAGCGATAACAGCGTATGGCGCGCGCGTTTGTGAACTTTCTAATATTGGCGACCATAATTCGAATGTGGAAACTGAGTTTTGGAGGGGCATTTCTAAAGGGGTAATCCCGAGTGCCGCCAAGCACTTTGTTACGGGTTCTTCGGTTGCTGCCGGCTTGGCAACAGTATTAGGTGCACCGCAAGAAATTAGCTTTGTCGGGTCGGGGTTCGCGGCGGCCGGCGCGGCTGCCGCTGTTGCAGGATCTATCGGAATTGACGCTGGGCTTCTCTATCTCAATAAGGGTCGTGAGCAGGTGCCGTACACACTTTGGTCTGATGGAAGAATGCAAATCCAGTGACTATTCAATCTACGGGCAACAATTGATTTGAGTGCAACAAATACGAAGAGTTGAGCCCGCTCAACTCCCGCCCAACAACTCCTCTAGCACGCCGCTGATGTCCTCGGACTCCGCACGGCCGAAGTCCGGCCTGTAGGACGGTTTACGCACGGGGATGATCAGCGCCCGGCCGTTATTCGACCATTCGCCGAAGAAGAACAGGTCGCGTTCCTTCTCCCGCCTGGGGATGATCTCCGGCGGCCTGCGCCAGTTCATGAAGGTCCGGCGCGCGCCGTCCACGTCGCCTTCCTTCCACTTCCGCACCCAGGTCGCCCGGCGGATGCCGCCGGTGTTGTAGTGGAACGAAAGGGCCGCCGCGAACTGTTCTTCGTCGAGCGGATGGCCGGCGAACGCCGCGTCCACCGCCGGCTTGTATTTCCGGTCCAGCACCCACAGGAACACCTCCAGACAGCGGCGCACCGTCTGCGGGTTGTCCTTGTAGCGGGGGAAGACCCTGTGGCCGGAGGAATTGGTTAGCCCTACGCTCCAGGTCCAGACATTGACACTGTCCCGGTAGGCCTCGCGCACGATCGCTTCATGGGAGACGATTTCCTGGGCGACCCGGGAGGTGATCCTGTTCGCCATAGCCGCATCTCTTCTGTGATTGGTTTGTCGCGCGCCGGAAACACACGGGCACGTCTTGGTTCATCTCATACAAAAGCGGTCTTGTTGAGGTGTGAATGTGGAATGGAGCTGTATCACTGCGGCCTTCCAATGATCCGGGTGAAGGCATGTGAATGCTAGCCACTCATCAGATGTATGAACGAATAGGTTAAGCCGGCCCACAGGCTTCGGTAACCGTTGAGTTCCGAAAACCCGACACCCGCCTCAACCTTTCTCGATCGACAATTGAGGGATTCACAGAACGCCGCAAATGACGTAAGTCAAGCTGTGGATTGACGCTTCGAATTGATTGCGGATCGGGGAACGCACAATGCTTGCAACAATCGGTTATGAGAAATCGACGCCAGAGGACTTTATTGAAACGCTTCGGGAAGGAGGGATTGAAGTGTTGGTTGATATACGTGAACGCGCGCAATCTCGCCGCCGTGGATTTTCGAAGACCGCACTTGCGTCAGCAGTTGAAGATGCTGGTATTGAATATCTGCACATTCGTGCGTTGGGTGATCCAAAAGAAGGAAGAGATGCGGCTCGCGCAGGAGACATGGATAAGTTTCGAAAGATATTTTCAAAAGTATTGAATGGGAAATCTGCGCAGGAAGCGTTGAATGATGTTAAAGTCTTAGCGAAGACTAAGCGAATTTGTTTGATGTGCTACGAACGCGATCATCGCGACTGTCATCGAAAAATTGTATCTGATCGTCTGGAAAAGCTGCTGGGATGTAAGACGATTCATCTCGGAGTCGGCAACAATGGGGCAGAAACAAGCGTCAAAAGACGAGTGCTTCATACTCGTCAAGGCGCAACCGCATCGGTCTAGCAAATATTTTGAGACCGTCTGCTGCGCTGGTATTGGCCGAGATGGCAAGTGGCGGCGGCAATATCCAGTTCCCTTCAGGATTTTGAATGATAGTCAGAAATTCAAGAGATGGGACTGGATCAAATACGAATATACAACCTCATCAGACGATAGGCGGGCGGAGAGCCAGAAGGTCGTTCCGGAGAGCCTCACTGTAGGTGGTAAGATTAAGCCGGGTGAGCGTACGAAGTTGCTCAATCCACTTGTGCGGGCCTCATTTGCCGATGCGGATTCCAGAGATGAATCGCTCACGATCTTACGACCTGAGACGATCGAGATAAAATGGGTCGAGAAGTCAGCTCGTGAAGTCGCGGACGAACGCGACAAACATGCGGAACTCGCTAACCAGATGTCTTTTTTTGACAAGACAGCGAAGCCGCTGGAGCCGTGTCCCCTTCAGTTCTCGGTGCGTTGGCGTGATGGCGATGGCAACCATCACAACCATGAATGTGACGATTGGGAAACTTCTACAGCATTCAATCGCTTTGAACGAAATTACGACCGTCAACGGGCTATCGAGATTCTTCGAGAAAAATATGAGGAAGAATACTTCAGCGCAGGACTCGTTCTCGCTTTCAGCACTCACAGTCGGAGAAACGTCACCTACGGCGCAAGGAATCAATGGCTTCTCGTGGGACTGATAAGATTAGACCTAAATCCTCAAGATGATTTGTTGTTGAACTGATAATTCAATCAGAGCGGCATCGGAAAAACTGAAGAATGTTGAAATTTTTCCTCCCGACACCCTCTGAAATTTGGTCATCCCGAGTTTCGACAAAGGATTAGCATAATGTCCTCGATAACTCTGTTCCTAAGCTATTCCAGCAAAGACCATTTCTTTGCGACGCTTGCCGAGATTAAGCTCTCAGAGGCTGGCATCCACGTGTGGCGAGACATGGGTCAACTCCGCGCGGGCACCGACTGGCGTCTAGGCATCGAACGAGGAATTGCGAACAGCCATGTGGTCTTGGTTGCGCTCAGTAGCAATTCGTCAGAATCATCATACGTAACTTACGAATGGGCATACGCGCTGGGCAAAGGGAAACCGATTATCCCTGTCAAACTTGAAGAGTGTCGCGTTCATCCAAAGCTAGAAGCCATTCAATACCTGGATTTCTCCGTTCCTGGCGCAGCGCCTTGGGAGTCGCTAATTGATGAGATCTTAGAAATCGAAATCGACAAAGACGCGGTTCAATCCAAAACAGAAGACGAGGTTGCAAGTGCCGAAGCTGCCAGTCGCGATCCGAGAGCCAAAGCTATTCTCTCTTATTTGAACCAACGCGGTTATCAGATGGCTAGTTTCGAGAGATTGCGAAGTCGCATTGACGAAAAGCTTGAAGACAAGGATTTTGAGAAACTCATCAGGAAGAATAAAGATATTTTCCGGAAGGCCACTCTAAAGGGAGACAAGCCAGGATTGGCAAAGTTGGTGCCTTAAGAGCGCTTACAGGATGACTGGCACCCTTTTCGCGGTCCTTGTTTCGGATTTCTGAGACAATGATGCAGATTCGCTTCCGTTCTTCGAAAAAACAAACGCCCGGCCGTGTTACGGGCCGGGCCTTCCTGGAGGTTTAAGCTGGCGTCTCTTGTTGCTCAGGGGACGCTCAGGTGATTTCGTGAACCACCGTCTCTGAAGCGATCAGTTGAGCTTCGTCTTGAGCTCCTCGATGCTCTGGTCGATCAGCCCTTCGGCGACGTCGCCGGTCGCCTGCTCGGCGATCAGCGTCTGGGCGGCAGCGACGGCCACGTCGGCCGCGGTCGCGCGCACGTCCTTGAGCGCCTGGGCCTCGGCCTGGGCGATCTTGTCCTCGGCCAGCTTCGTGCGCCGGGCGAGCATCTCCTCAAGCTTCTCCTTCGACTCCGCGGCCAGCGCCTCGGCCTCGTCCTTGGCCTGGGCGATGATATCCTGGGCTTCCTTCTCGGCGTCGCGCTGCTTGCGCTGATACTCCGCCAGCATGGCCTGGGCTTCCTCGCGCAGGCGCTGGGCCTCCTCGAGCTCGTTCTTGATCGCCTCGGCCCGGTCGTCGAGCGCCTTGGCCACCATGGCCGGCGCCTTCATGTAGATGACGAGGCCGATGAAGGCGAAGAACGCGACCGCGGTCCAGAATGTCGGATCGGAAAACATGGCTCTCTCTCCTCCGCCCTAGTTGCCGAGCGCCTTGGCGACGGCGGCGTCGACCTTGGCCTTGTCGGCGCCTGAGCCCAGAAGCTGGTTGACGATGGCGTCCGCCGTGTCGGCCGCAACGTCCTTGACCTGGGCCATGGCGGCCTCCTTGGTCTCGTTGATGCGGGCCTCGGCTTCCGCCGTCTTCTCGGCGAGCTGCTCCTCCAGCGCCACGCGCTGCCGTTCGGTCTCCGCGGAAAGCTTGTCCCGCGTCTCCTGGGCGATGCCGTGGGCCTTGGCGCGGGCCTCGGCCAGCGCGGTCTCGTAGGCCGCGATGGCGTTCTCCGTCTGCTCCTTCAGCCGCGCGGCCTGGTCCAGGTCGTGGGCGATCCGGTCGCGCCGCTGCTCGATGATCGTGCCGATGCGCGGCAGGGCCACGCGCGCCATGATGAAGTAGAGCCCGACAAAGGTGATCACCAGCCAGATGAGCTGTGGCGCCCAGTCTTCGGCTACGAGTTGAGGCATTTTTCCGTCCTCATTCAATTACCGCGTTGGCCGTCTGCCGGTCCATGTCCCGAAGGCATGCGCCTTCGGGGGACTCGACCTTTAGCCATTCCAAAGGCTTGCAGCCTTTGTGGCCCGGCCGACCCGCTCCCCCGGCCCAACCACCCCGAGGAGTACCCTGTTGGGTGGTTGGGCCGGGGGAGTGGGACGGCTTAGCCCTGTCGCCGTTAAGGCGACTTAGACGCCAAAGAGCAGGATGAAGCTGATCAGCAGGCCGAACAGGCCCGTTGCTTCGGCGAGCGCGAAGCCGATGAACAGGTTGGTGCGCTGGCTGTCGGCGGCGGCCGGGTTGCGGAGCGCGCCCTGCAGGTAGCTGCCGAAGATGTTACCGATACCGACACCGGCACCGGCCATGGCGACCGCTGCGATACCTGCGCCGATGAGCTTTGCTGCATCTGCTTCCATGATGATTTCTCCTTTTCAGATCCCAAAGTTGCTTGATGTTGGCTTGATTTTGCGTGGTGAACGAAAGACGCCCGGCCGGTGGGCCGAGCGTCGAAACCTCTAGTGATGCGGGTGAAGCGCGTCGTTGATGTACATGCACGACAGGATGGCGAACACGAAGGCCTGCAGGAACGCGATCAGCACTTCAAGCCCGGTGAAGGCGATCATGACCGCGAGCGGCACGACGCCGGCCCAGCCGAGCGCGACCACGAAGGCGGCGAACACTTTAAGCATGGTGTGGCCGGCCATCATGTTGGCAAACAGGCGCACCGACAGGCTGATCGGGCGCGACAGGTACGAGATCACCTCGATCACGATCAGCAGCGGCAGCATGACCGGCGGCACCCCGTCGGGCGCGAACAGCTTCAGGTACCCCGCGCCGTGCTTGGCGAACCCGTAGACCGTGGCGCCGAGGAACACGGTGAGCGCCAGCGCCATGGTGATGACGATGTGGCTCGTAACCGTGAACGAGTAGGGCACCATTCCCAGCATGTTCGAGGCGAGCACGAACATGAACAGCGTGAAGATGAACGGGAAGAACTTGCGGCCCTGCTCGCCCATGGTGTCGCGCACCATGTTGGAGATGAACTCGTAGGCCAGCTCGCCGATCGACTGCAGCCGGCCCGGGACCAGCTTCTTGGAGCCGATCAGCAGGAGCGCGGAAACCACCGCCACCGCGATCACCATCCACAGGCTCGAATTCGTGAAGGAGGCGTCCAGTCCGCCAAGCTTGATCGGCACCAGACGGACAATCTCGAACTGTTGCATCGGATCGAGCTGAAGCCCGCTTCCGCCCTGTTCTGCAGCCAATGGCCTGTCCCCTCTGTTGACCGGTGTCCCCGTTTGCGTTGCGGCGGGGCGCCGGTCGGATGCTTGTCTCTTTGACGACCGGGCACCGGTCGTCGGTGGTATCGAATGACGCCCGTGATGGGCCGTCGTCTAATCCTCTGCGGGTGGTTTCTCAGGCGGGGCCTGATTTGCGCTGCCGGTTTCCCGTTCGGCCCGCGCGGCCCGTTCCGCCTCGTTCGCCACCCTTATGACGTTCATCACGCCGGCCGCGGCGCCGAGCAGGAAGAAAACCAGCAGGAACCAGGGCTTGGTGTCGAGCCACCGGTCCAGAGCCCATCCGATCCCGGCCCCGACCGCGATCGCCGCGACAAGGTCGGTCGCGATCCGGAAGGCGATGCCGAGCGCCGTGCCCTTGCGGGGGCCGGCGGCGGTCCTGGTCTTCTCCGCGTTCGTCGCCTGTGCCTTGCGCAGACGCGCGTCGAAGTCGTCCGTCGTCTTCGAGGTGTCCGGTTGACGCTTGTCGCCCATGCCGTCTGTCATGGCTTCTGTCGCCCTTGTGGCCGCGTCCGGTCCGGCGTCGCCCAATCGGCTGTGCCGTACCCCGTGCAACCAACCGGTGCCGCCATGACGGTCCTTCACGGCCGCCTGTCGCCCGGCGCCTCGAACGGCCGCAGCCGGGCGTGCTTGCCAAACCCCGCTTTAGCCGCGCGCACCATAGTGCGGCGCAAATGGGGTGTCAAGGATGCCGTTAACGGTATAAATAATTGATTTTGTTGATAAAAAATGAGGTGCGGCAGGCTGTCATCGCCATATTCATGTCTGGCCGAAAAATTATCGCCGCGATGCGGCCGAATGTGAGGAAAAATGGTGCGCGGGCGCGTCAGCTCGCCTCGCGGATCTGCTCCGCCGTCGCGAGGTCGACCGAGACCAGCTGGCTCACCCCGCGCTCGGCCATGGTGACGCCGAACAGCCGGTTCATGCGCGCCATGGTGAACGGGTGGTGGGTGATGACCAGGAAGCGCGTGTCGGTGGTGCGCGCCATCTCGTCGAGCAGGTTGCAGAACCGCTCCACGTTGGCGTCGTCGAGCGGCGCGTCGACCTCGTCGAGCACGCAGATCGGCGACGGGTTCGTCAGGAACACGGCGAAGATCAGCGACATGGCGGTCAGCGCCTGCTCGCCGCCCGACAGCAGCGACATGACCTGGGTGCGCTTGCCCGGCGGGCGCGCCATGATCTCAAGGCCGGCCTCGAGCGGGTCGTCCGATTCGGTCAGCTGCAGCTCCGCCTTGCCGCCGCCGAAGAGATGCGTGAACAGGCGGCTGAAGTTCTCGTTCACCGTATCGAACGCGGCGAGCAAGCGCTCGCGGCCTTCCTTGTTCAGGCTGGCGATGCCCTGGCGCAGGCGGTGGATCGCCTTGATCAGGTCGTCGCGCTCGGTGACCAGACCTTCGAGCTGTTCTGTCAGTTCCGCGGCCTCTTCCTCCGCGCGCAGGTTGACTCCGCCGAGACGCTCGCGCTCGGCGCGCAGTTTCTCAAGCTTGCGCTCGACGTCCTCAAGGGCCGGCAGTTTTGCGTCGTCGGCGAGCCCGGTCTGGCCCAGCACCTGTTCCGGCTTGCAGTGCAGCACCTCGTCGATGCGCGCGGTCATCTCGTCGAGCCGCTCGCGCGCGGCCTCGAGCCGGGCCTCGATGCGCGCCCGGTTTTCGCGGCTCTCCGACAGCACATTCTGCGCCGCGCGGGCGGCGGCGTCGCAGGCGGCGAGCTTCGCTTCGGCCTCGGCCAGCGCGTCGGCGGCACGCTGCCGCCGCGCTTCGGCGTCTGACAGGGCGGAGAACAGCTTGCCGCGGCGCTCTTCCCACTGCGCCGGCAGGTCGGCCATCGCCTCAAGTTCTTCGACGGCCTCGCGGGAGCGGCCCTCGAGCGTCTCGATATGGCCTTCGGCATTCTTGGTGCGCTCGGCCCAGGCGGCGCGCTCGTCGCGGATCATGGCCAGCCGGTCGGTCCGCGCGGCAATCTCGCGGGCGAGCCCGTCATGGCGCGCGCGGGCATCCGAATAGGTCGCGCGGCATTCGGAGACCTGCTCGCGCAGGCCCTGCAGCTTGGCTTCGATCTCGTCGCCCGGCGGCAACTCCCCGCGTTCCTTTTCGGCCGTTTCCAGCGCCTCGCGGGTCTCCGCCAGATCGCCCTCGACCCGGGTGCGGGAATCATTGAGCGCCGCATGGCGGGCGGTTGCCTCGCTGGCGGCGCGTTCAGCCTTCGACAGGGAGTCGCGCAGTTCGCCGAGCTTGCGGTTGACCTGGCGCCAGGCGCCGCGCAGTTCCTCTTCGCGCGCCACGGCGGCCTTGGTCGCCTCGCGTGATGTGTTGAACGCGTCGCGCGCATCCTGCGCCTTTGCCGAAGCCTCCTTCGACTCGACCTCAAGATCACTCAGCCGGTTGCGTTGCGCGAGCCGCTGGGCGGCGGCAGTGGGCGCGTCGGCAGCGGCCACGAGACCGTCCCAGCGCCACAGGTCGCCGTCCTTGGAGACCAGCCGCTGGCCGGGCTTGAGTGCTGACTGCAGCGCCTTGCCTTTAGCGGCATCGACAATGCCGATCTGGCGCAGCCGGCGTGTCAGCGCGGCCGGGGCGTTGACCACGTCGGACAGCGGGGTGGCGCCGTCGGGCAGGGGGGTGTCGTCGTCGAGCGGCGGCAGTTCCTGCCAGTGGATCGGCGCCGCCTCGTCGGTCGGCACGTCGAGATCGTCGCCGAGCGCTGCGCCGAGCGCGGTCTCGCAACCCGGCTCGACCGTTACGCTGTCGATCAGCGGCGGCCACAACTCGCTGTCGGCGACGCTCAGCAGTTTCGACAGCGTGCCGACTTCGGTCGAGAGTTTCTGGGCCTCGCGCTCAAGATCATCGAGTTCGCCGCGCCGGTCCTGTTCCGCGGTCCGCGCTTCGCCGACGGCCGATTCGGCGGCTTCCATGGCGGCCTCGGCGTCTGCGAGCAGGCCGGTCGTTTCCTCGACCATGGCGGTCAGTCTGGTGATTTCGGCGGCGGCTTCATTGTCGACACCGAGTTCGGCCAGATCCCGGTCGATGGCTTCGAGCTGAGACTGAAGCCGCTCGACCCGGCGGGTCTGATCGGCAACGGCGCTTTCCAGGCTGGCGCGTTTTGCCCGCAGCGACGCGCTCGCCTGCGAGGCTTCGTCCGTTGCGGCTTCCTGCTCGCGCAGGGCCGCTTCTGCCGCCTTGAGCGAGGTTTCCGCTTCGCCGCGCAACTGATCGTCGCCGGCGCT
The DNA here is from genome assembly GCA_965275905.1 of Hyphomicrobiales bacterium. Taxonomy (GTDB): domain Bacteria; phylum Pseudomonadota; class Alphaproteobacteria; order Rhizobiales; family JAJFHC01; genus CBDAQD01. The sequence goes on along the minus strand of CBDHYJ010000048.1, from coordinate 2,159 downwards.
CGCCGTGTTGAGCTCGCCTTCCTCCGCATCGAGCCGCCCGAGAATATTGCCGGTCTCGGCGATGGCTTCGCGTTCGCGGTCAAGGTCCTGGCCGATCTGGTCGCGCCGGCGTTCCAGTTCGTCCTTGCGGGCCTTGGCCCGGGATTCCTCGGCCTCGAGCGACTCCCGCTCGACATTGAGGCGCTGGACAATGGCCGCGGCGGTGATCTCTTCGTCGCGCAGCTTCGGCAGCACGCCGGCCGCCTCTTCCTGAGCGCGGGTCGCTTCGGACGCGGCCCGCGTATGCTCGCCGAGCGCGGACGTCACCTCGTTCAGGGCGGTCTGCTCCGCCGTGACGGCCTCTGCCGCATCGGTCCAGCGCAGATGAAGCTGGATGGCCTCGGCACTGCGGATATCGCCGGAAATTGCCTTGTAGCGGCTGGCCTGGCGGGCCTGACGCTTGAGGTTGGAAAGCTGTGCCTCGATCTGGCCGACCACGTCGTCCAGCCGGGTCAGATTGGTTTCCGCCGCCTTGAGCCGCAGTTCCGCCTCGTGCCGCCGTGTATGAAGGCCGGTGATGCCGGCGGCCTCTTCAAGGATCTTCCGCCGGGACTGCGGCTTGGCGCTGATCAGCTCGCCGATCTGTCCCTGACGCACGAGGGCGGGCGACCGGGCGCCCGTCGAGGCATCGGCAAACAGCAACTGGACGTCGCGGGCGCGCACGTCCTTGCCGTTGATGCGGTAGGCCGATCCGGCCTCGCGTTCGATCCGCCGGCTGACCTCAAGGGTGTCCGCGTTGTTGATCTCGGCCGGCGCGGTGCGTTCGGAGTTGTCCAGCACCACGGTCACTTCGGCCATGTTGCGGCCAGGCCGTCCCGCACTGCCCGAGAAGATGACATCGTCCATGCCCGAGCCGCGCATATTCTTGTATGAGCTTTCGCCCATGACCCAGCGCAGCGCTTCGAGCAGATTGGATTTGCCGCAGCCGTTCGGCCCGACCACACCGGTCAGGCCGTTCTCGATCACGAGTTCGGTTGGTTCAACGAAAGATTTGAAGCCCGACAGGCGGAGGCGTTTGAATTCCATATGGCGCGTCAGCGGCAGTTCAAGTTACGTCAAAACGGTAACGGGACACTCAACTACAGACGATAGGCACCGATTCTCAAACGGCTTGCAAGCGAAAGATCAGCTTCCCAGATGGGGTTTCATCAGCTTTTCGAACTCTGCGAGCGTCTTGTTCCCCCGCAGCATCTCGCCATTGATGAAGAATGTCGGAGTCGAGCTCACACCGAACTTGTCGGCCCCGCGGTCCTTCACCGCGATCACGCCCTTGGCGACTTCTTCATTCTGCAGGCAGGCGTCGAACTGCTGCTTGGTCAGGCCGGCCTGTTTGGCGATCTTGAACAGCTCGCCCGCGGGGTCCTGGGAGAAGGCCCAGGTCTGCTGCTTCAGATAGAGCACATCGAGAAGTGCGAAGTACTTGGACTCGTCCGCACAGCGGGCGACCATGAATCCGGCCCAGGCGATCTGATCGAGCGGGAATTCCCGCATGATGATCCGCACTTTGCCGGTCTTGACATATTTCTCTTTCAGGCCTGGCAGCGTGTCCTTGTGAAACGAAGCGCAATGCGGGCAGGTCAACGACGCGTACTCGACAATCGTCACCGGAGCGTCCTTGTCGCCGAGGATCTTGTCTCCCAGCGGACCCGGTTTCATAAGCTCGTCGACGTTGACGCTTTGCGCGAAAGCCGGTCCGGCCGGGACGGATGCGGTTAAGCCGGCAGTGGCAACCGCGCCAAGGCCGATGGTAACATTTCGACGATCTAGTTTCACATTACACCTGCATATACAATATGTTGTGGGGAACTATAACGGCTTTGCTTGAATTCGACAATCAAAGCCTCACCAACGGATAACCCAGCAAAACGCGGGTTTCACCTCACTTCTTCGCGAACTTAATGTTGCGTCCCAGCTTGGCCAATGTGGCCTTGAGACGCGGATCCGTAATCGGGCCAACGCGGTCGTCAAGCTCCTGCTCTTCCTCAGCGCCGATGTCGGGCTCAGGCACTGCCGGCCGCTTTTCCCGCCGCGGAACCGGACCCTGCACGACCTTTATGTCAACAATGGCGCTGTAACCGTAATACCCGTTGATCCGCTCCATGATCTGGGGCGTGGAATGC
>CBDHYJ010000047.1:0-58519 GCA_965275905.1 Hyphomicrobiales bacterium | reverse complement strand
GTCGCTGCGGGGCGTGATCGAAGAAGACATCGCGTCCGGCGCGCTCGAAACGGTGCTCGACACCTACACCATCGAGCACCCGCCGTTCTATCTCTACTATCCGGAACAGAACGGACGGTTGGAACTGCTGCGCCTTCTGGTCGAGTTTCTGATGTCGGAGCGTCCGAAAGAGCCGGCCTAGGCCGCCTTGTTCCGGTTCACCTCGAGCCGGGCGTCGACGAGGCCGACAATCTCGTCAACCGCATCGTTCTGCATCCCGTATTGCGCCGCAATCGTGCGCACCAGACAGTCGACCCTTTCGATGTAAGGTGCTCCGCCGAAAAGCGCCCGGGCTGCCGAAGACGGCTTTGCGAGGCCTGTCGAGGCGTTGGTGTATTTCTCGAACGGCACGAGGTCATCCGGCGCCGCACCAAGTTTCTGGCACAGACCGCCGACCCATTCATAAACCTCGCGCGAGGCGTCGATGTCGGTATGCACCGCATCCCTGATAGACCGCGCCTCGCTGGGTCCGATGCAGCGGTAATTCCCGGTCAGCAGCATCGACCATTTCGCCATCGGAACATAAAGCGAGTCATGAACCTTGAGCTTCACGGGCAACTCGACCTCGGCATCGCCAGCGTCAAACCGTATGGCCTCTATGTCCGACTGGAGAGAACGCAGCATTGCCGTGTGTTCATCAGACTCGAAACGGGACACCTTGAAGTTGGTCGGCAGGCTGACCTGCAGGAAGTTCGGCGCCTCCTCGGGCGGGCGGAAAGCCTGCGGATCCGGGCTCGCCAGCGTAAACAGCGCCGGATCGAAGTTCTGCCAGACGCCTGCATCCGTATAGCACTGCCTGACCGTTTCGACGTCAAATCCCGGAATGCGCGCAAGATAGGTGATCGGCGGCATGTTCATGATGGACATGCACGGCACGCGCGCAAGTGCGACCCGGTCCAGCAACTCGCGGACGCCCGGCAGCCGGTATTGCGGCTCCTGCATCGCCAGGGCGACGAGGTCATACTCCGCCGGGTCGATCTGGTCAGGTGTTGCCGCCGACAGAGAGCCGGCGGTTTCCTTCGACCGGATTTCCACGAGCCCTTCCCTGCCACGGACCGGCATGCGCACCACAGTGCCCTCGGCGTTGATCATCTCGGCTTCGGCAGGGAGGCAGGAGAATTTTACGGTATGCCCGGCCAATACAAGCTTGGTCGCCAGAAGTGATCCGTATGTTGCACCCATGATCAGGATGTTCTTGGGAGTCTCGCTCATCGGGCTTCTCCGGTTCTATCTATTGTTCCGCGTCCACGTGCGTGGCCGGCGGGCTTCGTCAGTATCAGCAATATGGAGTACGCGCGGTTTTAACAAATGGACCGGAACAAATCGCCACTTTTGGAATGACATCCCACATTATGGGATCACAGATCCGTGTGCATACGACCGAGAGCCTTGACGGTCCGGCTCACAAGGTGCGTGACCGGGTAATCACCGTCGAACCTGTGGACGGAGCACGTCATGCCGGAGAGCCACTTTTCATGGCGCGGGAGACTGCGGCCTTCCCGCGAACCATCGTCGTAGTGAGACGCCCATTCCAGGAATTCGCGGCTTTCCTCATGACGCCAGCCGCCGGGCGAAACGGCTGCTTCGCCGTAGCGTCTGATCTCGCGCTCCCGCAGCCTTTCCAGACGGACTTCCGTCGGTACGGTCAGGAAGATGATCGCATCGAGCGAACCGACCACCGGACCGCCCCAGCTTTCGAGCGATCCGCTCAGCACCCATTCGGCACGCGGAAGGAACATTTCCTCAATCAGACGGAGCCGTTCCGGTATCGGCCGCTTTTCCGAAAATGACGGACTGGTCGGGCGCCAGTAGTAGTCATCGGTATCGTGATGCGGGACCGCGAGCTCGGTGGCCAGTGCCCTGCCGAGCGTGGTTACGCCCGCGCCGGAAGCACCCATGATGTGAAGACGGCATGTCTGCATCTCGTGTTCCTGACTTACACGTCTCGCCGTGTCCCGACGCTCTCTCACCGAAGAGACCGCACGTTCGGGCCCGCCATCTTTTGCGGTTCAGCTATGAGGCCCGGTCGTCCCGCTGACGCCGGCCTCCGGCTTTTACAGCGACTCGACGAGACCCTGGAGTTCGCCGAGATCGGCAAGCTCACGGAACCGCGGCTCCCCGACCGGCTCATCAGCATGCTCGATCGCCCAGGTGAGATCATGTGGAACGAAAACGCCCCAGCTCCCGGCCTGCAGTGCCGGAACGACGTCGGACTTGAGCGAGTTGCCGACCATCATGCCGCGCTCCGCGCCATCGCCGTACTCCGCAAAGATACGCTCGTAGGTCGACGCATTCTTGTCGCTGACGATCTCGACTCCGTCGAACAGATCACCCAGCCCCGACTGGGCAAGCTTGCGTTCCTGATCAAGCAGATCGCCCTTCGTGATCAGTATGATCCTGTATTGACCGGCGAGCCCAGTCACGGCCTGCTCGGCGTGCGGCAGCAATTCGATCGGATGCTGAAGCAGCTCGCGTCCGGCTTCCAGTATGTCGTGGATAACGCGCGCGGGAACCCGGTCTTCCGTCACTTCGATTGCGGTCTCGATCATCGACAGCGTGAATCCCTTGATGCCAAAACCGTAATGGCGGAGGTTCCGCCTCTCGGCTTCGAGCAGGCGGGAAGCGAGATGATCGGGGTCTGCATAATCCACCAGAAGCCCGGCAAATCTCTCCTGTGTGATCTGAAAGAACTGCTCATTCTGCCAGAGCGTGTCATCGGCATCGAAGCCGATCGTGGTCAGTTTGTCCGCCATCATTCCATTCCTTGCACCGCAGCTTCCGGGATGCTGCTTCGGGCGGCCGGTTTCATGACACAGGAACCGCCGAATGTCGACGCTCTCCGCGCGGGAGTGATCCTGCACAAACATTCAAGACGAGCATGTGGCAGCCATGGTTGGTTACGGCTGAGAGAGTCGGAGAGCACCATGCTCGGCAAATTGACCATTCTATGGCTGGCCGCCCTGCCGCTGATGGGCAGCCCGGGGCCTGCGACGCTGAGCCTTGCAGCTATTGGGGCGGCCTATGGCGCACGGCGTGGATATGGCTACCTTGCCGGCATCATTGCCGGCACCATCGGCGTGCTGCTTCTGATTGCGACAGGCGTTACCGGTGTAATACTTGCGATCCCGGCCCTCGTTGCAGCGATCACCGTGCTGGCCGCAGGCTACATTCTCTACCTCGCCTACAAGATCGCGACAGCTCCGGTGCTGACGAGCGCCGAGAGCGAAAGCCGGGCGATCTCCTTCCCCAGCGGATTCCTGCTGGCCATCGCCAATCCGAAGGCATTCGCGGCGATCGGGGCCGTCTATTCAAGCATTGTCGTCGCGGCCGACAGCATTGCGCTGGATGCTGCCATCAAGATCGGGGCGCTAGCCTGCGTGATCATTGTCGTCAACACCGCCTGGCTTCACCTCGGTTCTGCATTCTCCTCCGTGCTCAAGGACCCTCGACTGGGACGCGTCGCCAACGTTGCGTTTGCCCTGCTGCTGGTGCTTTCGGTCGTAATGGCGGTCGCGCCGGGCCTTTGAGAAACCTCAGAGCTCATGCTCCATCGAACGATAGAAGTCGGCGAGTGTCTTGCCGCGTTCGGGCCGGAAGGGCCTGCCGTCACGTGCCACTTCGGCGATCCGGTCGAGCCGGAACATGCGGAAGTCGTCGCGCAGTTCGCACCACGCAACGAGCGTCCAGACCTTGCCCCAGAACCAGAGGCCGAGCGGCCTGATCGTACGTTCCGTCGGCGTCTGCGCGGCGTCGAGATAGGAAATGGCGAGCCGCTGCCTGTCCTCGACGGCCCGCTCAATTTCATCGATCCGCTGGCGGACCTGTTCCGTCATTTCGGGCGCAATGGCATGGATCTCGACCTGGCCTGCGCGCAAACGTTCCGTGTCGGGAAGCACGGTCTCGATCTTCACAAGCGCCTCTTCGGCGGCCCGTGCCATAGCCGCGCCACCCCAGGCGCGGATCAGGCGCGCACCGGCGACAAGGGCGACGATCTCATCGCGCGAGAACATCAGCGGCGGAAGATCGAAGCCTTCCCGCATGATGTAGCCGACGCCGGCCTCGCCATCGATCGGCACACCGGTTGACTGGAGGTCGGCGATGTCGCGGTAGATCGTCCGCTCCGAGACTTCAAGCCTCTCAGCCAGCTTCGCGGCAGTGACAAGCCGACCGCCGCGCAGATACTGCACGATCTGAAACAGGCGGTCGGCACGTCGCATGATGCCGGCTTAGCGGGAAAACAGGCCGATGGAATTGCCATCGGGGTCCTGACAATAGGCGAACCGCCCTGCCGGAATGGCAATCGGTTCGGACAACACCTGACCGCCGGCGGCTTTCACCCGTTCGAGTGCGTCCTCAAGCTTGTCGGGACTGGCGAGGTGTACCGTCGGGCCGCTGCCGTCCGTGGCGGGCTTGCCCGGATAAAGGTGACCGGCGACACCACCCGGTGTCGACGTTGGGAACATGGCCATGGGATTGGGCCCGGTTTCGTCCTTCTTCATTTCAGTATCGAACACGGTGTTATAGAAGGCAATTGCCCGGTCGATATCCGTCACGGGGATCTCGGTCCAGACGGTGAAGTGTTCGGGGGAGTGGGGCATTGTGTCTAACTCCTTCAGGGGCTGTTGAGGCCCGTGATACTGGCACGGGCTTCCTGACAGCCTCCTGTCAGGAGAACTGACCGCAGGCTAATGGCAGTGCGCGGACGCCAGGGTGATCGACAGGATCAACCGGCCCGGTTCAGTAGTTCGTCAATGCGCCGCCTGACCATATCCGCGCCAGAGTAGCCGAGCATCCCGAGACGGCCGGTGCCGCCCATGATCAGGCATCCGACCATGAAGGTCGCAAGACCGACCACCTCCCGGTGCGCATCGGCGGGCGCCACAGTCGCAGACGACCGGTAAGCCGCCACAAGCTTTTCGACAACCTGTCGCAGGCGGTCATTGAGATCCTGATCGAGTTCGGGTGTCAGGCCGCTGCGCCCCGTTCCGCTGAACAGGTATAGCCCGAGATCCAGCTCGTCTGCGTTCTCGGCGTAGTAGCCGTAGAAACTGAACAGCGCCTCCCTTGCTCCGGCAGGGCGCGCTGACTCGACCGCGGCGTCCAGACGGACGAGCGACTCCCGGACGAGTGCCGCATAGATCGCTTCCTTGCTGTCGAAATGCAGGTAGAGCGTGCCGGCGACATATCCCGCGGCGGCTGCGATCTGCCGCATGGTCGTTTTTTCGAGGCCGCGTTCGGCGAACACATCACGCGCGGCGGCAAGAATGCGGTCGCGCTTGAAGCCCTCCAGCTCGGCCTTGCGCTGAGCCCTTGCGCTGTCCGCTGTCGCGACTGCTGCCATCATTCGCGACCCGAGGGAATTGCCTGCCCGCTGTCGCGCAGGGCAACCGCTTCATGGAACCCTTCCGTTTCGCACATTTTCTTGAAGGCCTGTCCTTCCGGCGTGTGCCGCGTGATGCCGTCGAAGACCGTGGCAATCATCTGCGTGTTGGCCAGGCCCATGGCGTCGACGGCCTGGTTGATCATCAGCTTCTGCATCATCAACTGATTGCGCGGCACCCCGGCCATGCGTTGCGCCAGTGCCTCGACCCGATCGTCCAGATCGCCCGCCGGCACGGCCTCAAGCACGAGCCCAAGGTCCTGCGCTTGCCTGCCATCGATAAGATCACCGGTCAGGAGCATGCGCTTGGCCTTTTCGGGACCAAGCCGATAGACCCACATGGCGGTGGTCGGGCACCCCCACACCCGGGCCGGCGGATATCCGATCCGGGCATCTTCCGCCATGACGACCATGTCACAGGCAAGAGCGATGTCCGAACCGCCGGCGACGGCGTATCCATGCACCTTGCACAGCGTCGGCTTGTAGCTGCGCCACAAGCTTGTCATGTCGTCCGTGAACCGCTTCATCAGCCGGTAGTCCTGCATCGGATCCCACGGCATATCCTGACTCAGCGGATGACTGCCCTCGCGTTCCGCATAGTCCTTGAGATCGTAACCCGCGCAGAACGCCCTGCCCGCACCAGCCAGCACGATGACGTGGACGCCGTCGTCCTCATTTGCGGCCTCGACCGCGCGGCGGATTTCCCCAGGCGTCTCTTCGGAAATGGCATTCAGCCGTTCCGGCCGGTCCAGAGTGATGCGCGCGATGCGACCATCCACGCGATAGCTCAGTGTCGAAAACTCCACGTTTCGCTCCCTCTGAAAAACATCTATATAAAAAAATGAACAATGTTTATTTTTCTGTCAACCCCGCCCGCGGTTCCAGCACTCGGGAAAGTTCGTTCAAAGCTTTGCGTTGCGGGCATGCCGCCGGGTAGACTAGCCGCATGATCAAATTGACCCGCGTGCGTTGTCCGCCGCCGGTCCTATTCCGACACAGCACAGACCGACATCACAGACCGCAAGAGGGCTCGATGGAGAAATTCGGCATTGGCCAGCCTGTCCGGCGCTTTGAAGACACGCGTTTCATTACCGGCGCGGGCACATACACCGACGACATAAATCTCGAGGGTCAGGCCCACGGCGTCGTGGTCCGGTCGCCGCATGCCCATGCCCGCATCCGGTCCATCAACACGGCCGATGCCGCCGCGGCTCCCGGAGTAATAGCGGTGCTGACGATCGATGATTACAAGGCGGACGGTATCGGAAACCTGTCTGTGCTTGCTCAGATCGACGCCACGGTCGGGGTTTTCAAACCGCCGCGCCCCGCCCTTGCCGACGGCAAGGTTCGTCACGTCGGCGATCAGGTCGCCTTCGTAATCGCCGAGACCCGGGCTCAGGCTGTCGATGCGGCCGAGCTGGTGCTGGTCGACTATGAGGACCTTGAACCGGGCATCGATCCCGCACGCGCCCTGGACGCTGAAACGCCGAAAGTCTGGGACGAATTCGAGTCGAACCTCGCCTTCCACTTCGAGAAGGGCGATCGTGCTGAAACAGAAGCGGTTTTCGAATCCGCAGACCGCATAGTCAGCATTGAGCTCGTGAACAACCGGGTTGTCCAGGCCGCGATTGAGCCGCGCGTCGCGATAGGTGACTACGCGCCTGACGATGAACAGTTCACGCTTACGCTTTCCGGACAGAGCATTTTCGGCCAGCGCAACGACCTCGCCAGCAACGTCTTCCAGGTACCGCCGGAGAAGATCCGGATCACGGTTCCGGATGTGGGCGGCGGATTTGGCGCAAAGAACTTCCTCTATCCGGAGTCGGTGCTTGTCCTGTGGGCTGCCCGCAGGCTGCAACGGCCGGTGAAATGGGTTTCAGACCGATCAGAGGCGTTCCTGACCGACGTGCACGGGCGCGACCAGGTTACTCGCGCAGAACTCGCGCTCGACGGAGATGGCCGGTTTGCGGGCCTTCGGGTCAAGTCAATCGCGAACATGGGTGGTTACCTCTCGGCCATGTCCCCTCTGATCCCGACCAACGCAAGCTGGGTCGTCATGGGCGGGGCCTACGCCATACCCAGCATATTCTTCGAAGTGGAAGGCGTGTTCACGAATACCGTGCCGGTTGACGCCTATCGCGGCGCCGGCCGTCCGGAAGCGTCATACATCATCGAACGTCTGGTCGATATCGCCGCGGCGGAAATCGGGATCGATGCGAACACGCTGCGACGCAAGAACTTCATTTCGGAGTTTCCGTTCAAGACCGCATTCGGTCTGACCGTCGATACGGGGATGTTCGAGGGCAATCTCGACCGGGCGCTCGGCATGGTCGATGCAGCCGGCTTTGAGGAACGCCGGAAAGCCGCCCTCGCCCGGGGCAAGCTGCGCGGCCTCGGTGTGTCCAGCTATCTTGAAATCACGCTCGGCCCCCCGGCCGAGAGCACGGAGATCCGTTTCGACGAGGACGGTGGCGTGACACTCACCGTGGGCACGCACTCAAACGGCCAGGGGCACCAGACGCTGTATACCCAGATGGCCAATGAGTATCTGGGCATTCCTCCGGACCATATCCGCTTCGTGCAGGCCGATACCGGCCTCGTCGCCTCAGGCGGCGGCCATGGCGGATCAAGGACGACCGGCATGGGCGGCAACTCCATGCGGAACACGGCCAAAGCCGTCCAGACCAAGGCAAAAGCGCTCGCGGCACACTTTCTCGACGCCGGCGGGAGTGACATCGTCTTCGCTGACGGGCTTTTCACGGTCGCCGGAAGCAACCGCAGCATGAGCGTTCTCGAGATCGCCGAGGCGGCACGGAATGCGGAAGACCTGCCCGACGGCACCGATGCCACGCTGACATCACGCGAAAGCTATGAACGCGAAGGCTTCAATTTCCCGAACGGATGTCATGTCGCGGAAGTCGAGATCGATCCCGAGACAGGTGCAACACGCATCGTTGCCTACGCCATCGTCGACGATTTCGGAACGGTCATGAATCCCCTGCTCGCCGCCGGACAGGCCATGGGCGGCACCGCTCAGGGAATCGGGCAGGCATTGCTCGAAAACACTGTGTTTGACGGGGAGTCGGGCCAGTTGCTGTCCGGCTCCTTCATGGACTACACAATGCCCCGGGCCGACGACCTGCCCGACCTTGACGTCGAACTGAACCAGGACGCGCCGACGAAAACGAACCCGCTGGGTGCCAAGGGCGCCGGCGAAGCCGGATGCACGGGCGCCCCGTCCGCGATCGTCAACGCCGCGATGAATGCGCTCAAAGGATATGGAATAACGCATCTCGATATGCCGTTGACGGCCGAGAAGCTCTGGCGGGCCATCAAAGACGCCGAAGCGGCCGGAAAATCGGCGGCCTGACCGCGGCGCACCGCGCGGGAGTGTGGCAGAAGCACCACCACACGGATCTTTGAAGGCGCCTCGGGACGGAAATTGACAGCTGCGTCTTGAAGGTGACGCAATGTTCGGGCGATGCTCTTGCAAGATCCGCTGAAACAGGCGGGCGGGAGGAAACATGCGACGACTGATTTCCACTGGCTCCCCAATGGAACGCGAGGCCGGGTATTCCCGCGCCGTGGTCGATGGTGACTGGATTTTCATCTCCGGCACGACCGGCTACGACTACGAAACCATGGTCATGCCCGACGATGTCGAACAGCAGACCCATAACTGCTTCGCTACGATCCGAAAGGTTCTCGAGGACGCTGACGCGAGCCTGGAAGATGTCGTGCGGATGAATTACATCGTCACCGACCGGAAATACGTCGACATCGTATTCCCCATATTCGGCGAGTATCTCGGGTTGATCCGGCCGGCCGCAACGCTCATCGTCGCGGGGCTCATAAACGACGACATGAAGATTGAAATCGAGGTCACCGCACGGCGGCGGCCGGGAGGCGATGTGCGTTGATGCGGCTGCTGATCGCGATCGCCGTCCTCTTGTGCGGGCAAATGGCGGCGACTGCGGAAGTCGAGTCCGAAACCCGCATGATCTCGTTGAGACACCTCTGGACCGGTGAGCGGCTCAAGGTCGTCTACAAAATCGGCGATCAGTACGACCCCGAAGGCATGGCGCGCATCAACAGGTTCATGCGCGACTGGCGCTGCGACAAGGTCATCGAGATGGACCCCAAGCTCATCGACCTGCTCTGGGAACTGACGCAGGAACTCAAGCCGACAGGTCCGCTCAGGGTAATCTCCGGATACCGGTCGCGGGGGTTGAATCTGGCCATGAAGCGGCAGGGACGCAATGTCGCCATTCGCAGCGAGCATTCAAACGGCCGTGCCGTCGATGTCGTGTTTCCCGGTGTAAAGGCCGAAAAGGTCAGAGAGGCTGCCGCAGCGCTTAATGTCGGCGGCGTAGGCTATTATCCGCACTCAGGCCCGCCATTCGTGCATCTGGACACCGGCAAGGTCCTGCACTGGACACAGGACGAACCGGATGGAAAGAAACGGGTCGCCGCGACAAAGGAGAACAAGCCGCTCGACTGCTCGAATAGTTATCAGAAAGGCTGAGCCGAACCGCTTCACTATTGAGCCGCGGGATCGGCCTCATTCTTTTCGGCGTCAGTCTGCTCTTCGGTTTTCGCCAGCATGTCCGCATCCGCCTTCTTGCCGACATCGCCGCTGCGCCGGAGATGCCTGTTGTAGCGGTGAATGCTCAGCGGAATGAGGGCCAGATAGCTCAGGCTGACGAGCGTGAGCACGGCCCAGGGGTAACTCAGCAGCAACGCCGTGAACATGACCGCCAGGATCAGGATCGGGAGGACGAACTCGCGCTTGACCTTCTGGCCAATAAGTTTGCCCGAGAAGTTGGGGATCGTGCTGATTGTCAGAAACGCGACAAGTGGCGTGTAGAACAGCGCCGCGGCCGCCAGAGTCGGGCCGCCCAGTTCCGTGAGAAAGCCGACATACATCGGGAGCATGGCCAGCATCGCGCCCGCGGGAGCCGGTGTTCCGGTGAAATAGTTGGCCATCCACGCGGGCCGGTCCGGATCGTCGAGTGCCACGTTGAAACGCGCGAGCCTGAGCGCCATGCAAAGTGCCAAGCCGAGCGCTATGATCCAGCCCAGCGCCTTGAACTGCTGGAGCCCCCAGAGATACAGCACGACTGCAGGTGCAACACCGAAATTCACAAAGTCGGCAAGCGAGTCGAGTTCCGCACCGAAGCGCGACGTTCCCTTGAGAAACCGGGCGATGCGTCCGTCGAGACCATCGAGCACCGTGGCAATCAGGATGCAGGCAACTGCCCATTCGAAGCGGCCGTCCACGGCAAACCGGATTGCCGTGATGCCGCTGCAAAGCGCCAGCAAAGTGACAACATTCGGGACCAGCACGCGTATCGGGACACGCCGAAACCTGCGCTGCTTCTGGTGCCGCTTGGCCGCTTCGGGATCAAGAGGCGGAAAAATACTCATGTCCGATCATACCAGAAACGGAGCAGGTTGGTTAGGTGAGCGCAGTTAACCTTACTCCGTAGACTTCAGCCAATCCGGGGTACCCCGTTCAGCCGCGCCGGGCCTCGCGCGGGCCTTCGTCGGATGTCAAATCGGCGATTACCGTTTCACCCGCGATCGCACGCTGCCCGATCGCCACGTGCGGCTCCTTGCCCGGCGGCAGGTAGATGTCCACGCGGCTGCCAAAACGGATCAGGCCAAACCTCTCGCCGACACTCAGGGGTTCGCCTTCCTTGACGAACGTCACAATCCGCCGCGCCACAAGGCCCGCGATCTGAATGACGCCAATCCGGACCTCATCCGCCATTTCAAGGGTCATGGCGGACCGCTCGTTGTCCTCGCTTGCCTTGTCCAGCTCGGCATTCAGAAACTTGCCGGGCACGTAGGTCATTCCGACAATACGGCCGGCGACCGGCGAGCGGTTAACGTGACAATCGAACACGTTCATGAACACGGAGACACGGATGCGCGGTGCGGGTCCGAGATCGAGTTCGGCAGGCGGGGTAACCTGCTCGATCGCGGAGATCCGGCCGTCAGCGGGACTGATGACCAGCCCCTCGCGCAACGGGGTCACCCGGTCCGGATCGCGGAAAAAGTAGGCACACCAGGCCGTAGCCACCACACCAATCCAGCCGAGCGGATCGGCGATCCAGAACAAGATCAGCGTCACGACCGCAAAGATTCCGACAAATCGGTAGCCCTCGCGGTGGATCGGCGCAAACACGGATGTGATTGTATCGAGCACGAACGTTTTCCTGCTGTTGTCTCAACTGCCGGTGCCGGGACCGGAGCGACAGTTCGATAGCACAAGTTGAACGGTTCGTGTTGGGATATCGGGGCGACAATTCATTCAGTGGAAAAGGACTCTGGTCGCCTTCGCCCGTCGAATCCGGTGCACCGGGGCATCCCGGCCTCATGCAAGCGCAGGATTGCCCCGGCTCAGCCGCCGGACAGATGACGGCTGATCAGGCCGGTGCGCCCCGCAATGAGGGTTCTGCCGGCTGGCTCAGGCCGACTACGGCAAAGACGGCCGCCGCGTTGACCCAGTAGTACCAGGCATCGAGGCCATGAAAGCCCAGGACCGTCGGGGCCAGGGCGAACGCGGTCGCAACGATGGCATCGACCGCCAGGTGCCCCTTGAAGGGAAGGACCCGCGCGGCACTGAACCGATAATCAGTCAGCAGGCTGGTCACGATGACAGCGACGCCGGTCGCCACGGCCAGCCATTTTGCCAGCGGGGACGAGCTGCCCAGATCCAGCACAAAAGGCATGGTGAGCAGCGCCAGAGCGGCGAGATAATCTACAACTCCGTGCATGGTCGGTGTGATGAAACGAATGCTCATGGCATTTTCTCCAGATGTCGCAGCGAAAGGCGGTCGCTCCGGGGAGGCAGAGCGACCGCTCCATGCTGTCAGTTGATTTCGGAAGGAAGCTTGTCTTTCAGCCCCGGCCATTTGGCTTCGGCTTTTTCGATCGAACCGTTCACGTCCTTGTTGAACGCGGCTGCAATGTCGCGGTCGAGGTTGAGATAGAGCTTGCCGTCAACGATCTTCCAGAAATTCGGGTTGCCGTCGAACTTTGCGCCGACGGAAACGCCGTAGGCGCAATACCCGCCGTAAGCAGGCTCATATTTGGCCGGATTCGCCTTGAAGGCGGCCAGGTTGGCCTTGGTGGAAAACCTGTAGGTGGCTTCCTTGTAGACGGTGGCGAACCGTGCCTCGCCGCGAACGGGTTTGCCCTGTGTGAAGTAGGCGACAACATCGTGGCCGTGTACGGCCAGCCCCGGCGCCGGCTTGCCGTCCACGAGGACCAGTCCGGGCGCTGTGTTGACCTCGGGTCCGGCAAGTGCCGGCACTGTTGCCGCCATAGTGATGCCGGCCAGAATGCCAACGACTGCAATTGATTGCCTGATCATGTTCATCTCCTTTTTGAGGGTGTTTTTTCGAAAGGAGAACATGACCGTCGGGTTCGGTATGAATGCTCCGCATCGCGTCCTCCTGTTTCCTGCCGCGGGCCTCATGCCTCAGCGACGTACAGGACGGCATATGATCGTTCCGGGACGATCGCGCAATTGGTCGCGTCGATTATGGGTTTTTTTGCAAAATAGTTGGGACGATGAGCAAACTTATTGCCGAAATTCCCTCGGCGGCACGCCAAATCGCTGTGCGAAGGCGCGCGTAAACGCAGCCGGTGACTGATATCCGACCCTGGCCGCGATCTCCTGCACGTTGACCCGCGACTGGCCGAGCAGCACGAGCGCCTGCTGAAGACGCCAGTCGGCCAGGTACTTCATCGGACTCTCCCCGATCATGTCCGCAAAGCGCTCGGCGAACCGGCTGCGCGACATGCCGACCTCGGAGGCCAGACTGGCCACGGTCCAGTCGCCGGCGGCATCGTTGTGAATCAGTTCGAGCGCCCGTCCGATCTGACCGTCCGTCATGGCCGACAGCACCCGGTTCAGGTCGGGGCTCTGTTCGACGCTGGCGCGCACGACCTCGATGAAGAACACTTCCGACAGTCTGGCGATGGCGGTGGACGCGCCCGGCCCGTCCGCAAAGACCCGGCGCACCACCAGGCGCAGGGTTTCATCGAGAATGGGGTGACGGGCACGGTCGGCGGGCGTCATGACGACGGCCTCCGGCAGTGCACGCAGCAACGGATGATCGGCCCCCTCGGTGAAACCGAAGTGACCGCAGATCATCTGGGTCGACGCGCCCGGGTCCCCGGTGCCGAGCACAAAGGTCCCCTCACCGTCATAACCGGACTCCTCGATGACCCGCTCCAGGGGTGCTGAACTGCGGCCGGCGCGATCGGAAATGACGTGCTCCTGACCGCGCGGAATGATGATGAGGTCGCCGGCACCCAGATCGACCTCCCTGCCGGACTTCAGCGTCACGTGACAGCGGCCCTGCACCACCAGATGGAATCGCGCGGCCTGCTGGTATGCCGGCACGGTAATCGCCCAGGGCGGCGAGTAGTCGGTCCTGAAATAGAGCGTAGCCCTCAGCCGGATCGTTTCGAATATGTCGCTCAGGACATCTTTCATGCCAATCGTCCCATCTCACAGGACATAGAGGATAGAAACGCACCGGGCCGCAATCAATGGTGCGCACCGGAATGTGAACGGAACATACGGGATAATCGAGCGCGCGAAGCCTAGTTCCCGGCAGGCCGGTCCAGCGCGGCGAGCATGCCGCGCACGGCGGCACGGCCGAGTTCGGGATCCGGATGGCCCCGGTTCAGCACCGCGATGCCGCGCGTCATGGCAAGGATCATTGCGCCCATAGCCTGAACGTCGGTGTCGCGGGGCAACTGGCCGTCAACCACCGCCTTGCGGCATCGTGCGACAAACGCTTCCCGCATCTGCTCGAGACCGTTCTGAATGCGTGTCGCGGCAAGGCTGTCGCCGCCGCCGACTTCCATGGCCGCCATTGTCGCGAGGCACCCCTTCGGAACATCCTTGCTCTCAAGGCGCCCGACGAGCATGTCGAAGAAACCCTCGATTGCCGCCCTGAAATCCTCGTTATCAAGCTGCGCCACGAGGTTGGCGCTGTAGAGTTCCGCGAAACGGTCGAGGCAGCGCGTATAGAGCTCTTCCTTGCTGCCATAGGCATTGTAGAGGCTCGACTTGTTGAGGCCCGTCGCCTCTTCCAGATCCGAGACCGACGTCGCCTCATACCCGCTGCGCCAGAACGCAGTCATCGCCGCGTTCAGCACCTGTGTCTCGTCGAACTGTTTCCGGCCGCTCATTATTCGCGCCTCGCAAAAAGGTGAGTGAAATATACCTTGCCATCTTGAAACGATTGGTTCAAGTTATATCTTGGAACGATCAGTTCAAGATATTCACTCTTCAACAGGGACCTCGCCATGTCAGACTTTCCCATCCACAGCGAAACCGATCACCCCGAACATGCCGCCGAAATCATCGGCGCGGTAAAGGCCAAATACGGCTTCGTGCCGAATCTTCTCGGCGCATTGTCGGAATCGCCCGCCGCCGCGCAAGCCTACCTGTCACTCGGCGAAGCGCTTCGCAATTCCTCGTTTACGCCGGAGGAGCGGCACGTCGTCTGGTTCACGATCAACGCGATTCACGAATGCCACTACTGCATGGCCGCGCATACCGGGATCGCCAAGGGCGAGAAGATCTCGGAAGACGTCATCGAGACGGCTCGCGCCGGAACGGATTACGCGGATGCAAAGCTGCAGGCCCTCAAGGTGTTTACGACCAAGATGGTGCTGGAGCGTGGCTGGGTCGAACAAACCGATATCGATGCCTTCCTGGAAGCCGGATACACGCGGCGCTCGGTTCTCGACGTGATCCTCGCCATCTCTCACAAAGTGCTTTCGAACTACACGAACCACGTCGTCGAAACGCCTGTCGATCCGCAGTTTGCGGCCTTCGAATGGGCGCCGGCACGCCACGCGGCCGAGTAATCAAACATTGCCGAACCTCGTGGCTGCAGGGTCCACCCTGCGGCCACGCAACAGTCATTCCGCAAGGGGATAACAGACCATGATCAAGTTCTATTTCCACACCACGCCGAACCCGATGAAGGTGGCCCTGTTTCTCGAAGAGTCCGGCCTCGACTACGAAGTCGTGCCCGTTGACACTCTGAAGGGCGAACAGCACGAGGAAAACTTCCTCAAGATCAATCCGAACGCCAAGCTTCCGGCGATCCTGGACGGCGACGTGCGGGTGTTCGACTCAAACGCAATCCTGCTCTATCTCGGCGAAAAGACCGGCAAGTTCATCGGCGCGCCCGCCGTTCGCGGCGAGCTGCTTTCCTGGCTGATGTTCATCGCCACCGGCGTCGGCCCCTATTCCGGCCAGGCCGTGCACTTCCAGCATGCCGCGCCGGAGAAATTCGACTACGCCATCAACCGCTACCGCCGCGAGGCCGAGCGCCACTATGGCATTCTTGACGCTCAACTCGAGGGGCGCGAGTTCTTCCTGGGCAACGAGTACACGATCGTCGACATCGCCGCATGGGGCTGGATCGACCGGGCGGCAGTCGTGCTCGGCGAAGGCGCACTTGACAGCTACCCGAACCTGAAGCGCTGGTTCGACGCGGTCAACGCCCGTCCGGCGGCAGCCCGCGCGCGGGAAGTCGGCAAGGGAATCGACTTCAAAACCGAACGCGACGAAGTGGCGATGCGCGCGCTGTTCCCGCAGAACTATGCAGCAGCCTGACAGGCTCAGACTCACGTCAAGTTTTGAGGATTACTCCTCTGCGGAGGAATGCGGCAGGCCCAGGCGCGCCGCTTCCTCCGCGCTGATGCCCTGCTCCATGGTCCGCGCCAGCCGTGCGCGGGCCTCGTCCGCCTCCTGCTGCCGGTTCCACAATCCTGCATAAACCCCGTCCTGCTCCAGCAGTGCCGCGTGCGTGCCGCGCTCCACGATGCGGCCGCCATCGAGCACGATGATTTCGTCGGCGTCGACAACCGTCGAAAGCCGGTGTGCGATGACGAGTGTCGTCCGGCTCTCCGACACTTTCCTGAGCGCGGCCTGAATCTCCTGTTCGGTATAGGAATCGAGAGCTGACGTAGCCTCGTCGAGAACGAGAATCGGCGGCCCTTTCAGGATGGTGCGGGCAATCGCGACGCGCTGTTTTTCTCCACCCGATAGTTTCAGCCCACGCTCGCCGACGAGGGCGTCATAGCCTTCCGGCAGGGTGTCGATGAAGTCGTGGATCTGCGCCATGCGCGCTGCCTCGAAAACTTCGTCGTCGCTCGCATCGGGCCGGCCGTAACGAATGTTGTAGCGAATTGTGTCGTTGAACAGCACCGTGTCCTGCGGAACCATTCCGATTGCCGAACGCAGCGAGGCCTGCGTGATGTCCGCGATGTTCTGGCCGTCGATCTGCACCGCCCCGGACGTCACCTCGTAGAACCTGAACAGCAATCTCGAGATCGTGGACTTGCCCGCTCCGCTGGGCCCCACGATCGCGACCTTGTGGCCTGCCGGCACGCTGAAGCTCACGTCCTTCAGGATCGGGCGCTCGGGGTCGTACGAGAAGGAAACGTGGTCGAACCTGATCTCTCCTTCCGAAATCGCCAGTGGAACCGCACCCTCGCGATCCTGGATTTCAGGCTCTACGTCGAGCAGGTTGAACATGATCTCGATGTCAACCAGCCCCTGCTTGATGTCACGGTAGACGGTGCCCAGGAAATTGAGCGGCAGATAGAGCTGGATCAGGAAGGCGTTGACCATGACAAATTCGCCAACGGTAAGCCGCCCGTCGACAACCCCCTGCCCTGCCATGATCATGCAGATCGTCATGCCGATCGAGAAGATGACGGACTGGCCGGAGTTGAGGACGGCCAGCGACGTCATCGTCTTTGTCGCGGCCCGCTCATAGGCTTCCATCGAGCGGTCGAAGCGCGCCGTCTCATGCTGCTCATTGCCGAAATACTTGACGGTCTCGAAATTCAGGAGGCTGTCGATCGCCTTGGTATTGGCTTCCGTATCAGCCTCGTTCATCCGGCGCCGGATACCGATCCGCCATTCCGTCGCGTTGTACGTAAACCAGATGTAGAAGGTCACGGTGACGCCGGTAATCAGCGCAAACCAGATGTCGAACGTGATGGCGAGGATGCCGCACACCAGCGCCAGTTCGACGATGGTCGGGAACGTATTGAACAGGGAGTAGCGCAGAATGATCTCGATGCCCTTGGTGCCGCGCTCGATGACACGGCTCAGACCGCCCGTGCGGCGCTCGAGATGGAACCGCAATGAAAGCTGATGCAGATGGCGGAAGGTCCGGATCGCAAGTTCGCGCACGGCCTTCTGGCCGACCTTGGCAAACAGTCCGTCCCTGATCTGGGCCAGGACCACCATCATGACGCGGCCGAAACCGTAGGCAATGACCATGAAGACCGGCACGAAGAGAACGGCTGCCACTGCCGTTCCCGTTTCGCCTGTCGCAATCTTCGGAGTGAGCGTGTCGACCGCTTCCTTGAAGGCGAACGGCACGGCCACAGTGACCACCTTGCTCGCCACGAGGGCCACCATGGCGAGCACGACGCGCAGCCTCAAATCCGGACGATCGGCCGGCCAGATATAGGGCAGGATGCCGCGCAGTGTCTCCAGATGGGAAGCGCCGGCCCCTGCAGGCTGGACCGTGGCGTCTGCGTTATCGGTGTGGGCTGTCATCGTGGTCGAGATTGGCGAAGGCTGGGCCTGACAAATGCAATTACCGGCCGACCCGGTCGGTCGCCCGATAATCCGACTACAGATAGTGCGACGTTAGCGCCGGACCAGACGCCAGGCGGTCCGGCCATAGCCTTCAATCGGAGTTCTTACCCGGAGTCCGGCATCGGATCGGTCCGGTCCGGCTGAATTGCTTCCGGCGGAGTCACGCCGGGCGTCGTGAAGATCTGACCCGGATAAATCAGGTTCGGATCGCGGATCTGGGTCTTGTTGGCGTTGTAGATCGTCGTATAGCTCACGCCTTTGCCGTAGATCACGCGGGAGATGTTCCACAGATTGTTGCCCGGCTGGATGATCACGCGCCCGACACGCTGAACGACGGCCGTATCCTGACTGGATGCCGTGCCGCCGGCGGTTGCCGAACTCTGCGCTGAGGACGAAGACTCTTCGGCGGGCGCCGCCGCCTGTTGCGTCGGCTGCGAAGCCTGTTCCGCAGTCGTCTGTTGTGCCGCCTCTGAACTCTGCTCAACGGGCTCCTGCTGGTTCGACAGCGCAATCTGCTGATCAGCCGGGACCTGCATGTCGACGCCGTCGTCGCTGGCCGTTTCCGGGTCAGGCATGGTTTCGGCCGGCTGTTTCTGGCCGGACTCTGGTGCCGCTGGTGCCGCTTGTTGCGTCTCGGTCTGCGCGGGTGCTGAAGACGTTTCAGGGTCGGCCTTCGCAACCTGTTGCACCGGTTCCGCATTCTCAGTCGATGTCGACGGCTCGGACGTTGCCGGCGCGGTCGTTGGTTCAGCGGATGGTGGTGCCGGCGGTGCCGGAGGCGCTTCAGCGGTCTTGGCTGTTTCAGTCGTTGTCGTGCTGCCGGAAGCCTGTCCGTCCGCGGGCGCTGCGGATGACGGTTGGGCAGGCGCCGCTGCCTGTGTCCCGGATGCCGATCCCGAAGATGCCGTCCCGGCGGACGCAGTTTCCGTCTGGCTCGAGCCAGCTTGTTCGGATGCAGGCGCGGGTGCTGTTTCCGCGGCCTTTTTGTCTGCTTCGCCGGTCGCGGGCTGGGCGGCTGATGCAGACTGGGAAGCTGTTCCGGCGTCTGAAGTCGACGCTGCAGTGCTGGCGGCCGACGGCTGAGTTGCAGCAGATTCAGTATTGCTCTCTGCTTCGGTCGTCGCGCTCTGTGTCGAGCCCGCGCTGGACCCGGACTGTTCAGACTGGTTGCTGCTTCCCGCGTTCAGCGTTGCGACAACCGTCTTCGGATCGACGCGGGTGAACGGCAACTCGATACGGGCGGCGACTTGAGACGTCGACGTCAGTTGGTCGACGCGGAGATTGTGATTGCCGGGCTCGATCTCCTTGACGACCCGCAGTGTCCAGATGCCGGAGCTATCGGCCTTGGCATCGGCGATCGGCTTGTTGTCCACATAAATACGGACGGTCTCATCGGGATTCGCCGTCCCGGTGAAGATCATGTTGCCCCTGTCATCGTAGTCGACCGTCTTGAGCGTGAGCGACCCGGCGGTCGGCGCGTTCGGCGCCGTGGTTGTCGCGGCGGGCGCCTCAGGCTCTGCCGGCGCTTTGGTCTCGGCCGTCTCGGCGGCCTTTTCGACGTCCTGCTGCGCCGGCTCGACAGCGGCGACGACCTTCTCTTCAGCTTTCTCCGGTGTCTGTTCGGGTGTCTTTTCCGGAGCCTGCAGAATCTTGCTCGCTTCGCCCTTCTTGCTGAGGACGATCAGCGGCTTCTCGTCCTTGCGGTCCGGCAGAGCGATCGCCACGGATTGGGCCGACTCCACCTTGGTTCCGGATGCTTCCGATTGCAGCGTGACGTTGTGATTGCCCGACGGCAGCGGCTTGTCGACGACGACAGCCCACTCACCCCGGGAATCCGCGGTCGCGGTTCCGACCGACTTGCCGTTGACGAGAACATCGACATCCGCCGCAGGTGCGGCTCGGCCTGCAATTACCGCTGTGCCGTCGGGCTCGACTCTCACGATATCGAACGTCGGCGCGTTCTTGTCGTCTGCCTCAGTGGCCGCGTCGGCGGATTTCAACTCCGTCTTGGCTTCACCAGACGCAGGTTGCTCAGCAGTTGATTCAGCGGTCTTGCTTCCGGACTGTTCGGGCTCGGCGGGTGCGGTTGCGGCGGTCGACGGCTGCGCTGACTTCGGCTCCTCCGCCTGTGTCTGGGCCGGCTGTTGTGTGGTCGCCGACTGTTGCGTGGAAGCGGACTTGGTCTCGGGCGCCGGTTCGGTCTTTTCGGCCACTTGGGTCTGGCCCCACCAGCCGTATTTTGTCTGCCCGAGCCATCCAACGATGCCCATGACGACAAGCATAAGCCAAAGTACCAGGATAAAGCCGTTTCTCATCGCCTCGCCACCTCGTTACTGCTCACAAGTCACGGACAGGATCAGGTTTCTTGTTTGGCGTTTTTGCACCGTCCGGCGCGCTCGTTCTACGCACATCAACACTATCTGTCACGAGGAATTTAGGCAATTGCCCGAGCGCCGCAGGCATTAATCATGACAACTCAAATGCTTGACGACGGTGCCCTCGAAATGCCAATTCGGGGGCATGAGCGAGATTCGAACAGTATGTGTCTATTGCGGCTCCGGACCCGGTGCAGATCCCGCCTATGCGGCAGCTGCAACGGTGCTCGGGAAGGCCATGGCGAATGCGGGCTTGCGCCTCATTTATGGCGGTGGAAGCCTTGGATTGATGGGAATTGTGGCACGTTCGGTGCTGGAAGCCGGGGGGCATGTTACCGGCATCATTCCGCAGTTCCTGTCGGACCGTGAAAAGATGTTGCGCGACGCCCAGGAGCTGGTGGTGACAGACAACATGCATGAGCGCAAGATGCTCATGTTTGACCGGGCGGATGCCTTTGTCGCCCTGCCGGGCGGTCTGGGGACGCTTGAAGAACTTGTGGAAATGATGACCTGGTACCAGCTTGGTCAGCACAGCAAGCCCATCGTGATTGCCAATATGGCAAACTTCTGGGAGCCGCTGCTCACGCTCTTTGCCCACATGCGCGAGGAATTGTTCATCCGGCCGGAACTCGAGGTCAGCTACATGGTCGCCGATCGTGCTGAGGACATCGTCCCGCTCCTGCTGACCGGCAAGGCGGATTAGAAGGCCTGAGCGCTCGCGCGCCGGCAAGGATGACGACGGCAGTATTTCAGCTAAAACATGACCGCGCCGCCATTCGGACTCACGGTCTGGCCGGTCATGAAGCTCGCACCCGGGCCGGCCAGAAATCGCACAACGGCAGCAATTTCCTCCGCTTTTCCCACGCGGCCCATCGGGATGTCGGTTTCCTTCTCGCGCCACTCCGGCGACATGCTTTCGAGGCTGAGCATGGGCGTGTCAACGGGCCCCGGCGCCACGGCATTGACAAGAATATCGGGCGCAAACTCCCTGGCAAGCGACCGGGTCATGCCAATCACTCCGGCTTTCGTCGCGCAATAGGCCGAAAACTCCGCGCGCCCGAGATAGGCAAGTTCGGACGCGACAGTGATCATGCGCCCCGCCCCCTTCGCCCGCATCATCGCAATTGCGCCGCGCGCGATCAGGAAGGTGCCGCGCAGGTTGACGCCGACAATACGGTCGAACTCTTCGACCGACATGTCGAGCAGCCCGCATTCGACGAGAACACCCGCACAGTTTACGGCAATGTCGAGGCCGCCGGGATCCTCACCGATCGCGCGAAAGAGCGCGCTGACACTGTCGGAGTCCGCCACATCGCAAGCAACAGTCCGGGCGCTGCCGCCAGCCGTTTCGATCGCCTTCAGCGTGTCATCCATCCCCGCGCGGTCAGCGAGCACGACTATCGCCCCGGCGCTCGCGAGTTCAATGGCGCAGGCAGCGCCTATGCCGCTCGCCGCACCCGTTACAAGGGCTGTCTTTCCGGCAAGTTCGGCGGTCATTGCATCAGCTCTCCCCGATCGACCGTATAGGCCTGACCGGTGATGTTGTCGGCGGCCGCCGAAGCCAGAAAGATGTATGTCGCGGCCATGTCTTTCGGTTCCATGAGGCCGTCGAGCGCCTGCGCACCGACGATCTCGGCGAGAAGCTCTTCCTCAGGGCGGCGCTGCCGCTCAGCCATATGCGCCAGAGACCGCATGGACGCGGCCGTTCTGACCCAGCCGGGACAGACTGCGTTGACCGAGATGCCGCGCGGCGCGAGCTCCTGCGCAAGGCTCCGGGTCAGACCGATGACGGCATGTTTGGATGCACAGTAGGCACTGAATTCAGCGACAGCGGTCTTGCCCCACATGGAGGCTGTGTTGATGATGCGGCCGCCCGGGCGGATCTTGCCCAGCAACGCGCGCGTCACCGAGAATGTACCGATGACATTGATCGTGATGATGTCCCTGAAGACGCGGTCGACGTTCTCGTCCAGGTCCGCGATCGGAGTGATGTACTCAAGGCCCGCATTGTTGATCAGCACATCAAGCGACGTGACACGTTCGGCCATGTCGGCGATCTGATCGGGATCGGCAATATCGCAGCGCAGGCCGGTGACCGTCCGGCCGTATCGCCGGGTCAGACGTTCGGCGACCTCGAAGACGTCCTCCTCCAGAGCGACGATCGTGGTATCGGCTCCGGCTTCGAGAAATCCTTCGGCAACGCCGAGACCGATGCCGCGGTTGGCGCCTGTGACGAGGACCTGCTTGTCACTGACATCGAATGTCATGCGGACTGCTCCTCCGCCGCTGCATTGCGCCGATATTCTTCCCTGATGATCTTCAGGATGTCGTTTCGCATTTCGAAGAACTCCCTGGAGTCCTTTGCGCCGTTCACCCGCTGATCGAGCGGAATGACGTCGGCGACGTCGATCTCCTTGATGATCCGTGCCGGCCGCGCGGAAAAAATGATGATCCGGTGGGCCAGGAGCACCGCTTCCTCGACGTCATGGGTGACGAAGATCGTCGTCTTGTGTTCCTGGCGATTGATGTCCAGGAGCTGTAGTTGCAGGAACTCGCGCGTCTGGGCGTCGAGCGCGCCGAACGGCTCGTCCATCAGCAGGACCTCAGGCGCGGATGCCAGCGTGCGAGCAATGGCAACCCGCTGGCGCATGCCGCCGGAAATCCGGTTCGTGTAGAAGTCGGCGAACTGTGTGAGGCCGACCATATCGAGATAATGATCGGCGATCTCCTGCTTCTCCCTGTCGCTGACGTCCTTGCGGTAGCGCAGCCCGAAGCGGATGTTGTCCCGGACGGTGAGCCACGGGAACGAGGAGTAGGACTGGAACACCATGCCGCGCCGGCGGTCGGGACCATGAAGCTCCTCGCCCGCGAGAAAGACGCGCCCTGAGTTCTGGCGCTCCAGACCGCCGACGATACGCATCAGGGTGGTCTTGCCGCAGCCGGACGGTCCGAGAAAGGTGATCAGTTCACCCCTGGCAATGTCCAGGGGACAGTTCGTTGACCACCGGCGTTTCAGTCAGGCCATCGTCCGACCAGTAGGATTTCGTAATCCCGTCGATCTTGAGTTGTGCTGTCATCCGCGGCTACCGGTTGAGATACCGGAACCAGCGCCGGTGCGCGAAGCGGAAGGCCTGATCGGTGAGCAGTCCGATGATGCCGATGGCGATGATGCCCGCCATGACCTCCGGCGTTTTCACGAAGCGGCGCAGCGACCAGATGACATGACCGACTCCGGAGCTCGCCGCCACGATCTCGGCCACGATCAGATAGGTCCAGCACCAGCCAAGCGTGATGCGCAGGTTGTCGACGATGTTGGGCAATGCGGCCGGCACGATGATGTCGCGCATGATCTGCCCCTGCCCCGCGCCAAGCGTAAAGCCTGTCTCGATGTACTCGCTCGGAACGCGTTTGGTGTCGTCCGTGACCAGGAGGATCAGCTGGAAGAAGGTTCCCATCCACAGCACGGCGATCTTCGAGGCCTCGCCCACCCCGAACCAGATGACAAGCAGTGGCACCAGAGCCGGAACCGGCAGGTAGCGCACGAAATCGACGAACGGCTCGACCACGGCGCCAACACCCCTGTAGGTGCTCATGAGGAGCCCGAGGGGCAGCGCAATGACGACAGACAGCAGGAATGCAAACCAGACACGCCCTACGCTGATGGCAATATCGGTCGTGAAGTCGTGTTCCAGAAACAGGCGGATGAACGCGCTGACAACGGCGCCCGGCGTCGGCAGGAACTCAGGCCTTATGAGGTGAGCACTCGCGACCAGTTGCCAAAGCAGCAGGAATCCGATGAAGCCGGCCACGCCCAGAATGAGTTCCGTGCGCCGCGGCAGCGTGCCGCGAAACACAAACATCTTGCCCAACAATTCATAGCCCTCGTGTTGGTCTTCCCCAGCCGTCGCGGATCACAGTGATGAGGATGCCGGCCGCGGCACGCGGGTGCCGCGGCCGGCCGGTCCGTCAGCGTTTGTGGCCGTCGAACAGCTTGGGCATCAGGCTACCATCAACGAAGGGAGAATACTTGAGCGGCTGGTCCTGAAGTCCGAGTTCGATATTGATCGCATTGAACTCGTCGAACACCTCCTTCAGCTTGCCGGGCGAGTCTTTCGTCGGCATGTAGGCAACGCTCTCTTCGTAGTTGGTGTATTTGAGACCCGGCAGCGCTTCCTTCATTTCCTTGGCCGGCACGTTGAACTTGGGCGCGGAAATGGAGATGAACTTGTCGGGATCCTTGTTGAAGAGATCGATGGCCCGATAGATGCCGCGCAGGAACTTCGCGTACTTCTCAGGGTTTGCATTGAGGTCGTCTGTCCGCGCGATAATCACGTCCGTGATGAGCCCTTCATAATCGGCAGATGACAGCAGAATGTGGGAACCCTTGCGCGACGTTCCCTTGACGATCGTGCTCATCATCGGCTCCCAGGTCGCCACGGCCGCGATGCTCTTGTCCTCGAATACGGCGGCGGAATCATCGGTCGCGATCAGCTTCATGGTCACGTCCTTGATGCTCTTGCCCTTCTTGGAAAGCGCGTACTGAACGAGAACCGTCCCGGGGTGGTTGATCTCGCCGGCGAATGTCTTGCCGATCAGGTCGGTGACCGACTTGATGTCCGGACCGGCGACAACACCGTCAGCGCCAACGGAAACGTCGATCGTCCCGATGATCGTGCCCGGTGTGTCCGGCTTGCGCGGACGCGACATTTCCTCGCCGATCGTACGCATGGTGCAATCGATCGAGCCGGTTGCCAGCGCCGGCAGAACGTTGGCCCGGTCGTTGTCAAACGCGGTCGTCACTTCCAGATCCTGCTCAGAAAAGTATCCCAGCTCCTGGGCGACAAACACGGGGGCGAACCCGAACCAGAACGGGAATACGCAGCGGATCTTGTCGGCGGCTTGTGCGCCGGTTGCGGACATCAGCGTGCAGGCGGCAACGGCAATCGCGGCCAACCACCGCCCGGTCCCTGCAAACGGCCGTTTGTGCAGTTCGAACATGACGATATCTCCCTCTATTCGCATGCCCAGGGGCCCAGTCGGTCATTTGTCTGGGGGAAACCGGCCGGGGCCGAGGGTGATCAAAAGCGTTGAGGAAATCTTCAGATCAATAAATATGCAAATTCAGGTGATTACATCGATAAATTACGATGCTTGTTTGCGTTGCGGTCAACGTTTCCGGCTCAGGGCGCCGAAGCCGCCGCCCGCACCTCGGCAAGAACGCACAGGATTTCATACATGACGGTCGCTCCCGTCAGCGCCGTCATGCCGCCGACATCGAACGGCGGCGACACCTCGACAACATCCGCGCCGACGTAGTCGAGGCCACGAAGATCGCGGATCAACGACAGCGCCTGGAGCGTTGTCAGACCGCCGATTTCCGGCGTCCCTGTGCCCGGAGCAAAAACCGGGTCGAGGCTGTCGATATCGAACGTCAGGTACACCGGAGTGGCGCCCACGATCTCCCGGGTCTCATGGGCGACGTCGGCCACCCCCCGGTCGGCCAGTTCCTCTATGAAGACGACGCGCATCCCCGTATCGCGCGAATAATCCCAGCCATCAGAGATGTTCTGCGCGCCGCGAATGCCGATCTGAACCGTTTTCCGGGGGTCGATCAGCCCCTCCTCCACCGCCCGGCGGAATGGAGCGCCGTGATTGAACTTGGACCCCTGGAAACTGTCCCATGTATCCGTGTGGGCATCGATATGGATGAGCGCGACCGGCTCCTTTGCAAGCGCCCGCAGGATGGGCAGGCTGATGGAGTGATCGCCGCCGACAGCAAGCGGCATGACGCCGGCCGTCTTCAGTAGCGTAAAGAACTCCGTGATTTCCCTGTGCGCCTCCTCGATCGCGAATGCCTGAGAAAACGGGACGTCGCCGACATCGGCGACCCGGCACAATTCGTACGGATTGACCCGTGTCGCATGGTTGATTGCCCGCATCAGGGACGACTGGTTGCGCACCTCCCGCGGACCGTGCCGGGCACCCGGCCGGTTGGTCAGGGCACCGTCATACGGCACGCCAACAAGGCCGATATCGATATCTGACAGGTCCTGCGCTGCCGGCGCGCGCATGAAGGTCGCGAGCTGCGTGTAGCGGGGCGCGAACATGTCGGGGCGGTCTGGTGCTTTGAAACTGGTCACGGCATATTCGATGTTGATCGATGCATAAACGCTGATCGTGTTGAAGGGTTTACATCGACGCAATATAAATTTGAACAAGAAAGCATCGATGAATATCGAAGGATCGGTTCATGCTGACCTCGGTTTCCAGCCCAGACATGCACCTGCTCCGGGTCTTCATGACCGTCACGGAGGCCGGCGGCTTTTCGGCGGCGCAACTGGTGCTCAATGTCAGCCAGTCCACGATCAGCACCCAGATGGCCGACCTCGAGGCACGGCTCGGGTTCAAACTCTGCCGGCGCGGGCGCAGCGGATTTTCGCTGACGGAAGACGGTCACGTGGTCTACGAGGCAGCCAGGGAACTGTTCAGCGGCTGTGACAAGTTCATCGCACGCGTCAACGAACGGCGCGGCACCGTTTCCGGTGAACTGAGGATCGCTCTGGCGGACGCCCTGGTCGGAAATCCCGACTTTCCCATTGACCACATCATCCAGACCCTGCGCGAAAGGATGCCCGAGGTGACGATCCTGCTTTCGGAGGCGGACCCGCTTGCGATCGAACAGCAGGTTCTTGACCAGCGTCTTCATGCCGGCATTCACACGTTCCCCAATCATGCGCCCGGCCTTCGGTATCGAAGACTGTTCGGCGAATGGCAGACCCTGTACTGCGGCCGCCTGCATCCGCTTTTCGAGCGGCCGGACGAGACAATCACGGTCGGCGAAATTGAGGAATTCGATTACGTCGCCAGGACCTATTACGGCGGCACCCTGCAGACGGGCATGCTGCATCCGAAACTCAGCAGCGCCAAATGCACGTCAATGGACGGAACCGCAGCCCTGATACTCTCCGGACGCTTTCTCGGGCACCTTCCGCACCAGTGTGCCTCACGATGGCTCGACCAGGGCGAAATGCGCCCGATACATCCGGAGAAGCTGTCCTACGAGGCACCGTTCGAGTGCGTCCTGGCGGTCGGCACCCGGATCACCCGCTCACTGGAGATTTTCGAAGAGGTGCTGGTCTCGAAGTTTCCCGATCAGCCGCGCCGGTGACACTCGAGGACCGATCGGGCACCTACTGAGCCGAGACCTTCGCCGGCGCGACTGCACCGTCGCGCTGCAGCTTGTAGGTGATGCTGTCGATCAGGGCCTGGAAGGACGCGTCCACGATATTGGGCGACACACCCACGGTGAACCAGCGGTTGCCCTGCCCGTCCGCGGATTCGATCAGAACCCGCGTGATGGCGTCGGTGCCGCCTGTCAGGATCCGCACCTTGTAGTCGACGAGTTCCAGATCCTTGATAAAGGGCGAGTAGCGACCGAGATCCTTGCGCAGGGCGGTATCGAGCGCATTGACCGGTCCGTTGCCCTCACCGACCGAAAGCAGGGTCTCGCCCTCGACCGTCACCTTGACGGTCGCCTCGGACACGGTGACCAGCTCGCCGAGGACATTGTGGCGGCGTTCGACCATGACCCGGAAGCTGTCGACTTCGAAGAACTCCGGCACCGTGCCCAGGATACGTTGCGCAAGCAGTCCGAATGACGCGTCCGCCCCTTCGTAGGCGTAGCCGATCGCCTCGCGTTCCTTGACCTCGTTCAGAAGCGTGACGATGCGCGGGTCGTCCTTGTCGGCCGCTATGCCGAGCCGGTTCAGTTCCGCGAGAATATTCGACCTGCCGGCCTGATCCGACACCAGGAGGCGGCGGCGGTTGCCGACGCTCTCGGGCTCGACATGCTCGTACGTGCGGGGATCCTTCATGATCGCCGACACGTGGATGCCCGCCTTGGACGCAAACGCGCTCTCACCGACATAGGCCGCGCTGCGATCGGGCGCCCGGTTCAGGATCTCGTCCAGAACGTGCGCCACGTGGGTCAGCGTCCGCAGCTGATCGCCGGAAATGCCGGTCTCGAACCGTTCCGCAAATTCCGATTTGAGCATCAGCGTCGGGATGATCGACACGAGATTGGCGTTGCCGCAGCGTTCGCCGATCCCGTTCAGGGTTCCCTGTATCTGTCTGGCGCCCGCGCGGATCGCCTCGAGTGTGTTGGCAACCGCATTCTCGGTGTCGTTATGCGTGTGAATACCAAGCTTCTCGCCGGGAATATGCTGCGTCACTTCGCGAACGATCTCGCCGACCTCATGCGGCAGGGTTCCGCCGTTGGTGTCGCATAGAATGACCCAGCGCGCGCCTTCGTCTATCGCGGCCTTCGCACAGGCCAGTGCGTATTCGCTGTTGGCCTTGTAGCCGTCGAAGAAGTGTTCGCAATCGACCATGGCTTCGCGGCCGCTGGCGACTACGGCGCGGACCGACTCCGTGATCGACTCCAGATTTTCCTCGTTCGTGACACCAAGCGCGATGTCGACATGGAAGTCCCAGGACTTTGCGACCAGACAGATCGCACCGGCCTTTGAGCCCAAAAGAGCGGCAAGGCCCGGATCGTTGTCGGCGCTGCGGCCAACGCGCTTGGTCATGCCGAAGGCGGTGAATTTCGACTGCCTGAAGCCGGGATCTTCCGAGAAGAACTCCGTGTCGGTCGGGTTGGCGCCCGGGTAACCGCCTTCGATGTAGTCGACGCCGAGTTCGTCAAGGGCCTGGGCGATCAGGATCTTGTCCTGGAGACTGAAGTCGATGCCGGGCGCCTGCGTGCCGTCGCGCAGGGTGGTGTCGAAGAGATACAGCCGTTCCTTGCTCATCGGGTGATCTCCCAGCTCGTGCCTTCGGGCCCGTCCTTTATGGAAACACCCATGTCTTCAAGTTCATCGCGCAGACGGTCGGCTTCGCCGAAACGCTTGGCCAGCCGCGCCTTGTCACGCGCGGCGATCAGTTCCTCGACCTTGTCCTCGTCGATAACCGCATCCGCCGGCCGCCATTCGAACCAGTCCTCGGCATTCCGGGTCAGGAGACCCATCATCTGAGCCGACATCTTGAGCGCGTGACGCGAGTGCTCGTCGCCGGACGCCGCCTTGTGGCGCAGATTGTGAAGCTCGCTGATGGCCCGCGGCGTGTTGATGTCGTCTTCCATCGCTTCCAGGAAACCGGGGGAAACGAACCCGGGATGGTATTCACGGATATCGGCGGTCAACCGGTACCAGTTGTCCAGTGTCGCGCGCGCGTTCTTGACCGCTGATGCCATCCAGTTCAGCGGCTGCCGGTAATGGGTCGTCAGCATTGTCAGCCGCAGGGCTTCACCCGGCCATTCCTTGAGCAGGTCATTGATGGTGAGGAAATTGCCGAGCGACTTCGACATCTTCTGTCCCTCGACCTGAAGATAGCCGTTGTGCATCCAGTAATTGGCCATCACCCGCGTGCCATGGGCGCAGCAGCTCTGGGCGATCTCGTTCTCATGGTGCGGGAATGCGAGGTCGATGCCGCCGCCGTGGATGTCGAATACTTCACCGAGATGCTGCCGCGACATGGCCGAGCATTCGATATGCCAGCCTGGACGGCCGAAGCTCCACGGACTCTGCCAACCGGGCTGATCCGACCCGGACGGTTTCCAGAGCACGAAATCCATCGGGTCTTTCTTGTAGGGTGCAACTTCGACGCGCGCACCGGCCACCATCTCGTCGGTGCTGCGCCGCGACAGCGATCCGTAATCCGAATAGGACGGTACGTGAAAGAGCACATGCCCCTGAGACTCATACGCGTTGCCCGCATCGATCAGCACCTGGATCATTTCGATCATCTGATCGATATGCTCGGTCGCCCGCGGCTCGATGGTCGGCTTCAGGGCTCCAAGCGCCGCGACATCCTCATGGAACTGCCGCGTCGTCCGCCGCGTGAGCTCCTCAATCGAGATGCCCTCTTCGGCCGCACGCGCGTTGATCTTGTCTTCGACGTCGGTGATGTTGCGGGCGTAGACGACCCTGTCCTCGCCGTAGATGTGCCGGAGCATCCGGAACAGCACGTCGAATACGATGATCGGACGGGCGTTGCCGATGTGCGCATAGTCATAGACGGTCGGCCCGCAGACATACATCCTGACCTTGCGATCGAATATCGGAACGAAGTCCTCCTTCGAGCGTGTCAGCGTGTTGTACAGTCTTAGTGGCACTGTTCATCCCCTGCCTGGCGCTGGCCGGGTCGTCCTATGCTCCTGATTTCGAATGGGGAACGGCCGCGGGCCAGCGCATCTCGCTAGCTGCAAATAATAATGCCGTTACAAATAATAACGCGCGGTTTATGTGCTTCCGTGCTCATCGCCGCGGAGAATGCTAGGGATTTGCTCACCGGTCAAGGCTCAATTGGCTTTAAATTGAACGGTTTAGACGTCGTTCGGCGCTTCGCTCTCGACCAACGGCCTCATTCGCCCCTAATGTTCACGGATGAATGACAACACCAATCCCTCCGCGCAACTTGATCGCCTGGCCGACGCGCTCGCTCCGCACGGTCTGTTTCTGCGCGGCGGCTTTCATCCGGACGTCCCGGATGAGACAGCCGGCGGCGGCGGTACGGTCATTCTGGTCGGCAACGCCGGTCCGGACATCTGGCGGGCTTTCACGGCCGGCAGATCTCCGGAGGACCTGGCGTCGCTCCATGCCCTTGACCGCTGGACGCGTAAGACTATCGACCGGATTGCCGGGAACTTCGGGTGCGAAGCGATCTATCCGTTCGACGGACCGCCCTACTCTCCCTTTCAGGCCTGGGCAAAGCGCTGTGACGATGTGCACTCCTCGCCGCTCGGAATCCTGATCCACCCGCAATACGGGCTCTGGCACGCCTATCGCGCGGCGCTGGCCTTTCCCGGCAGGCTCGATCTGCCGGCCGTGTCCCGGACCGAAGCTCCATGCACGAGTTGCGTCGACAAACCGTGCCTGAGCGGCTGCCCGGTGGACGCCTTTACGAACGAGGGCTATGAGGTGGAGACCTGTGCCGCTCACATCCGTACCGAGGCGGGAACGTCCTGCATGTCAGGGGGATGTCTTGCGCGCCGAGCCTGCCCGGTCGGCACCGAATACGCCTATCTCCCGGATCAGGCGCAATTTCACATGACCGCGTTCGAGCGCGCCCGTCCGTCGCTCTAGAGTGAATTTGGGTCAGATTGAATCGTTCTGCCGGATGGCATTTTTGTCAGGATCGAGGGTTTTGGCGAAGGCCATACCGGGGGTACGGTCGAGACAAAACCCGATGGAAATGGCAAAAAGGCAACCGGCCCGAAGGGTTGAATGAAATCGACCATGCACGGCGTCGGGTCTTTCGACCGTAGCCCCACTGCGCTTCTCAAGACCTTCCTGGTGGACTGGTGCGATTTCATCCAACAGAACTGGTTCAATCTGACCCAAATTCACTCTAGCCGTCAGCCGCGGTCGCGATAGGCATTGGTGATCGGGTAGCGGCGATCGCGGCCAAAATTCTTGGCCGAGATCTTCACGCCGGGTGCGGCCTGACGCCGTTTGTACTCGGCGATATAAAGCAGATGCTGGATGCGCTCGGCGGTCTCCTTTTCGTGGCCGCGCGCGACGATCTCGCCGATCGACATCTCGCCCTCGACGAGGCAGCGCAGAATGTCGTCGAGCCTGTCATAGGGCGGCAGGGAATCCTCGTCCTTCTGATCCTCGCGCAGTTCCGCCGACGGCGGTTTCGTAATGATGTTTTCAGGGACCACGCGACCGGCCGGCCCGAGGCAATGCTTCGGCAGCGCCTGGTTGCGGTACCGCGCGATATCGAACACCTGGGTCTTGTAGAGATCCTTGATCGGGTTGAAACCGCCATTCATGTCGCCGTAGAGCGTGGCGTAGCCGACCGACACTTCCGACTTGTTGCCTGTGGTCACGACCATGGACCCGAACTTGTTGGAGACCGCCATCAGCAGCGTGCCGCGGACGCGCGACTGGATGTTCTCTTCCGTGACATCCGGATCCCGGCCGTCGAACAGCGGCCCGAGCGCGCCCGTAAAACCCTCCACGGGCTCGGAGATGGGCACGACATCGTAGCGCACGCCGAGCGCTTCAGCACAGGCGCGGGCATCGCCCAGGCTCTCTTCGCTGGTGTATTTGTACGGCATCATGATGCAGTGAACCTTGTCAGCCCCCAGCGCATCGACAGCCATCGCCGCACAGACGGCGGAGTCGATGCCGCCGGAGAGGCCCAGCACGACGCCGGGGAAACGGTTCTTCTGCACATAGTCGCGCAGGCCCTGAACGCAGGCGAGGTAGATCGACTCCATGCCCTCCTCGACCAGCACCTTGTCGCCGGAGGCGCAGGACCAGCCCTGGTTCGACTTCGACCATTCGGTGAGCGTCACCGCCTCTTCCCAGGCGGGCATCTGAACGGCGAGTGCACGGTCCGCATTGAGCACGAACGATCCGCCGTCGAACACAACCTCGTCCTGACCGCCAAGCTGATTGACGTAGGCGACCGGAAGCCCCGTTTCCGTGACCCGCGCAACAACCACATTCAGGCGCTCGTCCAGCTTGTCCATCATGTAGGGCGACCCGTTCGGCACCAGAAGCAGTTCCGCGCCGGTCTCCTCCAGGCACTCTGTCACCTCGTCGGCCCAGATGTCCTCGCAGATGGGCACGCCGATCCGGACGCCACGGAAATCCAGCGGTCCCGGCATAGGTCCCGGCGCGAACAGCCGCTTCTCATCGAAGACGTCGTAGTTCGGCAGGTCCACCTTGTGGCGCACCGTCTTGACTTCTCCGCCATCGAGCATGGCGATGGAATTGTGCAGCTTGTCACCGTCGCGCCACGGCGTACCGATAATGACGGCCGGTCCGCCGTCATCAGTTTCACGCGCCAGATCCTCGACAGCGGCCCGCGCCGCATCCTGAAATGCGGGTTTGAGAACCAGATCCTCCGGCGGATAGCCGACAATGAACAGTTCGCTCAGAACCAGCAGATCGGCGCCTTGCTTTGCCGCTTCTGCCCGCGCCGCCCGGGCCTTGGCGGCATTTCCGGCAATATCGCCGACCACCGGATTCAACTGGGCAAGCGAGATTCTCAGGGTATTGGACATGGGGCGGAGCTCGGTTCCGGAAAGAATGCGTTCCAGAGGAAATACTCGGGGACGCGGATGATTGCATCCGAAAAATCTATGTCTCGACGTCGCCCAGTCCAGTCAGGCGCGCAATGGCCCGCAGGTCAATACACCCGCTCTTGCGCGCGGGCAGCACAAACCATGCTCCCGCCCTGTAGAGATCCTTTACGTAGCCGGGATCGTCGCTGGTCAAAACCATCGAATGTTCCCCGCCACGCACAATTCTCACATTCTCGGGCAGATTCTTCAGAAAGCTGTCACCCCTGACAATCACCAGAGCCGCGGGCGCCGCTTCAGAGAAGAGCATTATGCCGGACGCGGACGCGAACCAGCCGACAATGATTGCCAGCACAATCGTTGTTCGGCGGGCCGGTCCGCCCAGGGGCGAACGGCGAGGTTCAGTTCCTTCAATAGTCATAAACGTGTTCGAGCGTTCGTCCGGACTCCTTGATCTCCTGAAACAGCGCTGCCAGCTTGGGCACCTTCACATTCATCAGAACACGGTTTCCTGCATGGCCGTCGCGGCGGACGCGTTCAATTTCAGAGCCATTGTCGAACACGAACCGTTTCCCGCGCGCCGGCTCGATGATCGACACCATGACGTCATCGTTGCCGGCGATCTCCGTAACTGTGCCGCCCCTTTCCGCGATTTCCCCGAGTATGCCCGTGAACCGCCGGTAGCGCGGCGCCTCAATGACTGTACCACGGTCCAGACTCTCGATGATCTTGACGCCGTCGATACCTGTCAGGTCGTCATCGGAGATACCGGTAACGACAGCGCGGATTCTGAGCTGGGCAGCGCCCGCGGCGGCAGCGGCACCGGCAATAACCTTTGCGTATGCGCTTTTTGCCGTCCACTCCGCGCCGAGCGCCAGACGACGCTCCCAGCCGCGCAAGTCGGTGTTTGCCGCGGGCAAACTCCAGAGATCGTCCACTTCCTTGGAAAACGGATATTCGTACCACGGCGTCTGCTGGAGAAAGGCCGCATAATCTTCGGCCATGCGCGAGGCAAACGAGTCCTGAGGCGTTTTCCGGTCGCCCCGGATCAGAGCGGCAATACGGCCAAGCGTCTCTTCGTAGAGCGCCTTCAGCGCCATTTCGGCGGTAAAACTGACGCCGATCGTGTGGATCGTCAGTCGCGTCACCGTATCGGCGCCACCGCCCTCTTCCGCTTTCTTGTTGAGGGCGCAGAACGACTGCCAGAAGCCGA
This sequence comes from Hyphomicrobiales bacterium, assembly GCA_965275905.1. Classification (GTDB taxonomy): domain Bacteria; phylum Pseudomonadota; class Alphaproteobacteria; order Rhizobiales; family JAJFHC01; genus CBDAQD01. The sequence goes on along the minus strand of CBDHYJ010000047.1, from coordinate 23,758 downwards.
GAATGCTCGGAATGTAGTCGAAAGCATGTTCATCCTGCGTCTTAAGAACCTCGGCCAGGCCTTCATAGGCATAAACGATATGCCACTCGGGATAGGTCAGGTAGGTGTTTGCTTCGGTCCGCTGGAAGCGGGCATCGGTGATCACGGGCTTATAGGGCGCTGCGGTCCGGTCGGCACGGCAGAAGGTTTCAATATAGGCTGCCGGTGCGAGCAGCAGGATCACGAACAGTATTCCTACGATCAGCAGCCTTCTGATCTGTCTCAGCAACCAGCGCATCAGCCTTTGTCCTTCCCGAACAGATAGGCTGAAGCCAATGCCACCGCGCCAAGGCCAATATGTGGCAGATTTGCCAGAATCTTGAACGTGAAGGGCAGATCAAGGACGCCGTAGTTGATGATTCCGAAGTCGAGATAGCCGGATCCGGTCGCCAGCCCGAGCATGCCGTCGGAAAGGTAGAGAATGCCGAAATAGAACAGAAAATTGCGGGAAGCATTGTGCGACAGCCAGGCCGCAACCGCCGCCCACGCGGCAGAGGCGACATGCAGACTGTCGTCGAAAATGTCCAGAGCGAATATGCCGAATGCACGCCCCTCCGCGTCCGTCAGCCCCGGGATATAATTGAGACTGGCAGCAGCAAGCAGCGCAATCGCATACCCGATCGCGATCCATCTCAAGGCGGTCATGGCGTTCCCCTTCAAACTTTCGACAGATAATCCTCCCAGAACCCGTTCCGGAACAACAGGCCGGGGTCGATTTCGCGCTTCTTTGCAACAAACTCGCCGGCTCGAGGATACCCTTTGAGGAACTGCTCCTGCGTCGCGTGCGGACGGTACGGCAGGTAGTATGCGCCGCCAATTGCATGCACCCGATCGATCAGGGCTCGCGTCATGCGACGCATATCATCCTCGGCGCGCTGCGACTTCTCCTGCGAGAACAGCATGACCGCCGCTATCCGCGGTTCGGTGGCATAAGACAGCAGGCTTTCCGAGTCGGTATCCACGAACCGCAGCGTGATGTTCAGGAGCTCCTGGTAGGACGACGGGATGACGTCCTGGCAGGCCTTCACAAAGGCGGGAAACTGCGCCGGAGAGACAAAATACTCGTGCAATATGTCCGTCCGGCCCGGATCGTGGTCCTCGAGCGTCACCACCGGTTCGTTGATCAGTGCATTGCGCGTGACATCCTTGTCCCCAAGCCGCGCACCGATGCCGGTCTCCACCATCCATCTCAGGTTCTTGATACGGTCGGAGCCGACTTGCCGGCGGAACACCTCGCGCGACGCCCGGCTCAGGAAACCGGAACCGGGGGCCGGAGGCAGATCGGCCTGATCCGTCGTGGGGGTGTAGGTGATGAGAAGCGCTTCATCGAAGAACTTGTCGACGGCAATGTTCAGCCGGCCGTAAGCCATCTGGATTTTCGGATCGCCCTTCAGTGCAGCGACGAAGCGGTCGCCGAACTGTTCAGCCGGCATCACTTCGTATTTCGGATTCAGCCGGGCATTCGGCACCATGTCGACCACCAGGTCGATCACAAGACCCGTCAGCCCGTATCCGCCCATTGTAGCGTTGAACAGTTCGGCGTTCTGGCTGCGGGAGCACTCGACAACTTCGCCATCGGCAAGCATCAGCCGGAACGACCGCACGGTGCCGCCAAACGCCGTGAATGGGACCGGCCAGCCATGGGCGTTGACGCAGAACGTGCTTGCCACCCCGAAATCGTTGTTCGACTGCATGACTTTCGGGGAGAATCCGGCACGGTCCAGATCACGAATGACGGTGGTCCAGCGGGCACCGGCAGCGACACGATATGTCTTGGCTGCCGTATCCGGCTCAATCCACTGCTGATTCATGGTGATGGTGTGGCCGCTCGCGGCGAGACTGTGCGCGCCCATGGAGTGACGTGCCGCGCTCGCGGTCAGCGGCCTGCCCTGTGCCGCGGCCTGCTTGAGTTCAGCGCGCAACTGGCTGATCAGGTTCTCGTCGGGACGCTGTGTAAGGGTCAGATGTTTTGCGACCCGGGTCGGACTGAGCTCGCTGGCATCATTGAGAACGGTGTCGCCGGTTCCCGATGCCGCGCCGTCGAAGGGAAACTTCACGCCCGTCGGCGTTTCAGTCGAGTACAGGTAGCGCGTCCCCAGGGCGCCAGCCGCAGCGGCCGTCCCGACAAGCAGGCTTCTTCGCGTGATCGCACCCAAGGCAACGCCTCCAGAATTCTATGTTGCCATCCGCAGAACCAGTCGGCTGCGGGCCACTCCTACATAGGAATCAACCGGTGCGAACGCTACCCTTGAAATCGCCTGGAATCCATCCGGCAGAATTCAGGCGTTCGGACAATCAGATTGTGAAAGGCACTTCAAATATATGATTTCATTAACACTTGTCGCGTCAGCGCTTGCGTTCTGAATCGTCAGAGTTCGGACTTTTATACGTGAATGTCGACCGATGCAGGTCAGGTCATCGGCAAACTCACGGGTCTGGCCTCATACGCTGGAAAACGCTGCCGGCATCTGTTCACCCGTCTTTTCAGGGTCACCGCGTCTCCCTATATTCGCAACCATGTCTGGACACAATCTCCGCAGGGCCGGCCCCGAAGACCTCGACGCTCTTCTGCCGCTGGTGGCTGCCTATCACGACTTCGAGTCAATCACCTCGACCGCGGCCCAGCGCAGCCGCGCGGTCGCGCCACTGCTCCGGGATGACGCGCTGGGATCCATTTGGCTCATCGAAGAGGCGAGTGAGCCGATTGGCTACATCGCACTTTGCTACGGCTATTCCATCGAATTTGGCGGCCGTGATGCATTCATCGACGAATTCTTCATCGTTCCCGATGAACGGGGTCGGGGCATCGGTGCCGAAGTTGTCAGTGCGGTGAAAATGAAAGCACAGGCATCGGGCATCGTTGCCATTCACCTCGAAGTTGATCATGACAACGAAAGGGCCCGCCGGCTTTACAGGCGCATGGGCTTTGAGCCGCGGACGCAGTTTCACCTGATGTCGACATACCTCGACGCGCCATCGTAAGCGGTTGGATGACGCCTGCGGGCCTTACAAGAGCCTCGTAACCAACCTTGCCGGGATGACGTTCGGCGCGAGAGGAGCCCTAGGCAAAGCCGGTTTCTGACGGTGCACCGAGCTGTTGCTTAACCGCGTCGATGTCCCCCAGAACCCAGAGTTCGACAATTTGCCGACCGTCTGTGCGGAAGAACGCGCCGCCGGCCCAGGTGATCTCGCGTCCCGTCGCGTCAACGCCGAAGAACGGGGCCTGGTGTGTCCCTCTGAACGTCATCCGTGCGGCAGCCCGCTCTCCTGCGTCGATCAGATCGTCAATAATGCAGACGTAACCTCCCAGTGCGGCATGGACAGACTGCATATAATTGATGAACCCGTCCGGTCCGCGGCGCTCAGGCCCCAGCGAAGCGCGAAAAACGAAGTCGGGATGCAGGATCTCGCGAGCGACATCCTCATCCTGCCGGTTCCAGACCTCGTGATAGAAGCGTTCGACGAGTTCCCTTGATGAAACGTTCATTACTCTACCCTGCCGTTCACTATCGACGCCGAGAGACGCTACACCGGGGCGGCTGAAACTGTCACGTCATCTCGATTTCAATTCCGCGCAGCAATGGCCTAAGGTCCCGGCATGAGGCAACAGAGACAGGGGCAACGCTGGAGTATGCGTCCCGGACCGGCCTGCGTCATGGCATGCATGCTGGTCATCTGCGCTTGCGCGGGACCGCGTCCGATCTCGGTCTCGGATGACATCTACAAGGCTCCGGGGCAACCTGATGCGGTCTTTGCCGCTGTGCTCGAACGGGCAACGATCTGCTGGCCGCAAAGCGGTGGTGAGCTCGCTGCACTCTCCGTCGTCGGCGAACCGAATTCACCGGCCGGTGTGCCAGCCATCCGTTTGTTTCCTCCAGCTCCGGCCGACACCGGCTCGACACCCGATGCGCCCGTCCCTGCTTTCGCCGTCGAATTTCGCACGGGCGGCCAAGACACGGCATTGAGTTTTCCCGTCGCCGCCGAAGACGCGGCGCTCGACCGCAAACTCAGGGACGACGTCTTGCTTTGGGCCAACGGCTCGAAGGCTTGCGGCTAGAAATACCAGGTCCAGATGTGCGCAGACTGCAGTCGGCCGATGCGCCGATATCAGCGGCTTTTTCGATCGCCGCCTGAAGGCCGAACGCCTCAGGATGCGGATGAAGGCCCTACTCGAAGCAATAGACGTCCATCGCCATCACGCCGTAAGTGTAGCTGGAGTGGACACGTAAGGCTGATTCTCCATCTGCCGCTCCGAGGGCCACGAAGAAAGGCAGAAGGTGTTCTTCGGTTGGATGGTTCTCTTCGGCGAACGGTGCCTGAGATCGATAGTTCAGGAGATCATCGATCGCGCCTTTGGACGTTCTGTCATGCAGCCATTCGCTAAACTCGCGCACCCACGGGGGAGCGGGCGAATCCGGTCGGTAATGTCCTTTGAAGAATTCCTGAAGATTGTGGGTTGCCGAGCCGGAACCCATGACAAGAATACCCTCTCGTCTGAGCAGTCGCAGTGCCTTTCCCATCTTGTAATGAAAGGCCGGTCCGTAGTCCGGGCAAACGGAAAGAGAGACAACGGGGATCTTGGCGTCCGGATAAAGCAGCGTCAGCGGCACCCATGTACCGTGATCGAAGCCGCGCGCCCGGTCGATCGCCGTCTCCATTCCATTATCGGTCAGAAGGTGAGCGACTTCGCTGGCCAAGGCCGGCTCGCCCGGTGCCCTGTAATAGAGTTGGTACAGTTCCGGCTCGAACCCGCCAAAATCATGCAGGGTTGGCGGATAACCGCCTCCACCAACAGTCGGCTTGTCCGTTTCATAGTGCGCCGAAACTGAAATGATCGCCCTCGGACGGCCCAGTTTCTCCCCAAATCCGGAAAGAAACTCCCGGACGGGCACCTCCTGAATCAGAAGATTCGGGGCACCATGTGAAACGAACAGGCTCGGAAACGGGTCCATGCCGTCTTTCGCCCCTCAAACAAATTGCAACTAAGAGATAATGATTACGTAGCGTAAAACAATCCCCGCCGCGCGCGATTAAACTCAACCATCCCTGCGGCACACCAACGCGCCCAGCAAAAAGGGCGCGGCCCAAGCCGCGCCCCATCGTTTTCAAGTGCCCTGTGACTCAGTAACTGTAATTGAGGCTCGGGTGATAGGCGCGGCCATGCCGATGGCAACGAATGCGGCTATGGTATCGCATTCCCCGCGCTTTGTACTCATGATAATGGCACCAGCGCCCGCGCCGATGATATCGCTTGTGGAACCGCAATAGCGGCTTCCTGTAGCCGTCGGTAAACGGGTCGTTGTCGAACGGATCGTAACCCGGTCCGCGGTCGCGGTAATACTGCGCCTCGGACGGACTGGTCTGCGCAACAACGCCGGTACCGGCGATCGCTGCCGCCAACGCGGCGAGCATGAAACTTCTCCTGCCAATTTTCGCGGTCATGCCTGTCTCCTCTTGCTTGGCTTGTTCGGACACTGCACGAAGACGGCTTACCGCGCATGAAAAGCCGGCCTTGTCCAACTCGCGTCCCGCAACCTGCGATCGGATTTCACATAAGTGTGAGGCGGCCGGAGTTCAATCCAGCCGCCAAATATTGACGCCGCTTTGACGCTGGTGCCCGCTTGTCTAGCGGACGTACCGGATGCTGCGATGCTTCCAGTGGCGATGCTTGTGGCAGCGCACATGGCGATGCCGCTTCACGCCACGAACCTTGTATCGGTGGACGTGGCACCACCTGCCCCGCCGGTAGCGTGACCGCTTGTAGCGATGACGCGGCTTGTAGTAGCGCGGCCGATAGTAACGGGGACGGTAATAGTAATACGGACGGTAATAGTACGGCCGATAATACGGGTAGTGGCCGTAATACGGGTATCCGTAACGGTGGTAACCGTGGTGATAGCCGGGGCCGATATAAATGCTGAAACCGACATCGGCCTTGGCCGGCGTTATGTCGGCAGTCAGGGCCGTAACGCCCAGACACACCATGATGGCGGCCAGAAACATCCGGACCTTGCGTGGCATGAATGTCATGCGATCCTCCTCGGCAGCGGCAACAACCGCACGCCGCAGTCTCTCAACTGCCCCTCTGGGGGAAGGTTAACAAAACAGATCGGCGATGCAAACTCAGCGCGGAGGTGGGGCGCCTCGCAGGGCGCCCCGTTTCTCAGAACCCGGCGGCTGCCGGTGACGCCAGAGGCGAACGGTCGCCGCGCTCGGCCTTCAGGCCTTCCGCGATGAGGAAAGCCAGTTCGAGGGCCTGCGAGGCATTGAGCCGCGGATCGCAGTGCGTGTGATAGCGGGCTTCCAGATCGGCCTCGGTGACGGCGCGCGCACCGCCGGTGCATTCCGTCACGTTCTGTCCGGTCATCTCGAAATGCACGCCGCCGGCGTGGGTGCCCTCGGCGCGATGAACCCCCATGAACTGCCGCACTTCGCGAAGGATGGCATCGAACGGCCGGGTCTTGTAGCCGGTGGACGCCTTCACGGTGTTGCCGTGCATGGGATCGCAGGACCAGATTACCGTCCGGCCTTCGGACTTCACCGCGCGGACCAGCGCCGGCAGGTGCTGTTCCACCTGATCGGCTCCGAACCGGGCGATCAGCGTGATCCGTCCCGCTTCGTCCTCCGGATTGAGAATGTCGAGCAGTCGAATGAGGCCTTCCGCATCAAGCGAAGGACCGCATTTGACACCGATCGGGTTTTTGACGCCGCGGCAGAATTCCACGTGGGCGCCGTCCGGCTGACGGGTCCGGTCACCGATCCACAGCATGTGACCGGACGTGGCGTAATTGTCGCCTGACGTCGAGTCGATGCGGGTCAGCGCCTGCTCGTAGCCCAGCAACAGCGCTTCGTGACTGGTGAAGAAATCGGTCGAACGCAATTGCGGCACGCTGTCCGGATGTATGCCGCAGGCGCGCATGAAGGCGAGCGTCTCCGTAATCCTGTCGGCCAGTTCCTGATAGCGTTCGTTCGCCGGACTGTCGTTGATGAAGCCGAGCGTCCACTGATGCACGTGCTCGAGATTGGCATATCCGCCCTGGGCGAACGCGCGCAGCAGGTTAAGCGTCGCGGCCGACTGCCGGTAGGCGGCAATCTGGCGTTCCGGATCGGGATTGCGCGACGCCTCGTCGAATTCCATCGCATTGATGATGTCGCCGCGATAACTCGGCAGTTCCGTTTCACCCTGCGTTTCCGTGGGCGCCGAACGCGGCTTGGCGAACTGACCGGCGATGCGGCCGACCTTCACGATCGGCGACGAGGCGGCGTAGGTCAGAACGACGGACATTTGCAGGAACACACGGAAGAAGTCCCTGATGTTGTCGGGCGAGTGCTCGGCGAAGCTCTCGGCACAATCGCCGCCCTGCAACAGAAACGCCTCGCCTGCGGCCACTTCGGCGAGCTGGCTCTTGAGAGCCCTGGCCTCACCTGCAAAAACGAGCGGCGGAAAGCCCGACAGCTTGGCCTCGACCTTGTTGAGCGCATCGGTATCCGGATAGTCCGGAACCTGTACGATCGGTTTCGCGCGCCAGCTTTCTGGTGTCCATGCCTCGGCCATTGTTCCAACCTTTCAGAAACTCTCAAACTGCAAACCGGCACAGCCCCGGTTCGACCCGGTAATCCTATCAAATTTCCAGCTGTCCGGTCCTGCCCGCATCGGCTTGGGTTAACGGCGGCATCCGGCGATACCGGCGATCCGACGTGCGGGCGGGCGCGTTATACACCTGCCTCCGGACGAATTCAAACGCTGCGAGAGATGTTGACCCCGGACGCATCGACCGGGCAGCCTGCAGGACCATTCGATTTCAGGCGGCAACCATGAACAGCACGGCCCGGACAGAACAGGACCTGGTGCAGCGCGCGCAAGCCTATGTCGCGGCGTCAAACGCCCACGACGTCTCCGCAGTCGAGACGATGCTGGCGGCCGAATGCGTGTACGAGTCGAGCGGGGTCGGCCGGCACGAAGGCGCGGAGGCAATCATTGCCATGATGCGCGGTTTCTTCGCCTCCGCCCCGGATGTCCACTGGCAGACGGACGGTTACCGGCCCGTCGCCGGCAACGGCGTCGAATTCGATTTCGTAATTTCGATGAACGGGGAAACGTCAAACGGCGTCGAGCGGTTGTTCTTCGACGACCGCGGAGCGATCACCCGCGTCGAGGTCGCGCGCTAGGGACCCTATGCCGCCGGGCTGCGGGCCTCGGCCTCGGCGGAAACCTCGGATGTGTGTGACCCGCCGTCTGGATGCATGATCAGAAGATGGTTGGGCGGCACGGGCTCCCAGTCGCAGCCGGGCATGTCGAGCGGTTCTGAAACCACGATCCGGCGACCTTCCTGGTCGGAGTGATAAAGCGACGGGGGATTGTCGTCGCTGGCATAGCGGACGGCGTAGACCGTTTCGCCGTCGGACAGCGCGGCGGTGCAGCGGAACGCGGCCCTGACGCCGGCATCGCGCATGACGCGTTCGATGTCGGCGATGGTGGTCCGCCAGGCCGCCGCCGGATCGCTGTCAACGCCGTTGGCCAGCAGGAGGTAGAAGATGAGTTCGCTGTCGGTGGTTCCGCGGCGCAGGGCGTAGTGTTCGTCGGGAAGCCGGGCTTCGAGGCTGCGGCGCAGGCGGTGATAGCCGCCGATCTGGCCGTTGTGCATGAACAGCCAGCGGCCGTGGCTGAACGGGTGGCAGTTGGGCCGGATGGTCTCGGTGCCGGTCGAGGCGCGGACATGGGCGAAGAACAGCCGGGCGCGGATCTGGCCAGCGAGGCTGCGCAGGTTGTGATCGTTCCACGCGGGCAGCACTTCGCGGTAGACGCCCGGCACCTCGCGCTCGCCGTACCAGCCGATGCCGAAGCCGTCGCCGTTGGTCGGCACCTTGGCCTCCTCGGCGGCGAGGCTCTGCTCGATGAGCGAGTGGCCCGGCTTGTAGATCAGGTCCTCAAGATAGATCGGGGTTCCGCAATATGTGATCCAGCGGCACATGGTCGGCAGTCCTTTCTGCAAGCGGCGGCGCGCAGACTACACCATCGGAATGAATAAATGTTTGAACGTGTCGGGTTTTTTCACAGCCGCGCGCGGTGTCTCAGGCGCCGGGCGCCTTCATGATCATGCAGGTCGTGGTGCCGTGGGCGTAGAGCCGGCCGTCGGCGTCGACCAGCTTGCCTTCCGACGTCGCCATGCGCCCGCCGCGGTGGATCAGTTCGCCGATGGCGGAGAGCTCGCCGACCGCGTCGGTCAGCCCGCGCACGTAGTTCACCTTGATCTCAAGCGTGGTGTAGCCCTCGCCCGCGTTGAGCGTGGTGTGGATGGCGCAGGCCATGCAGCTGTCGAGCAGGGTCGCGGCGTAGCCGCCGTGCACGGTGCCGATGGGATTGTAGAAATCCTTCCGGGGCGTGCCGCGGAACACAGCGCGGCCGGGCGCGATCTCGCCGAGCCGGAAGCCGAACACCCGCGCGATCGGCGGCGCGGGGTTGCGGCCGTCGACGATGCCCTGCAGGAAGCACATGCCGTCCTCGCGCATGACCTCGGCGATCGGCAGCACGCCGTACTCGACATCGCGGGGCAGGTCCTGGGCGGTGTCCGACATCTTGTGGTCTCCATTTTTTCGGCCAGTAACATGTGGTATGACAAGCCAAACGTGCATATGCACACTCTTGACTTTCGTGCATATGCACCCAATAGTCAAGACATCAAATGCGGGAGCGCGGCATGGCGACCCAGAAACCGGGACAACCCGACCTCTCCGACCTGAACGGCTGCGCGTGCTATCAGGTGCGCCGCCTGTCGCGCCGCATCACCCAAGTCTACGACCGGCACCTCATGGAGAACGGCCTGACCGTGACACAGTTCGGCGTGCTGTCGGCGGTGCGCGAACTCGGCCCCGTCCCGGTCACCGTGCTGGGCGAAGCCCTCGGCACCGACCGCACCACCATCACCCGCCTGCTGCAGCCGCTGGAACGCGACGGCCTGATCGCGACGGCGGAAGCGGCGGACAAGCGCACGCGCGCGGTCGAGATCACGGCTCACGGGCTCACCGTGTTCGAGGCCGGCATCCCGCACTGGAAGGCGGCCTACAAGGAGCTGAAGGCAAGGCTCGCACCGCTCGGCGTCGATGCGCTGATCGACACGCTCAGCGAAGCAAACGCGCTCTTCGCCGAGGACGACCGGTCGGGCTAGGCGCTCTCCCCTACCCCCACCCGCCTACCTGATCAGCGCGGTTACAAGCCAGGGCTGCCAGCTCAGGAGCACCAGCACCACGACGGACGTCAGCAGGAACGGCAGCAGGGCCCGGAACAGGTCTCCGGGCTTGACGCCGGTCATGGCCGTGGTGACGAAGAGCCCCGCCCCCACCGGCGGGGTCAACAGACCCAGCACGAGATTGAGGCAGACCACGACCCCAAAGTGGAACGGATCGATGCCGTAATTCTCCTGCGCTATGGGCAGCAGGATCGGCACGACGAGAATGAGCGCGGCGATGCCGTCGAGGATCATGCCGACGAACAGGAGCCCCAGATTGACCAGCAGCAGGAAGACGAACGGGTCTGACGTGACGGCGACCAGCCGCGCGGCGAGGCCCTGCGGCACCTGCTCGTAGATGATGATCCAGCCGAACAGGTTTGCGGTGGCGACGATGAAGACGACGATGGATGTGTTGAGTCCGGTGCGCAGCAGCACGGCCGGCAGGCGCGAGATCTTCAACTCGCCGTAAACGACAGTGCCCAGAACGAAGGCGGCAACGGAGGCGACGGCTGCTGATTCCGTGGGCGTCGCAAGCCCCGCCAGGATGCCGCCGACGATCACGAGCGGAATGAGCAGTGTCGGCAGACCCAGCGCAAGCGCCTTCATGCGCTCCGCCCAGGTCTGCCTTTCGCTCACCGGATATTCGATCCGGAACCCGATCAGGCCGATGGCGATAAAAAAACCGAACGCCAACAGAAAGCCCGGAATGATGCCGGCGATGAACATGTCGCCAATGGCGATCTGCGCCAGCACGCCGTAGATCACGAACAGCATGGACGGCGGGATGATCGGCGACAGCAGCCCGCCGGCGGCGGTGGTCGCGGCGGCGAAGGGCCGGTCATAACCCTGCCGCTCCATCTGCGGCACCATGGCCCGGGACATGATCGCGATCTGGGCCGCGGCTGAGCCGATGATCGAGGCCATCATCATGTTGACGAGCAGGTTGATGTAGGCGAGCCCTCCCCTCACCCGGCCGAAGAACACGCCCGCGAAATCGATCAGCCGGCGCGTGATGCCGCCCTCGTTCATCAGCTCGCCCGCAAGCATGAAGAGCGGGATGGCGAGCAGGCCATAACTCTCCACGCCCGAGAACAGCTGCTGCATGTAGGACTGCAAGAGCACGGTCTGCCCGGCGTAGACAATGTAGAACAGCGCGGACAGCGCCAGCACCAGGGCGATGGGCACGCCGATCAGGAGGAGAATGAGAAAGACCGCCGCGACCATGGCTACTCGAACGCCTCCGCGCCATGCTCGCGGCCGGTCATGCGCTCCAGCAGGTTGGCGGTGGCATGCACCGCCATGGTGAGCGACGTGAACGGCATGATCAGCCAGACCAGGAATTTCGGCAGGCCGATCGTGGTGGTCGGCTCCTGGTAGATGAAGTTGAAGGACGTCGACGAGAAGGCCGAGACGTCGAAGCCCTTGAGGGCCAGCGTCAGCGGATCGAACCAGATCCAGCACAGGACGATGAGCGCGACGGCGAAGGCCAAGATGATGACGTCCACCACTGTCTGCAGCACCGTGAGGGCCCGGCGGCTCAGGAACGTGTCCACCAGGGTGACGGCGATGCCCTTGCGCAGCCGCACCTTGGCCGAGGCACCGACCATCACCAGCCAGATCATGGTGTAGATCGCCAGTTCGTCGACCCAGAAGACGGAGCGGTCGAGCGCGCGCGTCACCACGTTCAGCAGGATCAGCCCGGTGACGGAGGCCGCGAGGACGATCAGCAGCGCCTTTTCAAGGCGCAGGATGAGCGCGGAAGACGTCTGGGCAACGGCGAGCATATGAACCTATCGCCCTCCAGAATACAGGACTAGCCCGACACGCGCCGGGTTAGCCCTGTGCAGACCATCAGGTCTTTTCCGGGGGAGAATCCTATTTCGCGGCCTCGGCCCGAAGCGCCTTCAGGGCGTCGGTCTTCTTTTCCCAGGAGGCGTTCCACTTGGCGATGGCATCGCCGAAGAAGTCCGGTCCGACCATCTTGACCGTGACGCCGGTCTTCTTGACCTCGTCGAGGAACTTCGGCTCGTTGGCGACATAGGTGTCGATGGTGGAGTCGACGTGCTTGGCCATCAGTTCGCGAATGGTCTTGCGGTCGGCTTCGCTCAGGCCCGCCCAGACCTTGGCCGAGACCAGGCCGACCATGGGGAACATCATGTGGTTGGAGACGACGACGGTCTTGGAGTGTTCCCAGTATTTCAGCTTCCAGATCAGCTCGAGGTCCATGTCGATGGCATCGACCTGACCGTTGGCCATGGCGTCGTAGACGGCCGGAAGCGGCATGGGCGTCGGGGCGGTGCCGAGCAGGTTGTAAAAATCCTTGATCGGCTCGAACGGGGTGATCCTGATCTTCTTGCCGGAGAGTTCCCCGACCGCGCCGACGGCCCCGCGCGAGGCGATCTGGCGCAAGCCGGCACTGCCGTATCCGATCCCGATCACGCCGATCTTGGCCGGAAGCTGATCGAGCAGCGCGCGGGCGGCATCACTGCGCAGGATCCTGGCGGCACTCGCCATGTCGCTCACGAGATAGGGTGCGTAGAAAGCGCCGAGATCGGCGACCCGGTTCGAGACCTCGGCCACGGTGAGGAACGCCATGTCGAGCGCGCCGGTCTGCAACTGCTGCAGCATCTGCGCCTCGTTGCCCAACTGCCGCGACGGGAAGACGGCGACCGAATGCGCGCCGTTGGTCGCCTTCTTCAGATCCTCGCCGAAGGCGCCGGCGGCCTTGGTCCAGACATGCGGCGGCGGCGTGATCAGGCCGAGGCGGAACTCCTTGGCTTGTGCGGCGTCAGTGGCAGCGACAATCGCGGACGCCACGAAGGCCGCGCCGGCCACCAGACCCAGAAACGATGTCGTGAGCTTCTTCATCTCTTCTCTCTCCCTTAACTCCCTTGAGCGCGAAAGCGCCCCGGCCCTGGCGAAACCCGCAGGGTCTAGAGCGTGACCCAGTTTTCCGGCGGCTCCTTGCCGGGATGAACGGTGTTGCATTTCTTGCAGGTGCGCTGCTGCTCGTCGCCGTAGAAGGCGGTGAACAGCGGGGGCAGATCCTTGACGATGTCGGTGACCTTCACCTCGACCCGGTGAACCAGCGCGCCGCAGTTGAAGCAGAACCACTCGAAGCCGTCATGGTCGTCCTCCCGGCGCGTGCCCTCGACCACGAGGCCGACCGAGCCCTCGACCGGGCGCTGCGGCGAATGCCGGGCATGGGGCGGCAGCAGGAAGACCTCGCCCTCGCGGATCGGCACGTCGTAGATCTCGCCGTTCTCCGCGATCTTGAGCACCATGTCGCCCTTGAGCTGATAGAAGAACTCCTCCACCGGATCGTCGTGGAAGTCGACGCGCATGTTCGGGCCGCCGACGATCATGACCACCATGTCGGTCCTGGTGTCGAACAGCTGCTTGTTGCCGACGGGCGGTTTCAGCAGATGCTGGTTCTCGTCGATCCAGTTCTTGAAGTCGAAGGGCTTGAATCCCGGGTGCACGCTCAACGTATCCCTCCTCTTCGGCGCGGTTACGTGGCGGCTTTCTTGGGCCGGCGCCGCGCCGCTGTCTTGACGGTGATTATGGAAAAAAGCTAAGCGGTATCCGGTAACGCAGCAATTGAATTAAACGGAATTAGATATTCAAATTCCGGATACCAGATCATGACCCAGTCCGACCGGCATATCCGCATCACCGAACGCGTTTCCACGCGCCTCAAGCTGCGCCAGCTTCAGCTTCTGGTGGCGATCGCCGATCACCAGAGCATTCTCGGCGCCGCCCGGCAGCTCAACATCTCGCAGCCGACGGCGACCAAGCTGGTCAAGGACCTGGAACTTGATTTCGGCGTCACCCTGTTCGACCGGACCAACCGGGGCGTGCTGCCGACCGAATTCGGCAAGACGCTGGTGCGTCACGGCAAGCTGATCCTGGCGCAGGTCTCGCATGCGGCGCAGGAACTGGACGACCTCAATGACGGCTCGGGCGGGCGTGTCGCGGTCGGCACGCTGCTGGCGGCCTCGGCCGTCCTGCTGCCGGAGGCGATCCGCCACCTGCACGAGCGGCGGCCCAACGTCACCGTGTCGGTGCGCGAGGGCACCAACGACATTCTCATGCCCGCACTCCGGTCCGGCGATCTCGACATGGTGGTCGGCCGGCTGCCCGAATACCGGCACCGCCAGGAGGTCGTGCAGGAGCGGCTCTATGACGAACAGATCTGCATCGTCGCGCGGCGCGGCCACCCGGCGGCGAAGGCCAGGGGCGGCGTCAGGTTCGAGAAGCTCTCAGGCCACGGCTGGATCCTGCCGCCGCCCGACACGACGTTGCGGCGGCAGATCGACAAGGAGTTCCTCGACCGCAATCTCGATCCGCCGGTCGCGGCGGTCGAGTCGGTCTCGTTCCTGACCAACCGCAACCTGCTGGCGCAATCGGACCTGCTGGGCGTGTTCCCGTTTCACGTCATCGAGGAGGAAGTCCGGAGCGGAATGCTTGCAGTGATCCCGTCGAAGCTCAATCTCTCATTCGGGCCGGTGGGCGTCTCCTACCGCCGCCAGGGCGGGCTGTCGCCGGCGGCGATGGTGTTCCTCGACACGCTCAAGCTGGTGGCAGAAGGCCGGGAGAGCCGGCCGGAGTAGCGAGGGTGGCGGAAACCAGAACTGGAACAGAGTGCGTCGGCTGCGCGATTTGATCTCGGAGTCTGTAATGGGGGCTTCGTGCTCTTCTAAGACATTCGCTACGGCGCCACTAATGACCGAGTTGGCGGCGAATCGAGGATTCGCAACACTTACGCGAGATTCAAGCTATATCCGCCAAAAACCGATGTTCTGGGACAGCGTTCCTTCGTCCGACGTGCTCGTATCTTGCTATGCGCCTGATTGATAGACTCTTCCCACGCAGCGCAAATCATGAAATGGTGATTTCATGATCGGGGCTGTTTCATGCCGACTAAGCGACAAATCAAAATAGAGACGGACGAGGTGCACCTGCAGGTGACGGTGCCGCGGCGCGTGAAGCACGCCCTCGACATTCAAGCAGCTGAAACCGGAAGGACAAAAAGGTCAATCGTTCTGGACGCACTCAGGTCTGCCGGTTTCGACGTGACGGACGAAGAGGTTGCTGGACGACGTGGGGGACGCGAATGACAAAGAAAAGTGAGCGCGTGTCCCATCCTTCAAAAACACGCATGAGATTTGTCGATTTGTTTGCGGGACTAGGCGGGTTCCACGTAGCCTTGACCCGCCTTGGCCACGAGTGTGTGTTTGCTGCTGAGATTGATCAAGGCCTTCGAGAGCTCTACTGTCTGAATTTCGGCATGAGGCCTGCTTCTGACATCCGGTTCAGTTGGAAAGATGTTCCTGAGCACGATGTTCTTTGCGCTGGATTTCCGTGTCAGCCATTTTCGAAAGCTGGCAGTCAGAGTGGGTTTACATGCCCAGACTCGGGCGACCTGTTCGACTACATTCTGAGGATCGTGGACCGTCATGCGCCCCAGTTCCTTCTCCTTGAAAACGTGCCGAATATTCTTCGGCACGCTGATGGCGAAACCTGGAAGCGTATTCAGGAAAGCCTCCAGGCTCGTGGTTACACCTTAGATAGCAACGAAATCTCACCGCACCAGATTGGGATTCCCCAGATTAGGAACCGAGCACTGATCGTAGCCTGCCTGAATGGCCTCGAAGGCTTCGAGTGGCCGGAATTAGATCGTGATCGATGCGATTTGCACATCTCTTCGGTCTTGGACGAAGAGCCATTCAACGCAGAAAAGCTGCCAGAGAACTACATTGGGTACTTGGAGGTTTGGCAGGAGTTTCTCGACCGTGTCGGAGCCGAAACAAAGATGCCCTCCTTCCCGATTTGGGCAATGGAGTTTGGAGCTAACTATCCTTACGAAAACCGCAATCCGACAACCTATGACCAACGCTACCTCGCGAGGTTCCGGGGCTCGTTTGGAACCTCGCTTTCCGGCAAGCCCAAAGGTCAACAGATCGCTTCCCTTCCTCCCTACGCGCGAAGCGATTCCCCGGAGTTTCCGCGTTGGAAGAAGCGTTTCATCATGCAGAACCGGGAGTTTTTTGGCGAAAACGAGGCGAAGCTTTCGGATTGGCTTCCCAAAGTCCGTGAATTCCCCCCCAGTTTTCAGAAGTTCGAGTGGAATTGGCAGGACGGTACCCGAAGCGTTTGGGATAAGGTAGTTCAGTTCCGCGCTTCTGGAATACGTGTCAAGAACCCCGCCACGTCACCATCACTGGTGGCCTTGACCACGAGTCAGGTCCCGGTCATCTCTTGGCAAAGACGGTACATGACAGTTCGCGAGTGTGCTCGGCTTCAAAGCCTTGGTGACTTACAGCACCTTCCAGTTTCTAAGACTAGAGCCTTTAAGGCCCTAGGGAATGCGGTTAACGCCGATGTTCTGGAACTTGTCGCAGAAAGACTGCTGTCCACTGATTCGGAAATCTCACCTGCCCTATCCGAGTGCCGCCACGCAGTCGGTGGCGCAATAGCTACAGGCTGATGGAGTAGAAGATGGCTGGCCAAATTAAGTACGCCAAGCTTACAGAGCTTTTCCTGGACCCCAAGAACCCTCGTCTTGGGCGTTCGGCACATATGGCCCAGTTGTCACAAGAAGAAGTATATAACCGCATGAGAGACTGGTCGCTGGAGGAGTTGGCGACTTCTTTTCTGGAAAGTGGCTTCTGGCCACACGAGGCCGTGCTCTGTGCAACAGAAGACGTTGACGGAGAGGACAGACTCGTCGTCATCGAGGGAAACCGGCGTGTCGCTGCTCTAATGCGCCTTAGGAAGGCCTTCGATGGCGAAGAGCGAAGCCGTAAATGGCTTGAGTTGATCGAAGGAACGGATGAGCCAAAAAAACTCTTCGAAAATGTCCCATACATTCACCTCAAGGATCGGGGCGATGTGGATGCCTTCCTTGGCTTCCGACATGTGACCGGCATTAAGGAATGGGCCCCTCCTGAGAAAGCCCAATTCATTGCCAAATTGATTGACGAACGTGGATTGAGCTACCGTGAAGTAATGCGAAAGATTGGCAGCAAAACGCCGGCAGTCGAGCGAAACTATGTCGCCTACTGCATTCTCACGCAAATGGAGACCGTCGAAGATCTCAGCGTCGAAGACGTCGAAAATCGCTTCAGTGTTTTATTTCTTTCTCTGAGGTCAAAAAATGTCCAGACGTTCTTGGGCGTCGAAGACAAATTCGGAATTGAACCAAAGGATGTCAAACCTCCGATCAAAGACGTGAAGATCGATCAACTGAGAGAGTATTCGCGCTGGCTTTTCGGCGACGGCGAGACGCCACCCGTGGTGAAAGACTCGCGTGAAGTTGACCGTTTCGCCACAGTCCTCGCCTCAGAAGAAGGTTTACAGTACCTGCGGTCGGTGCGCAGCCCGAGTTTAGAAAAAGCGTTTGTCATTGCCGGTGGCGACCAAGAAGAGGTCTACGAATTGGTCTCTACGGCCGCGTACAATTTGCAGGAAGCACTTTCTTCAATCCACCTCTACAAAGACGATGAGCGACTGATAACCATTTCCAAACGGCTAGTGGCCAACGCGGAGCAAATTCGAAAGACCCTTGAGATTTAATGTAGATGATTCAGATTCCACAGGTGGGCTTCAAACGCTCTGTCAATCAATCAAATGTCGAACCTAACTCATTGGGTGATTGGCTAGAGGCGATAGTCCTATTTGATCAGTACGAGGTGGCTAAGAGCGACATTGTCGATATTCTCATAGAGTATCAGATTTGCCCAGATGAAGCACAAGAGTTGGCGCACGAAATCGCCTCGATGGGATGGGACGAACTTCGTCTCCGAAAATCTTGGGGCGGAATTCCTGACAGCTTAAGCATATCTACAAATCGTATTGAAGATGCGACCAACTGGGCAGATTTTCCCATTCGATCCTTCCTACTGCTACTGTCGATGTTTAAACTCTTTCCCGACTGGGCCGAGGACAACAGAGATAATGTTGTTCAGGGAAATCTGTTTGAAGAGGTCGTCGAAGAGATATGTCCCGCCTTGTTGCCTGGTTGGGAAGTGTATCGGGCGGGCTGGGCGCCAGAGAACGCCAAAGATATTCCGACCATCGTCGCCGATCTGTGCGAACGCCTAAACACTACCGGCGCGGTTCACCTCCATGCTTGGCACGCTCCCGACGCCAAAGATGCAGGACTAGACATCGTCTGCTATAGGAGTTTTTCTGATAGCCGAGAAGCACTTCCTGCATACTTTCTTCAGTGTGCGAGCGGTAAGAACTGGCGGGACAAGGTCAACACACCAAACGCAGATCAATGGCAAAAAATGCTTGATTCAGCCGTCAGGCCAAGCACCGGGATCGTTGCACCATTCGTGATTGAAGACCGAGAATTGAAGATCGCAGCCTTAACAGGTCAGATCACTGTTTTTGATAGACATAGGCTTCTCAGCGCGGCCACGGGGGACAACATCCAGTTGCCAGTAGAGCTAAGCAATAGGCTTATTGATTGGATGCACCCACGGATCGAGGCTCTTCCGAAGGCGGTGTAAATGAAAATTAATAGCCACAGTCTTGGCGAGCCTTTCCCAAGGTACGGTAGTCTTGCAAATCAGCACGGCAAAGATACTGCGTCCCGATCACACAATCACCTTAGATTTTGCGTAGTTGACCAATGTCCGGGACGGCGAGTCGTGGCGCAGCATAAATGACCAATTGGGAACGACGGGCTTGTGCCGGAAGTGCCCGGTCAACCAAAGTTCGCTCTGTCCGATTTTCAAACTTGGTGCACGCAAGTCTCCAACTTTCACTGCACACAAACCCCGGACGTTCAGGTATCTGACGCCGGAAGGGCTTGATGCAGCTGAGTGGTCATGGGGACCGGTCAGGGAAAGAGAGCCCCTGACGTACTGTTCAACTGCTCGACTGCGTGGTCTGTCGCAGGCCGCACTGGTGTTCCTCGACACGCTCAAGCTGGAGGCGGAAGGCCACGAGAGTTGGCCGGATTGATCTCCTCTCTAGAGTGCGCGCCTTCGGCATCGCCGGCGAAGGCGAGCTCCGTGTATTCGTGCATGCGCAGGTCATGTTTCGTCTGGATCAGGTAGGGAGGCGAGGAACAGAGATAGAGCTGCCAGCCGAGCGCGATCACGTTCTCCAGACATTCATCCTTGGACGCCTTGTCCGTTTCAGTGACGCCCTGCTTTGCGTAATTGCACACAAAATGGTATCTGACATCATGTCAGATACTCTGGACTGGCAAAGATGTTGCTCTATCCTCGATTACCTGACGGGAAACAAGTAACGGCGAACAATGAAAATTGGTGATCTGGTCCGCAAGTCGGGACTGACGGAACGCATGCTGCGGCACTACGAGAAGCTTGGCATCATCACGCCAGATCGCTCCGAGCGCGGCACGCGCCTTTATACCGACACCGATCTGGAGATTGCGCGCCTGGTCCAGCATCTGCGGGAGCTGGAGATTCCGCTCGATACGATCGCGGACATCGCGCTGGAACGGCGGGCACACCGGACTGGAGACAGTTCCGCGCAGGCCGTCGGCGAACTTCTGCGCAATCTCGCGAACCACCTTGCGGAGAAGGCCGAAAAGTCGCTCGCGCTGCACCGGGTTATCACCGAGGCCGACAAGACGGTGAGCGGCTGCAGAGGCTGCACGAACGAGCCCGGTCCCGAAACCTGTCCCGATTGCCCAATGAACGAAGCCGCAGGCGACAATGCCGTGGCTGCCATGATCTGGAGAAACAACCAGAGTGATCCTGGGTCAGATTGAACCAGATTCACTCTAGACGCGGAACACCTGCCCCAGGATCGGCCAGCTGACGTCAAAGCTGTCTTCATCCGAAAGCGTCAGGGTTTCCAGATTCGGCTCGGCGATGCTGGCCCCTGCCCTGAGCGCATTCTGCATGGCGCTCCAGCGGGCAATCCGGGCGTCGAGCGCGGGCAAGGTCATCGGCCGCGTCAGACGGGCGAAAGGCACGTCGATTGCCGTTCCGGCGACGGGAACACCTCTGTACCCCGCGAGCACCCAGCCGCGCTCTGCCTCCCAATACGGGGCGAGAGCGCCGATCGTGCGCCGGTAGGCCCTTGCGATCTGTTCGGGCAGGATCATCGGACCCCAGCAGAAGGCCGCATAGATCCCGCCGGAGCGAAGCACTCTGCGTGCCTCGGCCAGATGATCCGGCAACTCGAAAAAGTGCAGCGCCTGCATCGAGACCAGCAAATCAACAGAACCGTCCGATGCCGGGATCTGCTCTGCCGGTGCCGGGACAATCCGCACGCCATAAGGGGATTTCTGTTCCGGCGGCGCGATATCGGTCGCAATCGTCGTCTTGAAGAAAGGGCTCAAGGCGGCCGAGACTTCGCCGTGACCGGCACCGCACTCAATGCAGACTTCGTACTTCGCCGGGCACCCCGCCAACCAGTGAAACAACGCCTTCGGGTCAAGCGGGGCGCTCGGCGGCATGGGTCAGCCGACGCTTGCGAGAAAGCTTTCAAACTCGCCGTCATGCATTTCATGGCTGAGTTCCGGCTTGGGGAACTGCCCGTCCTTCGCCGCGGCGAAATAGGCAGCGTAGGCTTTCTGCATCTCGCCCCAGACGTCGCCAAAGACTTCGCGTTTCGGAGGGATGGGAAAAACGGAGCACCCGATGATGTCGCTGGACACGTGGAAGATCCCGTGGGCGTAAGGGCCCGATCCCAGGCTCGCCACGGCCACCGGCAGGTTTTCATAACACCATTTCGTCAGTTCCACGGACGTGTGCTCAAAGAGCGCGGCGAAAATCCCGGCGTCGATCGAGGCCCTGACCAGCTCCACTATGGCGGCAGCCTCCGCGGCCGTACGGCCCGCCGGAGCGTGACCGGAATTCATCACGGCACGCTCGCCCTGCACGCCAAAATGTCCCACGACCGGGATGCCTGCATCGACAATCGCGCGGATGTGGCTGACGGTCCCCAGCGACGGTTCGATATGCACTCCATCCGCGCCCAGCTTGACGACCCTGGCCGCATTGCGCACGGATTCCTCGACCGAGATGCAGGCGGTCGTGTTCGGCATGTTGCAGATGATGAATGGCGACGACGCGCCGCGCAGCACGCCTTCGAGCATATACAGTTGTTCTTCGAAATCGACGGTCGCCATGGACTTGTGACCCATCATCCCCATCGGTCCCGGACTTCCGCAGCACAGCAGGTCCATACCAAGCTCCTCCGCGATGATCGCGCTTGGCGTGTCGTGACATTCCATCCCGACAATGCGTTCGCCCTTCCGGACCTTTTCAGCGAGATGCTTGAGCCGGGTCTTTCTGCGTTTGGTCATTTCTTCCTCCCATGACGTCGCCAGTCGTGTTGAAACGAATATCATAATCTAACATTAATGTTAGATTTGCAATCCCGTCATGGCCGAAAGG
Organism: Hyphomicrobiales bacterium; assembly: GCA_965275905.1. Classification (GTDB taxonomy): domain Bacteria; phylum Pseudomonadota; class Alphaproteobacteria; order Rhizobiales; family JAJFHC01; genus CBDAQD01. Next base: position 2,100 of record CBDHYJ010000047.1, on the reverse strand, counting down.
AAGAGACATCCGAACGCGCGCGATCCGACCGGCAGCACCAGTCCGGTGCCCAGACATGGATCTCATCGGGGAGGAAATGAGGTGCGGCCTGCCGCCGGCAGCAATGGCGGCAGAGTCCCGGGCGCCCTATCCGCTCAGCTTCAGCCCGCAGGACTCGAAGGCGGCCCGCGTCCGCGCCTTCTCATCTTCGGTAAGCTGGAGCAGCGGCGGGCGTACCGGTCCGCCGGCCTGGCCCAGCAGTTCCTGCCAGTACTTCTGATGCGCCTGCGGCTTGTCGCCGGGCCGGGTTCGTTTAAGCGCCTCGCGCACGGGATCGAGGCTGCGGCTGACCCGGCGCGCGCCCTCGGCATCGCCGGCGAAGGCGAGTTCGGTGTATTCGTGCATGCGCAGGTCGTGCTTCGTCTGGATCAGATAGGGCGGTGACGAGCAGAGATAGAGCTGCCAGCCGAGCTCGATCACGTTCTCCAGCCACTCGTCCTCGGACGCCGTGCTGACCAGGATGCGGTCGCCGGCGAGGTCGGTGAGCCTGGCGTACATCTCGCGCGGGACGGAGTACTTGATGGCCATGATATTGGGCAGCTCCGCCACGCGGGCGCACAGCTCGGGGCTCATGAGATAGCCGGAATCGGGATGGCTCCACATGGCTATGCCGATGTCGACCCGCTCGCAGATCTCCCGGTAATAGTTGTAGACCGTGTCGTCGCGCTCGTGGATGAAATGCAGGACCGGCGCGTGCACGACGACATACTCGGCGCCGACGTCCTGGGCATGGCGGGCAAGCTCGACCACCGTGTCGAAGTTCTGGTCCGAGCAGGACATGATCGTGCCCGCGCGGCCGTCGCAGGCCTCGACCGCCAGCTCGAAATTGCGCTTGCGCTCCTCCAGCGACATGGCGAAGAACTCGCCCTGCTTGCCGGCGATGAAGAAGCCGCGGATCTTCAGGTCCCCGATCCAGTGATCGATGTTGCGGCGCAGGCCCTCCTCGTCGATCGAGAAGTCGGGCTTCATCGGGTTGAGCGCGGCCGCCCAGATGCCCTTCATGTTCTCGCGGGCGTAGTCCTTGGCCTCGTTCTTCTTGTATTTCATTGGCGGAATATCCTCAGTTCTCGGTCTGCAGCGCCCGCCACAGGCGCTCGCTGGTCAGCGGCATGGGCAGTTCGGTGACCCCATAGGGTTCGAGCGCATCCAGAACCGCATTCAGGATGGCGGCCGGCGCGCCGATCGTGCCGGCCTCGCCGACGCCCTTGGCGCCGAGCGCGTTGAACGGCGACGGGGTGCACATCTTCTCGATGAAGATCTCAGGCATGTCGGTTGCGCGGGACATCGCGTAGTCGAGAAAGGATCCGGTGATGAGCTGGCCGCTGTCATCGTAGACGATGCTCTCCATGAGCGCCTCGCCGATGCCCTGCGCGACGCCGCCGAGGATCTGGCCCTCGACCATGCGCGCGTCGATGACATTGCCGATGTCATCGAGGCAGAGCATCTTCTCGATCGCGGGCACTCCGGTGTCGCGGTCGATCGAGACGACCACGAGGCAGCAGCCGTAACCCCAGGCCTCGCCGTCGGCCTCGTACCGGACCGTCTCCGTGACGGGCTCCGGACGGCAAAGACATCGGCGACGATCCGGGCGAAGGCCGTCTCGCGGCCGTGGCCTTGCGTGCTGCCGCCGGTCGCGGCGTCGATCGTGCCGTCCGGGTTCCAGGTCACGGTGGCGCTCTCCCAGCCCTGTCCGCAGGGCTCGACATAGAAGGCCAGTCCGGTGCCGGCCACCTCGCCCTCCTGCCGCCGCTGGTCGACCTTGCGCCGCAGTCCGTCGTAATCCGCGGCGGCGCACAGACGTTCGAGGGCCTCGCCGTAGCGGCCGGAATCGAGCACCGTCCCCGTTGGTCCCTCGTGCGGCATCTGTTCGGCTTTAAGCAGATTGCGCCTGCGGATCCCGACCGGATCGAGCCCGGTCACGCGAGCGGCCCTGTCGACCAGCCGCTCCATGAGGGCTGCCGCTTCGGGCCGGCCCGCCCCGCGATAGATGCCGACGGGGCCTGAGTTGGTGACGGTCGCCTGCGTCCGGATGTCAACGGCGTCGATGTCATAGGGTCCCGG
>CBDHYJ010000046.1:0-10006 GCA_965275905.1 Hyphomicrobiales bacterium | reverse complement strand
TCAGCCGCATCGGATCGCTGATCCTCGAGCCCCTGCTCAAGGCGGTCGGCTTCCTGAAGTATGCCGACTATCCGGATTTTCTCGACGCGTCGAAAGCGGATGCTCAGATCGCGGAACTGTCCGAGGCAAACAACATGTACCGGACGCTCGGCGCGACGTTCATCTGCCTCGTGGCCGTCTACGGTCTCGACGCCGCCGCGACGGAATGGCCCTGGCTCAAACGTAACATCGAATGGATCGCGGTCTCTGCCCTGACGATCCTGTTCCTTGCCGCTGGCGCAAGCAGACCGGGTTCATCCGCAGGCGCGTCGATCATCACGCGTCGGACAAAGACAAACCCGATAAGGAGAATTAGGAATGCGGCTCACGATCCACGATGTAGGCCTTGGCCAGTGCATCACTCTTGAAGGTGGAAACAAGCAGGTCTGGATGTGGGATTGTGGATCGAGCGATAAATTCAGTCCGTCAGATTTCCTTGCAAGCAAGGGGTATTCGAGCATAGAGCGGCTGATCATCACGAACTATGACCAGGACCATATCAGCGATCTCCCAAATCTGAGATCTAGGTTCGACATCGAGTATCTGCGGAACAACAGCAGCATAACGTCCGCCCAGTTGAAATCATTGAAACAAAAATCTGGCCCGATCACCGATGCAATGAAATCCATGCTGGAGATGATGGACAACTATCACCCAGTGGACGGTCCACTCGACCGCATATGCCGAATGTCGATATGTCAGTGTATCGAAACGCTTACGGTCCACACTTCGACGACACAAACAACATCAGTCTGGTCACCTTTCTCACTTGCCACGACGCCACTTTCCTCATTCCCGGCGACGTCGAAAAGAAAGGATGGGATGGGCTTTTGACCGGATCGTCCTTCCGCGCGGAGTTGCCGACCGTCTATGCAATGGTCGCTCCGCATCACGGCCGGAAAACGGCTACCACAAGGAAGTGATGGACCTGGCGTCGCCGCGTGTTGTGATCATGTCGGACAGCAACATACGCCATGCAACGCAGCAGACCGCAGCGATGTATGGGAGGCATTGCGGCGGCATCACATTTAATGGCGCGCCGCGGAGTGTGCTTTCGACACGACAGGACGGATCGATCAGCTGGGAGTTTTGATTTCCAATCCATCCCATCGTCACTGGCAATGACGCATGCGCCTTACCGCCGCAAGCCGGTCCAGACGATCAGAACCAGCACCACGGCAAAGCCAGCAATGCCACCCCAGAACAAGAGCAAGTCGATCATGGTGGTTTAACGAGGCGGTCGCCCGGCATCTGTCGGCGCACGGCGTGCGCCGCAGAGTTTTCTCAAACTCATCCCGGGAACCACTGCCCGCCGGACACGGTGCCGCGGATCTTGCCGTCCCGGAACCCCTTAACGAAATAGATGTTTCCGTCCGCAACAAAAGCGCCGCTCTTGCAATAGGCAGCGGCGGCCAAAGATATCTTAGCGTCGTGACTCAGGCGCGCCCACATGGCGTCCTCAACGCGCAATGCACTGACGTCGATGTCGCGGACCACCCCATTCGAGATCTGCAAATTCACGATTCGAGTGGCGTCTCCGCCGACCTTGTTGCAGAACACCGTTCCTTTATTCGGTCCGTCATTCTTTAGAGAATTGCCCAAATACGTGCCGCCGTAGTGGATAAGAACACCGGCAACCACAAGAATGACGACAAGTTTAATGAGTTTTTTGAGCGCCCCGATCATAAACATCCAACCCCGAATACGCCCGCACGCTTTCTGTCAATTTCACTCTCATTTTAGCAGCAATCCAGCCCGGTTGAACGGGCCAATTCAGACCTACAACTTCAATATAGGTCGAAATTAGACCTGTTTCCTCTTGACAGTTTCGGTCTTATATGGACCTAATCACGCCGTTCCAGAACACGAACGGAGTGCCGTGCCATGTCGATTTCGATTGCCCTCACCCCCACCGACCGACTTTCCCTGTCAACGGACGGGCACATTTCCGACCGGGCATGGGCCGCGGCGCGGGCGGCGACACGGGCACACGCCGCCAAGCGCAGCACGGGGCCTGCGCGGATCAAAGTGGGGCGAATCACCATGAAGCCTGCGACCGCCGTGGCGCTCATGGCGGGCGCCATCCGCCGGTGTGCCTTCGCACGCGGCGAAGTAACCCGGGCCGACTTCGAACGGCTCGGCCTGAACGGATGTCAGATCGACGCATTCAAGGATCAGGCGTTCGCCCGCGCCGCCCTCGACGAGCCGCGCATTCTCGACGCCCTTGCCGCCTGAGAGGACCGGTCATGCCCGCAACCACCACCCGTGACGAGATCCGCGAGTACGCGACCGACATCGGCATCGTGTTCTGCGTCCTTTTTACGATCGGGCGAATCCTCAATGACATCGGCATCTTCGAAACATGGGCGGTTGTGTCTCTCGTCGTTGGCGGGGTCACGTCCTGCGCGACAGTCTCGTGGGAACGTTTCAAGGAAAAGAGAAACGGATGACCGGCCGCCTACTCCGGAAACTCGCGCACGATCGGATAGGTGTAAGGCTCCGGCGTCGGTCCCTGCCCGGTCACCATAACCGTCAGTTCCAGACGTTGCCCCGCTTCGTCGGGCGGCCGGTGCAGGTAGATGGACGTATGGATTTTCCCCGTGCGATCTTTCATCGGCTTGCCGAAAGCGCGCCGGCCCGACGCCGGACCGGCCGGGTCCACGCTGTAATTGATGTCGACGGCGCGGCTGCCCGTCTGCGGCTTGGGAGATATGTCCACGCGGCGGCCGCCGGCGCCGTCCGGTCTCTCCACGTCGTTGTAATTGAACAGAAGCGCCGACGCAGGCCGATGCACCGAGACCGACTGAAGCACCGCCCGGTATGGCCAGTTGTTCGTCATTCGGATCTCGATTTCCCAAAGCTCGCCGCTAGGGCCCTGCTTCGTGATAACGCAGTCAAGCACGGGTTCGAGATCCTTCTCACGCTCCCGCTTGTCCTGCCGAAGTTGGATCTTTGTGGTTGCGTAGGCAACGCCGAGCGCAATCAGTCCGGCCTGCACGTTGGTGTTGCCGAACACCGCAATCACCCACCCGTAAATCCACTCCCACATCAAAAGTCCGCCCCGTGTTTCATCGCAGGAGTTCTAGCACGATGACATCCGCAACCATCATCGATTTTCACAGTGAACGGGCGCGCCGCGGGGTTTCCGCGCCGCGCTTCCGCGTCGGCGACCCGGTCTGGTTTCGGACCCGCATGGGCGAAGCGAGCCACATGGTCGCTGCGACCGTCTCCGGCATCGACGCTCTGACCGGGCGCCTGCACATCGTGCCGCATACCGGCCTCGTCGGCGGGCGCTATGTCAACGACAGCGAACTCTCGCCCCGCAACAGCCACGCCGCCTGCCCCGAGGGCGTCGCATGACAGCCCCATCCGACATCGCCCTCATTGCCCCCGAGGGACACATCCGCACGGCAAGCGGGCGCGTGATCAGGATCGACAAGCCCGGCGACATTCACTGGCCGGATGTCTGCGAACATCTGGCCAAGATCGCCATGTGGAACGGCGCATCCCCCGGCGTGTTCTACTCCGTCGCGCAGCGCGCCTGCCACCTTCACGACGCCGCGCCGCCGGACTGCCGCGCCCATGCCCTCCTCAGCGTTTCCCACCTCGCCTATGTCGGCCCCATTCACACGCCTGGATGGACCGAGGTTGTCCACCGCAGCGAGAAAACTTGGGACGATGTCGAGGCCATCAGGCAGCGACTCGCAAAGGCGATTTGCGACCGCGCCGGGATCGCCTACCCCCCGCCCCTGGTCCGTGCTTGAGGGCACGGCAGACGCCTTCGCAAGCATTGTGGCCGCCGAGCGCCGCGACCTGTTCGGCGAGAACATCCGGTCATCGCACAAGACCGTCAAGGCATGGGGCTGGCCCAAGGCGGAGGAGGAATTCCGCAGGCGCCTCGCCCTATACGTCCACGAGGAGTGACGCCATGCACTACGGCAGTGACCGCGATCTCAGGCTAAAGACAAACGCGTTTGATCGGCATGAAACCTTGCACGACCTCGGCTTGATCCCCGCACTCGAACGCATCGAGGACCTGATCGCCGCAGGCCGTCTCAATGCCGCGTCCCAAGCCCTTGCCGAATTCATCCGCCCCGCCGGCCATCCGCGGCTCAATCTCCACAAGCCGGTGGCCCCATTGAAAGCCGCCGCCGAATGACGAACGGCCCGCAGTCCTTCCACGACGGCCGCGTCGTCCTCCATTCCGGCGACTGCACTAAAGTAATGCGCGAGATGGACGCCGAGTCCGTCGACGCCGGCGTCACCGACCCGCCCTATCATCTGGCTAAGATCGTCAGACGCTTCGGCAAGGCGGGCTCGGCCCCCGCAAAATCGGCCGGCCAGACCGGCGTCTACAGGCGCGCGTCCAAAGGCTTCATGGGCAAGGCATGGGACGGCGGCGACGTTGCCTTCAGACCCGAGACATGGGCCGAGGTGCTGCGCGTGCTGAAACCCGGCGCCCACCTCGTCGCCTTCTCTCACTCCACCACCTATCACCGCATGGCCTGCGCCATCGAGGATGCCGGGTTCGAGATCCGCGACATGCTGCAGTGGCTCTACGGCACCGGCTTCCCGAAGAACCTGAATGTCGCGAAGGCAATCCAGAAGTTGAGATCCGAAGACGATGAACCGGTTCGGGCAGTCTGCCGGTTCGTTCGCGCGGCGATGGACCGGCGGCGTGTGAAATCCCGGCAGATGACCGCGCACTTCGGCGACTGCAACCCGCGCCTGATTGATCACTGGGCGGCGCGCGATTCCGACAGCCAGCCGAGCCTGCCAACTTGGGATCAATGGATGATCCTGAAACGCGTCCTGCGGCTGACCGACGAGATGGACGCCGAAGTCTGGCGGCTCAATGATCGCAAGGGCTCGGCATCCGACGACTGGTCCGGCGCCGACGTGATCGATCATCATACGTCCGCAACGCCCGGACTTGTCGGCAGGCGGTTCACGGACCGGGACCGGACCATTCGGGAATTGTCCGATGCCGCCGCTACCTGGCACGGATGGGGCACCGCCCTTAGTCCCGGTCAGGAGCCGGTTGTCTTTGCCCGCAAGCCTATCCGCGAGTCCTCCGTCGCCCGGCAGGTCCTCGCCACAGGCACGGGCGCAATCAACATAGACGCCTGCAGGATCGGGCGCGGCCCCGATGATCGCCACGAGTATCATGTCGACGGAGACGAGCCGTCTCCGATGGCGCAGATCTGTTATGGCGAATGGCCGCCCCGTAGCGCCTATTTCCCGGATGCCGCCGGGCGGTGGCCCGCCAACGTCCTGACCGACGGCACGGTCCGCATCGGCGATGGCGCCGAGCGCTTTTTCTATTCCGCCAAGGCGGATGCGACCGACCGCGCGGGCTCCGGCCACGCCACGGTCAAGCCCGTCGACCTCATGGCCTGGCTGGTCCGCCTGATCACCCCGCCCGGCGGCACCGTGCTCGATCCCTTTGCCGGCACCGGCACCACGGGCGAGGCCGCCCTGATCCACGGTTTCAACGCCGTCCTGATTGAGCTCGAACCCGGCCATCGCGACGACATTGCAAGGCGCATGGCGACCGTGTTCGAGCCGCGCGCCAGGGCGCGGGCCGTCGCCGAGGCGCGCAAGCCGGACGGGGAAGACGAACCGGGCGGACTGTTTTGAACCTCGTGACCCACAAGCACACATTCGGAGACCCGCCCATGAAACTCACCTGTGAAGGCGCCGACCTCAAGGCCGCGATCCGCAAGGCCCGCGCCGTTGTGCCGTCAAAGTCGAAGATACCGGTCATCGGCACCGTGCGGGTCACGGCGGCGGGCGATCGGGCCGAGCTGGCGGGCACGGACATGGACATCTCCGTGCGCGCGAAGGTTGCGGCAACCGTTGACGCCGAGGGCGCGTGGTGTTTCGAGTCCGGCCTGCTTGCCGCCGCGATCGACGCCTGTCCGGACGGCGCCCAGGTCATGATCGAGGTGAAGGACGGCAAGGCCCTGATCAGGCACAGCGCCATGAAGACCCGCGCCGTCGCTCTGCCGGGGGCGGACTGGCCGGAACTCGACCCCGGCCCCGACGCATGGTCCGTCACCATGGCCGGCGGCGAACTGGCCGGCGCGATCAACCTGCGCGGCTTCTGGTCGACCAACGATGCCGAGATGTATATCGGCGGCGTCTTCTGGCACGCCAACGAGGGCGACGGCGGCAAACACCTTCGCACCTGCGCCACCAACCGCCACCTGATGGGCGTGGTCGACCTCGACGTCCCCTGGCCCGACGACGCCGGCGAGGAGGCGGAAGTGATCATCTATCACCGGACGGCGGAGCGCATCGCGCAGATGTTCGGCGATGCGGCGGAAGTCACCGTCTCCTGGAACGACCGCCTGATCACCGTCACTGCCGGCGCGACGACGCTGACGTCGAAGCTGGTTGACGCCGTGTTCGTGGACTATGGCAAGGCCTATGTCGAGGAGCGGGAGGCCATCGCACTCATTTCCGCACCCGAGCTTGGCGCCGCCGCCGCCGGCCTCATGCCCCTGGTCGACGGCAAGCACCACATCGTCAGGATCAGCGCCAACAAGGCGTCGCTCGTCTTCTCGATTTCCCATGCCGAGACCGGCGTCGAGGCGCACCGCACGGTGCCCGCCAAAGTCGAGGACTGGCCGAAGGATGCGTCCTACAGCTTCAACGGCCGCTATCTCGAATCCATCGCCGGCCTGTTCGGCGACACGCAGATCCGGATCGGCATTGCCGGTGTCGGCAGGGCCGCCCGTGTCGACTTCGCCGAGCGCGCCGGCGACGTCCACGGCCTGATCGTTCCGCTCCGCGCCTGACAGAGGAGGCACACCCATGCGATTCCCCCGCCTTGCCGCGTTTCTTTGCCGGCGCCTGGTTGCGCCGAGGCTCGCATCTCCGGATACCATACCGGACTTCGTGATCGGCAAGCCCGGCAGTCCGTACCTGAACCGGTGGTTCGTGATCCCGCGCAACCGGTGGTTCAACATCTACCTGCACGAGTTCGTGCGATCCGACGACGACCGCGCCCTGCACGATCACCCGTGGTGGAATTTGTCGTTCCTGATTTCGGGACGCTACACGGAACACACGATCCCGCAGGGCGGCATCAATATCCGGACCGAACGGTTCGCGGGCGACTTCAAGTTCCGGACCGCGAAATCCGCGCACCGGATCGAACTGACGCACGGATCCTGTTGGACGCTTTTCGTCACCGGCCCGCGCCTGCGGTCCTGGGGATTCCACTGCCCGGACGCCGGATGGCGGCACTGGAAGGATTTTACCGACGATCGCGACTCCGGCCAGATCGGACGGGGGTGCGACTGATGGAAGGTACAAGCCCTGTCAGAACCCTGATGTTTGTCCGCGAGGACAACTTCTACTTTCTGAACCTGCCGATGAACGACGACCTTGCGGAACACGCAAGGGCCAATCCTGGAACCATCAGGATAGAGGACCTGTTCGGCAAGGTCTTGTGGCCGCCTGAAGGCAGAAAACCGCCGCCGACCATCCGCCAGTTATGGGACGATCACGCCGAGTGGTCGCAGGAGACCTTCGGCAGCGACACCGAACTCGGACCGATCGGCGCCCTGAAGCATCTCCAGAAGGAAGCCGACGAGGCCATGGACGACCCGTCGGACGTCATGGAGTACGCCGACATGCTGCTCCTGCTGATCGATTCCGCCCGCCGCGCCGGCCACACCTGGGACGGGCTCGTCAACGCAGCCGACGAGAAACTGCACACGGTTCTCAAGTCCCGCACCTATCCGAAACCGAAGGACGGCGAGCCGTCATTTCATGTGAAAGGGGTCGAAGTTATCGGCGTCGACGCCTCATCGGGCGACGATCAGAGCGTGCTGTCATGTCCTGACTGCGGCCAGACATTCGACACCGTCGAGGACTGGCAGAAGCACACCGCCATCGATAGCGAGGAAAATTGATATGGCCGGATCCGTCAACAAGGTGATCCTCGTCGGCAACCTGGGCGCGGACCCCGAAATCCGGTGCACGCAGGACGGCAAGCCGATCGCGAACCTGCGCATGGCCACCTCGGAATCGTGGCGCGACCGGCACACCGGCGAACGGCGCGAGCGCGCGGAATGGCACCGCGTCGTCATCTTCAGCGAGGGCCTGGCCAGGGTCGCCGAGCAGTACCTGCGCAAGGGATCGAAAGTCTATATCGAGGGGCAGTTGCAGACCCGCAAATGGCAGGACCAGTCCGGCCAGGACCGCTACACGACCGAGGTGGTGCTGCAGGGCTTCAACGCGTCGCTCCAGATGCTCGACCGCAAACAGGACTCGCAGATGCAGGGCGGCGGCGGCGCGATCGAGAACTCGGGGTTCGGGTCGCAGGCGCCCGCCGACCGCGGCGCATACCACGCCGACCTCGACGACGAGGTGCCGTTCTGATGGAAGAAAAGCGCTTTCCAATTCTCCAGTCGCCCGACCGCCTTCCACAAAGCGTGCCCTGGTCGATCGTCGAGCCACACCGCAGGCAGGCGGAAAGAAACCACAGTCAGACCCTTGAGCGGCTGGCGGAACGCGGCGGCTTGTCGTGGGCGGAACTGATCGCCGTCATCACCGACAACGAATACCGCCATCTATTCCCGTGAAACCCCGCCCCGTCACCATAGAGCGCATCGACCGCGCCCTCGACACCGTCGCCGAGGTGATCGACGAGTTCGGCGACGCCTACATGCCGATCTTTTTGAGGCTGGAGCGCGAGCGCGACGCCCTGGCGGCGGAGGCGGCCGACATCGACCGGGTCAGGCAGCGTCTGAAAACAAATCGCCGGAGAAGGACATCGCGATCGCCTCGATTTGCCCGAGCTTGAATTCGAGCGTCCCGCCGGATCCGTAATCCGGCCGCTTGATGGCGTGGCCCATCAGATCGCATCTCAGTTCATAATCGACGCCGGCTTCCTTCATGCGGTCCTCGAACGTATGGCGGAAACTGTAGATCGAGTGGCTGGCCGACGGGAACAGGCCGTTGTTCCGAAAATACTTGTTGACCGCAGCGGAAAAGGAATCGGACTTGTCGCGGTAGCGGGGGAAGCCCGCCGGCGCCAGGCGCATAGCCTCCAGGGCCACGCCGATCAGGGGAATCACCCGGCGCGATGACCGCGTCTTAAGTTCCCTCGACTTTTTTGGCGCGATCTCGATATGCGGGACGTTTTCGGTGAGATGGATGTCCTGGGCGTCAAGATTGATGATTTCGGACGGCCGGGCCCCGGTCTCGATCAGCACGCATACGATCAGCCGCGCCTCGACGTTGAGCCCGGCAAGCGCGCCGGGTGCAAGCACCTTCTCGACGACCCACTGGACAGGAAACGGCGGACGCTCGGGCGTGGACGTGCGCTTGAACGTCAGGTTGCGGAACGGATTAGGCCGGTCCTCCTCGCCCAGATAGGTGAAGTAGTCGCTGTAGAGCTTGCGCAGGTCGCCCACCTCGCGCTTGCCGTTCCAGAACGACACGGCCCTGCCGTCCTCATCCGGCGTGATTCGGTCAACCCACCACCTGTAGAACTTCAGCGCATGATCGCGGGTGATCTGATCGATCGGCAGATCCCCGACCACCTCGACGAACCGGTTGACCGCACGGCGCTTGCCGGCAATCCATTTCCTGATCTGCGGTTTCGACTTGCCGCGCAACTGGTCCGGCGCGATCTCCTCCAGGAAGATTTCGAACACCTGGGTCAGGCGGACCGGAGGCGGCGCGGCCCCGCCGAACACCGCATCGGCATCCGTCCGCGTCCGCCTGGTCCCGGCCAGGATCTCGACCCGGTCGACGAGCTCCCGCACCGGCGCGGACTGTGCCAGCACCTCCGCCGTCCTGTAGGGGATGTCGAGCGCCTTCGCGCGCCGCAGGGCGGCATGATAGCGGATCTCCGCCCGGTCGGGATCGCCTCGCACCAGGGATTGCCAGTAAAGGTCGTCGGCCGCCTCGTGCTCGTCGCGCCGCAGGCCGGCCGTCGTCTTGTCCT
>CBDHYJ010000045.1:0-67870 GCA_965275905.1 Hyphomicrobiales bacterium | reverse complement strand
AGCTGGTAGCTGGAGGAGTGCACCGCGGTTTGTCGCACCACGGGAGTCGAGCGACTCGCCGATCGCGTGATGTGCGTCGACGTCCAGGGGCCCTCGGGTGGACTCGAGACGTAGCGCTCGTAGTGAAACGCGGGATCTGCCGCGCCGAGAGGCACGACCGACCCCTCGTACACGAGCTCGGCCCGCGGGCGGCGGTGCGGCGAGCTCGGCGGTCGCGGCAGGGGGCAATGTGGCGGGTCCCGTGCTGCACGCGGGGGTGAACGAGGCGAGCGCGGCGAGGCCGAGGGCCGAACGGCCGATGCGCTCGAGAAAGGCGTCGTGTCGAATCGTCATGCATCCATCGTGGGCGCTCGCTAAGGTGGAGTCAGTGTCCGAGCCCGACAATCCGCTGTCCGATGGTGACATCGAGGCCTCGAACGTCCGTCCGGCTTTCGAGGCTTCGCTGCGGTTCGGCGCCAGCGAGACGGAGATCTCCGAGACCGTCGGATGGACTCGCGCCGAGCTCGAGCGGGACGGCGCTCACGTGAGCGGTGAGTCGACCTACGCGCACATGGAGCTGATGGCTCGCAAGCCCGACTACGCGGGCTTCGTGGTGGATGCAGTCGAGCGGCACACGCCGTCGAGCCTCGGCATCGTCGGACTCGCCTGCAAGAGCGCGGCGACGGTCGGTGAGGCGATGACGTGGCACCAACGGTTCCAGCACCTGACGAACCGGACGGCGCGCTACCACACCCAACTCGACGGCGCGCGCCTCCAGCTGAGCGAGGAGCGCTTCGGAGAGCCGCGTCCCGGTAGCTTGCTGATCTCCGACTACACGATGCTCGTGGCTGTCCAGCTCCTCAGGACCATCGCTCGTGAGCCACCGAGGATTCTGGCGTGGTCGAGCCGTCGCGCCGCGATCACCAGCGACGAGCGGGAGCGCTATCGCGCATTGGCGGACGTCGAGATCGAGACCGGGGCCGAGCGGGCGGCGCTGGACCTCGACGCTTCGCTTCTCCTCTCGCCGGTGTCGTCGGCGGACGAGGAGATGGCGACCTACTTCCGGCGTGTCCTCGGGCGGGGGGTGGCGGCGCGGCTGTTATGGGCCTACTATTCGGCCACGCGTGCACGCGACGTCACACCCTGATTTCCCTTCCCTGACGGTCTTTTCGAGATGGCGGAGAAAATATGACAGTTGAACTGGACGGGCCGAGGCTTGCGCCCGCGTCCGGCGGACCGGCGAAGCAGCTCGTGATCCTGGCGCACGGCTATGGCGCCGACGGCAACGACCTGATCGGTCTCGGCAGCCAGTGGCAGGCGCTGCTGCCCGATGCGGCGTTTGTCAGCCCGCACGCGCCCGAGCGCTGCGGCATGTCGCCCATGGGGTATCAGTGGTTCCCGCTGACCCGGCTTGACCCGAACGAATACTGGGTCGGCGTGCAGGACGCGGCGCCTGTCCTGAATGGCTTTATCGATGCGGAACTCGAACGCCACGGTCTTGACGAGAGCGCGCTGGCACTGGTCGGCTTCAGCCAGGGGACGATGATGTCCCTGCATGTCGGCCTGCGCCGCGCCGTCGCACCGGCCGCGATCCTCGGATACTCGGGTGCGCTGGCGGGTCCGGAGCATTTGCCGGCCGAGATCGCGGTCAAGCCGCCGGTCATGCTGATCCACGGTGACATGGACGAAGTGATTCCGGTCGCGGCGCTGAACATGGCGGCCAACGCGCTGGCCGAAGCGGGCGTTGGCGTCCAGTGGCACGTCTCCCAGGGCATCGGCCACGGGATCGACGGGGCGGGTCTGTCGCTCGGCGGCGAATTCCTGCGGACCGCGCTTGCCGCGAACCGGGCGTGAGGCGTTAAATCTCTGTTCTTTCACATGAATGTCACACAATATATAGTAGGTACCGAATTCAGGTGGCAGATGCCGCAGTAGAGCAAAACAGGAGTGTTTACGTGGACGCGCAGGCCGCATCCCCGGACAGTTGTCCCGCCCTGGTGCTAAACGCCGATTACCGGCCGCTCAGCTATTATCCGCTTTCGCTGTGGAGCTGGCAGGACACCATCAAGGCGGTTTTCCTTGATCGGGTGAACATCGTTTCCCACTACGATCAGGCGGTCCACAGCCCGAGCATCGAAATGCAGCTGCCGAGCGTGGTGTCGCTGAAAAGCTACGTGAAGCCGGCCCGCTGGCCCGCATTCACGCGGTTCAACGTGTTCCTGCGCGACCGGTTCATGTGCCAGTACTGCGGGTCCACCGAGGACCTGACGTTCGATCACCTCATCCCGCGTTCGCGTGGGGGCCAGACCACATGGGACAACGTGGTGGCCGCGTGCTCACCCTGCAACCTGAAGAAAGGAGGTAAGCTGCCGAAGGCCGCGAAGATGTGGCCGGCCCAGCAACCCTTCAGACCGACGGTGCATCAGTTGCACGCCAACGGACGCCTGTTCCCGCCGAATTATCTGCACGAAAGCTGGCAGGATTATCTCTATTGGGATACCGAGCTCGAACCGTGAGCGCCGCCGCGCATTGCCGCACCGATGGCCAGCGCGGCAAGCCCTGCCGAAATCAGCGCATTGTAGCCCGCAAGCGATATGCCCAGCATGCGCCATGCCGCCTCGTCACAGCGGATGACCCGTGCCGCGTCGAGGTTGGGCAGAAAGTTGCCGCCTGATCCCAGTTCCTGTGCCGTCGAGCAGCCCGATGGCCCGGCCCACCAACCCCATTCGACACCGGCGTGGTAGCCGGCAAGCACGGCGCCGGCCAGGATTGCCAGGCCGGCAAGTCCCAGCAGGCCGCGCAGCAGACCAGATTGGGGCGCGCGCATGGCGATGACCGCACCGATGGCCAGCAGGGGGATTGCGGCGTAGTAGGCCCAGCGCTGCTGCAGGCACAGCGGGCAGGGTGGCAGACCGCCGATCAGCTCAAATGCCCAGGCTCCGGCAATGGTCGCCGCGGCAACGATCAGCACGATTGTGGTGGCCCGTGCGGGTGTCAGCAAAGCGGTCATCACTGCGGTCCGTCACTCCGGGTGAGTTTTCGGTCAGGGCGGATATTAGCGGGTCAGATGGCGTATTTCACAAGGACAAATCCGCCCACCAGCAGGATCACGAAGACGATGGTGAGGATGCCCAGGTACCTTTCGATGAAGGCCTTGATCGGCGGTCCGAACCAGTAGAGCAGGGCGGATACGGCAAAAAAGCGCAGGCCGCGGGCCAGCACGCTGGCAATGATGAAGACCGGTATGCTGAGGCCCGTGGTGCCGCTCGCGATCGTGATGACCTTGTAGGGGAAGGGGGTCACGCCGGCGATAAAGACGATCCAGGCGCCCCACTCGTTGTAGCGCCCCGCGAAGTCCTCGAACTTGTCCGCATAGCCGTAGAATTCCAGCAGCGGCTGGCCGATGCTGTCGTACAGGAACAGGCCGATGGCATACCCCAGGAGACCGCCTGCGACCGAGGAGACCGTCGCGATGGACGCGTAGAACCAGGCCTTCGCGCGCTGGGCCAGAACCATCGGTATCTGCAGGACATCCGGTGGAATGGGAAAGACCGAACTCTCGATGAAGGCGATGATGGCGAGGGCCCAGGCCGCGCCGGTGCGGGCGGCAAGCTCCATGGTCCAGTCGTACAGGCGGCGCAGCATCGCGCCTCACTACAGGCCCGCCTGCGATTTGTCCATTGCCGTTATCCGGGCGTGTGGTTCGCTGTTGACGGACGGCCGCGCGCCCGTATGATCGCGCGACGGTCAAGACCTTTGACCGCGAGCCCCTGTGGCGGAATTGGTAGACGCGGCAGACTCAAAATCTGTTGTCCGCAAGGACGTGCCCGTTCGAGTCGGGCCAGGGGCACCAACATCCCAGCATGACGATTGCCCGGTTAAGAAGCCGGCGTCGCGGACATGCCGTGGGACGATCCCGGACTGACAACCTGCTACGACCTGCGGTTTGCGGTGTTGTATCGAAAGCTTGCGCATACAGGGGTATCGTTCTGGCAACGCCGGCAGCCTTGACCAGAGTCTTTGCCGGACATACTGTAAAGAAGAAATTTTACGCGCGCTAAATATTGACTCCGGTTGAGATGCTGCCGAAACCGCGCGCTCACCAAGGCAGGTGACGAATCGCCGGGAAATTGGCAAGGGCTGAGCTATGGCCGGAGGCAAGGTCAAGAGCATGGAAGAGTTCGCCGCATTGAGCGGCGTTTCCCGCCCGACCGTTTCCAAATATTTCAACGACCCCGGCAGCGTCCGGCAATCGACCCGGGAGCGAATCGAAAAAGCGCTCGAACGGCACGACTACCGGCCCAACATTTTTGCCGTCAACCAGAACAGGAAGCTGACGAAGAATATCGGTATCGTCGTCCCGTTTCTGGCTGATCCGTTTTTTGCGGAAATCGCCCGGGTGATCGAACGGCGCTGCATCGATGCCGGGTTCTGGCCAACACTCTTCAGTTCGCATGGTGAAAAGAACCTGGAAAACGATATTCTCGACAGCTTGCGATCACTGAAACCCGCCGGCGTGCTTCTGGCGCCTCTCGGACGGGCCTCGGACCGGAGCGAGGTGGAGAAATTCTGCCGGGACGTGCCGACAGTGCTGTTTGACAGCAATATCGAAGGCGTCGGCGAAGCCTTTATCGGATCGGATAATTTTCAGTCCATACCCCTGATGGTCGAGTACCTCTGCCGGACCGGGGAACCACCCTGTTTCTTCGAAATGCCGCCGGTCAATCCGAACGCCAACAAGCGCCGCAGCGCCTACAACCGTGCGATGGAGCGTCTGGGCCACGAGCCGCATGTCATTCGCGTCAAGGGCGACAGTTGGAGCTTTGAGGAGATCGGTTATGCGGGAGGCCTGAAGGTCATTCAGGAGCGCGCGCTGCCGACCAACACGGTGTTGTGCAGCAATGACCGCCTTGCCATCGGGTTTCTTGCTGCCTGTTACGAGAAGGGATTTCGCGTCGGGCGCGGCACGGAATGTGCGTTGCGCGTTGCCGGGCACGACGACCATCCCTTTTCGAGGTTCACGTGCCCGCCTTTGACAACGATCGCGCAGGACTACGAGTCGATTTCCGACCGGAGCGTGGAGACGCTTTTCGCGCTCATCGAAGGCGGTCTGCCGAAAGGCAGGGTCGAAACCCTTTTTGAAGGCAAGCTGGTCATGCGCGCATCTGCCTAAAGCATGATACAAACTTTACGCGCGTAAAGATTTTATTGACTCCTCGTCAGTTTTGATGATACTGGCTTTATAAAACCAAAAGACATTAAGGGAGGAGTTAGGATGCACCTGAAAAGGTCACTTTGCGTCGCGGGCGCACTCGCGCTTTTTGCTGCGACAAGCGCACTTGCCGAAACCATCACTGTCGCGACCGTTAACAACGGCGACATGATCCGCATGCAGCGTCTCACCGAAGACTTCACCAAGAAGACCGGCCACCAGGTGGAGTGGGTCACTCTTGAAGAAAACGTGCTGCGCCAGCGGGTGACCCAGGACATCGCGACCAAGGGCGGCCAGTTCGACATCATGACCATCGGCATGTACGAAACGCCGATCTGGGGAAAACAGGGTTGGCTGGTTTCGCTTGACGATCTGCCGGCGTCCTATGACGTCGATGACATTCTGCCGGCGATGCGCGGCGGCCTCTCGGTCGATGGCACGCTCTATGCCGCACCGTTCTACGGCGAGAGTTCGATGATCATGTATCGCACCGACCTGATGGAGAAGGCCGGGCTGAAAATGCCCGAGGCGCCGACCTGGCAGTTCGTGGCCGATGCCGCCCGCAAGATGACCGACAAAGCTAATGAGATCTACGGCATTTGCCTGCGTGGCAAGGCGGGCTGGGGCGAAAACATGGCCTTCCTTACCGCGACCTCAAACGCGTTTGGTGCGCGCTGGTTCGACGAAAACTGGAAGCCGCAGTTCGACAGCCCGGAATGGAAGGAAACCCTGACTTTCTATCTCAAACTGATGGAGGATGCCGGTCCTCCCGGCGCCTCGACGAACGGCTTTAACGAAAACCTCTCGCTGTTCCAGCAGGGCAGATGCGGCATGTGGATCGACGCGACGGTGGCCGCTTCGTTCGTGACCAATGCCAAAGAATCGACCGTGGCCGACAAGGTCGGATTCGCGCTGGCGCCGGACACCGGCAAGGGCAAGCGCGGCAACTGGCTCTGGGCCTGGGCGCTGGCCATTCCGGCGGGAACCAAGAAGGAGGCTGCCGCAAAGGAATTCATCCAGTGGGCGACGTCGAAGGAATATCTTGAACTCGTCGCATCGAAAGAGGGCTGGGCCAACGTGCCTCCCGGAACCCGCGCCTCGCTTTACGCAAATCCGGAATACGCAAAGATACCCTTTGCCAAAATGACGCTCGACAGCATCAACTCGGCGGACCCCACAAGTCCGACGATCAAACCGGTGCCCTATATCGGCGTCCAGTTCGTCGCGATCCCGGAATTCTCGGGTATTGCCACACAGGTCGGCCAGGAGTTCTCCGCCGCGCTTGCAGGTCAGCAGACCGCGGAAGAAGCGCTCGCAAAAGCGCAGACTTTGACAGCCGAAGAGATGGAAGCCGCAGGTTACTGAGGCTCCTCCCACCGGGGACAGCGCTTGCGTCTGTCTCCGGTTCCCCGGTTTCACCGACATCAGTTCGCCATTACCCTTGCGCGAATACAGGAGAGATGTGTCATGGCAACCCAGCATTCACGATCTGCGGCCCGCATCATGATGGCGCCTGCCGTGATCCTGCTTCTGGGATGGATGCTCATCCCGCTGACGATGACACTCTACTTCTCGTTCAAGAAGTACCTGCCCCTGCGCGGCGGTGACCTGGGCTGGGTCGGTTTCGCGAATTACACGCGTTTTGTGACGTCAAGCACCTTCTGGCCAAGCGTTCAGACGACCCTGATCATTGTCGGCGGCGTTCTGGTCATCACCGTCATGTTGGGTGTGTTGCTCGCCCTGCTGCTCGATCAGCCAATGTGGGGTCAGGGCGTCATCCGGATTCTGGTGATCGCGCCGTTCTTCGTGATGCCGACGGTCTCCGCGCTGGTCTGGAAGAACATGTTCATGGATCCGGTGAACGGGCTTCTCGCGCACTTGTGGAAATTCTTTGGCGCACAACCAGTCGAATGGCTCAGCGATGCGTCGATCTTCTCCATTGTGCTGATCGTGTCGTGGCAGTGGCTGCCATTCGCAACGCTCATCCTCCTGACCGCGATACAGTCGCTCGACAGTGAACAGCTTGAAGCCGCCGAGATGGACGGTGCGCCCGCGCTGGCGCGGTTCGGCCACATCATCCTGCCCCACCTCAGCAGAGCCATCACAATCGTCATCCTGATCCAGACGATCTTCCTGCTGTCGATTTTCGCGGAGATCTTCGTGACCACAGGGGGTGCATTCGGGACAAGGACGCTCACCTACCTGATCTTCCAGCGCGTGCTGGAGAGCCAGAATGTCGGGCTCGGATCCGCCGGTGGCGTCTACGCCATCATACTCGCCAACATCGTCGCGATCTTCCTGATGCGCATCGTCGGCAAGAACCTGGACACCTGAGGAGTCGGTCATGGCCCGTGCCGTCACAACACAGCGAAAGACCATCAACACGATCATAGCCTGGGTAATCGGCCTTCTGATCTTCTTCCCGATTCTCTGGACGATTCTGACCAGCTTCAAGACAGAGGCGCAGGCAATCAGTTCTCCGCCGCTGTTCTTCGCCTTCGACTGGACGCTTGAGAACTACACAATCGTGCAGGAGCGTTCCGACTACATGCGCTTTCTCTGGAATTCGGTGATTATTGCGGGCGGCTCAACGCTAATTGGCATCATCGTGGCGGTCCCGGCTGCGTGGTCGATGGCATTCGTCCCGTCGAAGCGGACCAAAGACATCCTGCTGTGGATGCTGTCCACGAAGATGCTGCCCGCGGTTGGCGTGCTCTATCCGATCTATCTCCTGTTTATCCAGCTTGGGCTTCTGGACACGCGCACGGGCCTGGTCATCGTCATGATGCTTATCAACCTGCCCATCATCGTCTGGATGCTCTACACCTATTTCCGGGAAATTCCCGGCGAGATTCTCGAAGCTGCGCGGATGGACGGCGCGTCGTTGCGGGCAGAAATTCTCTATGTGCTGACCCCCATGGCGGTCCCTGGTATCGCGTCGACGATCCTGCTGAATTTCATCCTGGCCTGGAACGAAGCCTTCTGGACGCTCAACCTGACGGCGGCCAAGGCCGGGCCTCTGACGGCGTTTATCGCCAGCTATTCCAGCCCGGAAGGCCTGTTCTACGCCAAGCTGAGCGCGGCCTCGACGATGGCCATTGCGCCCATCCTGATCCTGGGTTGGTTCAGTCAGAAACAGCTTGTTCGCGGCCTGACGTTTGGCGCTGTGAAGTGAGGGAGGAGAAATGGGACACATCGAACTCGACAAGTTATCGAAGAGCTTTGGGCCTGTTGAGGTCATCCCTCCGCTGGACCTCACCATCGAGGACGGTGAGTTCACAGTCTTTGTCGGTCCGTCAGGATGCGGCAAGTCCACGCTGCTGAGGCTGATCGCCGGTCTGGAGGACGCAACCGACGGCGTGATCCGGATTGACGGCAAGGATGCGACCGAAGTCCCGCCGGCGAAGCGCGGTCTCGCGATGGTGTTTCAGTCCTATGCGCTCTACCCGCATATGACCGTGCGCAAGAACATCGCGTTTCCCCTGCGCATGGCCAAACTCGACAAGGCCGAGCAGGATAAGCGGGTCGAGCAGGCTGCTGCTGTCCTCAACCTGACCGAATATCTCGATCGGCGGCCGGGTCAGCTCTCTGGCGGCCAGCGTCAGCGTGTTGCGATCGGACGGGCAATTGTCCGAGAGCCGGCAGCCTTTCTGTTCGATGAACCGCTGTCCAACCTTGACGCTGCCTTGCGCGTCGGCATGCGGCTCGAAATCAGCGAGCTCCATGAACGGCTGAAGACAACGATGATCTATGTCACCCACGATCAGGTCGAGGCCATGACCATGGCCGACAAGATCGTCGTATTGCGTGCCGGCAATATCGAACAAGTCGGCAGTCCGCTGGACCTGTACCGCACACCCCGGAATGTGTTCGTCGCAGGGTTCATCGGTTCACCGAAGATGAATTTCATCGAAGGCGAAGAAGCGCGGAAGCACGGCGCTCACACAATTGGCATCCGGCCCGAGCACATCGCGGTCTCAGATAGTGAAGGTCCTTGGTCCGGCGTTGTTGGCGTGTCGGAGCATCTGGGGTCGGACACGTTTTTCCACGTCCTCCAAACCGGACTGGCCGAAACGATCACCGTGCGGGCGGATGGCGAGGTCGGCTTCCGGCACGGTGACCGTATTCAGCTCGCGCCGCGCGCCGACGTCATCCACAAATTCGACGAAAGCGGTCTAAGGATCGCATGAGACGACTTGAGGCAAAGACCGCGCTCATCACCGGTGCCGCACGTGGCATCGGGCGGGCGTTCGCCGGATCCTATATCCGGGAAGGCGCGCGCGTAGCGATTGCGGATATCAATATTGAACGCGCCCGGCAAGCCGCTGCCGAGTTGGGCGATGCGGCAGTAGCCGTCGAGATCGATGTCTCGCGACAGGACAGCATCGACAGCGCCGTGTCCGAAACCATCGATGCCTTGGGGCGGATCGATATCCTGATCAACAATGCCGCCGTCTTCAGCGCGTCGCCAATTGTGGAGATCGAACGCGAGGATTTCAGACAGACCTTCGACATCAATGTCGGCGGAACACTTTTCACCATGCAGGCCGTCGCGCGACACATGATCGGGCGCGGCATCGGCGGTAAGATCATCAACATGGCCAGTCAGGCCGGACGCCGGGGCGAACCGCTCGTCGCGGTCTATTGCGCGACCAAGGCCGCGATCATCAGCCTGACACAGTCCGCCGGTCTCGCCCTCATACAGCACGGCATCAACGTAAACGCGATAGCACCGGGTGTCGTCGATGGCGAGCACTGGGACGGCGTTGATGCCATGTTTGCCAAATACGAAAACAAGGCGCTAGGCCAGAAAAAGAAGGAGGTCGGGAACAACGTACCCTATGGCCGCATGGGAACGGCGGACGACCTGACCGGTATGGCCGTATTCCTGGCCAGCGACGAGGCGGAGTACATTGTCGCCCAAACCTACAATGTCGATGGCGGCCAATGGATGAGCTGATCCGCCTTTCGGATGCAACGCTCAGCGCGCTGCCACCCTCGGTGAAACGCCCACATTACGATCGCAGCAGCCTGACACCTGGCATTGTCCATATCGGGCTCGGCAATTTCCATCGCGCGCATCAGGCCTGGTATCTCCATCGGTTGTTTGAAGACGGTCTGTGTCTTGACTGGGCGATTGTCGGCGCCAGCGTGCGCGGCACCGATGCGACACACCGCGAAAAGCTTCTGGCTCAGGACTGTCTGACAACGTTGATTGAACTCGAACCTTCAGGCATGACGGCTGAAGTCGTCGGCTCAATGATCGATTTCGTTCCGATCGAAGAAGACAATGCGGCGTTGGTGCGGCAATTGGCCGATCCTGCGATCCGGATTGTGGCGCTGACGGTCACGGAGGGCGGCTATTACGTTGACGCCGCAAGCGGGGGATTTGACGCCGGACATCCGGATATTGAGCATGACGCTTCAAATCCGGGTAGCCCGCGAACAGCCTTCGGCGCAATGGTGGCTGCACTGGGTCTGAGGCGGGAGCGAGGTCATGGTCCGTTCACGGCGCTCAGCTGCGACAATCTTCGGGGCAACGGGGCAATTCTCCGCCAGACCCTGGTCTCGCTGGCACGGCTCTGTGATCCGGATCTGGCCGGCTGGATCGACGATAACTGCAGTTTTCCCAATTCGATGGTCGACTGTATCGTGCCGGCCACCGGCCCGAAGGAGATTGCGCTGGCGGCCAAAATCGGCATCGATGACAAAGTGCCGGTTACGCATGAAAACTACCGCCAGTGGATCATCGAGGATGACTTTTGCGCCGGACGCCCGCGCTGGGACAGCGTGGGAGTTATTTTTTCGGGCAGCGTTCACGATTACGAAGCGATGAAAATCCGCATTCTCAATGCAGGCCATCAGATCATAGCGAATCCTGGCGAAATCCTGTCGGTCAGAACGATTTCTGATTGCATGGCGCATCCGTTGATCCATGCCTTCTTCCGCAAAGTCCAGATCAGCGAAATCGCGCCGCATGTGGATCCGGTTCCGTTGATGACTCCTGAAGACTATGTCGATCTGATTGATCGTCGCTTTTCGAATCCGGCCATTGTTGACACGACCCGTCGCGTCGCGTTCGACGGTTCGGCGCGCCACACAGGATTCGTGCTTCCAATTCTGCGTGACGGGCTCGACTCGGGAACGTCGATTGAGGGACTTGCCCTGGTTGAAGCGTTTTGGGCGCGCATGTGCGAGGGCACGCGCGAAGACGGATCACTGATTGAGCCGAATGACCCGACCTGGGCCCAGCTCCAGTCTGTCGCAAGGTCAGCACGCGAACGACCGCTCGCGTGGCTCGAACAGCTCCATCTATACGGGGACCTCATCGACGCGCAACGTTTTGCGAATGCCTTCGAGCGGTGGCTTTCCCTTATCTGGTCTAGCGGCGGCCTGAATGCGTTGCAGGCCTATGTCGAGGACTGAGCAGCGGATGCCCGGCGGGAATGGAGGGCTTTATGTATCTCGTCTGCGGTGAAGCCTTGTTCGATATTTTCGCGAACGGACAGGACGCCTCAAACACATTGCAGTTCGAGGCACACGCCGGAGGCTCGCCTTACAATGTGGCCATTGGGATCGCGCGTCTGGGCGATCATTCGGCGCTGCTCACAGGTATCTCCAATGACATGCTGGGTCAGAGGCTGGTCACCAATCTGAAGCGGGAAGGCGTGGCGACTGACTATCTGGTGCGCTCAGGCAATCGCACGACTTTGAGCCTCGTCGGAGTCGATGAACGCGGTCAGCCTGCCTACGTGTTCTATGGTCTGGGATCTGCCGATTGCAGCGTGGAAACGGACGATCTGCCGTCAATCGGTCGAGAGGTCTCAGCGGTTCACTTTGGGTCCTATTCTCTGGTGGTTCGACCCGTTGCCGATGCATTCTCGCATCTGCTGACCATAGCTGGCCACCGGTTTGTCTCGGTCGACCCCAATGTGCGCCTCAACGTGGAGCCCGATGTCGACGTCTGGCGGGAGCGCGTCGCCGAATACACCGCGCGGGCGAATCTGCTGAAGATCAGTTCAGAGGATCTGGCGGCTCTCTATCCGGATTCGACCGCCGATGCAAAGGCCTCCGAGTGGCTCGATCAAGGCGTGGACCTGGTTGTCGTCACAGATGGAGGCGAAAAGATCTGTGCGTGGACAAAGCAGGGACACGTTGTGCGGGTTGAACCGCCGATTGCAAATGTCGTCGACACCGTCGGCGCGGGCGACAGCTTCCAGGCCGCTCTGTTGGTGAAGCTTTCCGAAGACGGCATCGGTAAGAACGCAATTGCAGCGCTCGATGCTCAACGATTGGAGAAGCTTCTCAATTTCGCGGCAGCAGCCGCCCATGTCACCTGTCAGAGACGTGGTGCGGATCTTCCGCGTCGTGAGGAATTGGCCGCCCTTGGAGTCTGGGTGTAACTGCGCCGCGGACCGTACTCACCGCCCTGCATTCGGAAATGCCGGGTTGCCGGTGCCGAAATCAGGGCCAGGATCAGTTTAGTGATGTCAGGCAACCCGGCCCGGGAACAATGCCTCCCAGGCTTCCTTCGGGCTGCCGGTCAGCAGCCAGTGCAGGCCGAAGGTGGCACCGGCGAATATCGAGGCAAGGGTGATCATTGGCGACACGGCAAGCGTCGACACACCGGAAATGCCCTGACCGACCGTGCACCCGAGGGCGGTGACACCGCCCGCACCCATTGCGGCGGCGCCCAGCATGTGGCGGCGCATCTCCCGCATGTCCTCGAATCCTTCCCAGTGCACTTCGCCGCGGTAGACGGCCACGACCATCGCGCCGCCGAGTGTGCCGAGCACGACTGCGACGGCGAATGTGAGTGAGGATCCGGTGAACGTCATGAGCCAGACGAGGGTTTCGCCGAGCGGCAGAACGTAGGTCAGGGACTGGACACGAATCTCGTCGAAGGGGTCCGCGCCGATTACACCGGTTGCCAGAAAGCCTCCGGCAACGGCCAGCCCGATCAGAATGCCGGAAGTCACGTCGCGGCGACTGTTGCGGAATTCCTCGTCTCGCAGGCAATAGGCGATGATTGCCCCGCCGATCAGCAATCCCGCGGGCAGCCAGAGATGCTCCGCCGGCACACCGGTCGCCCAGGCAACAAAGTGCGGGACGCCCTGTCCGTTGATCACGCCGGCGTCGATCGCAAGCGCGTCGACTGTGTAGACCTTCACGAGTGAAGTGAGGCCGCGCGCGGTCATGTAACCGGCAAAACCGAGGACCATGAAGCTAGACAGCGCTTTAAGATCACCACCGGCCATCCTGACAATAATGCCGTAGCCGCAGGTGCCGACCATCGCCATGCCGAGGCCGAACAAGAGCCCGCCGGCTATCGAGCCCGCGATGCCGATGCTGGGCCCGAGATAAAAGACCTGATCGATCCGGGCCACGCCGAAGTGGTGCATGACCTGCACACAGATCATGGCAACCGCTATAGCCAAAGCCCATGCTTTCAGCCGGAGGGTCTTTCGGGCAAGTATGTAGTCCTCAACCGCGCCGAACGTGCAGAACCGGCCGGCGCGTGCGGTCGCGCCCATGACGATGCCCAACACCAGTCCGGCGAGCGAAAGAAGTACCGGCGTTGAAATCGCATCCATGTCTCACCAGGGTTGACACCGCTGCTTCAGGAGCAGCTTTCCGCATCCTTGCAGTAGAGGTCGTAGAGCACACTGATGACCTTGTGGGCCTCGTCACTGCCAAGGGCATAGTAGATCGTCTGGCCTTCGCGCCGGGTTTTCACCAGGCGGTCGGCCCTCAGTCGCGCAAGTTGCTGGGAAACCGCCGGCTGCCGCAAATTCAGCAGGGCTTCCAGTTCGCCGACCGACTTCTCCCCTTCGGCCAGCATGCACAGGATCATCAAACGGGTCTCATTGGCCAGTCCACGCAGCAGGTCGCAGGCTGCCTTGGCGCTTTCGGCCATGGCTTCGTGCCGGCCTTCCTCCATAAGCGCTGCAGAGATGTCCATACGTGCAATCCTCTTCAAATCGTTCGATGCCGTACTAGCCGGTATCCGGCTGCCCGGTCTTGATCCCCGCCTTGCCGAGCAGCTGCTGCAGCAGGCCCCAGAAGAAATCCTCTCCAGGATATCCCTGGATTCGCCCGATCTCCCTGCCCTTGTCAACAAGCACGAAGGTCGGCGTGAAAACGAGCCCTGAAAGATAGGCGAGATCGGCCGGAAGGGGATCGTGAATGTTGATCCTTCTCAAGGGCGCCGTCTTGCCTTCGGGAGTCTTCCCGTAGATCCCGCCGACTTCCTCGTTCCAGGTCTCGCACCACTCGCATGCATGCTGCTCGACCATGACCAGCTCCGCGGCGCGGGCCGGCACGGCGGCACTGAACAAGAACGCGGCCAGGAGGATCGGTAAGCGGCTCATCGGTTGATCGGATGTCGGTTCTCGAATATTGCATTATATGAATATACGATCCGGCAACGAAAGGCGAGGGCTTTGGATTTCAACGTCAGCATAGGTGCAGCGTTCGCGGCGGGAATCCTGTCCTTCGTTTCACCCTGCGTTCTCCCGATCGTGCCGCCCTATCTCTGCTATCTCGCCGGCGTGAGTATTTCCGAGTTTCAGGACGACCGTGCGCCGCCGCTCGTCAACCTTCGCATCTTTGCCTCAGCGCTCGCCTTTGTTACCGGGTTCACGATCATCTTCGTCTCTTTCGGAGCCAGTGCAACCTGGCTTGGGCAATTCGTGCAGGGGCACATGCGCTGGCTTTCCATGCTGGCCGGCGCGCTTATTATCCTCATGGGGTTGCATTTCCTCGGCCTGCTCCGGATCGGCCTGCTTTACCGCGAAGCCAGGGTCGATGTGCAGCGCAAACCTGTCGGTTTGCCCGGTGCGTTTGTCATGGGACTGGCCTTCGCATTCGGCTGGACGCCCTGCGTCGGACCTGTGCTTGCAGCGATCCTGTTCACCGCGGGAGCGCAGGAAAATGTGGCGCAGGGAATCGCGCTGCTTTCAGCCTATTCGTTAGGTATCGGCGTGCCGTTTCTCGCCGCCGCCGCGTTCTCCGGAGCGTTCATGCGCTTCATGGTCCGGTTTCGCGCTCATCTGGGCTCGGTCGAGAAAATCATGGGCGGCTTTCTGGTGCTAACCGGGCTTCTGTTCATAACCGGAAGCATGAACCGGATCGCCAACTTCATTCTGGAATACTGGCCGACGCTCGGCCGTATCGGCTGAATGCCGTTCAGCCGCTGATATCGGCCACCGTTCATTCAATTATTCGAATATACCTATTGATTTCGACTTTTATCTCTGCCAGTCTTCTTGTGCGTCTGACCGGCACGAACGATCCAAAAATGATGATCGGCAGGCGCAAAAGGACGGAGGGAACCACTGGAATGATCCACGCATTCAAACGAATTGCGGGTTGCGCGGCTGTCGTCGTTATCGCCACGGCAAATCTTGCGCTGGCCGGCACTCTAGCCCCGGAACAAGTCAAGTTCGACGATATTGAGGTCAAGGCGTCGCTGACGGGAACGGAGGGTAGCGCCGCCGACGGAAAGAAATGGTTCGCCAACCGCAAACTCGGCAACTGCCTGGCCTGTCACGCCAATAAGGACATGGCGGACAAACCGTTCCACGGAGAGGTCGGCCCAGCGCTCGACGGCGTCGCGGGCCGCTACTCCGTGCCTGAACTGCGCGCAATTCTCGTAAACTCGAAGGCCGTTTTCGGCGAGCAGACCATTATGCCCGGCTTCTATCTGGTCGACTCCGGCGCCCGGATCGCGAAGAAGTTCAAGGGCAAGACGATTCTGTCCGGCCAGCAGGTCGAAGACATCATCGCTTATCTTTTGACTCTCAAGGAATAGGGATAACCGCCATGAAAGTCCTTACACGCAGAGACACACTGGCTCTTGGAGCGGCCGCAACCGCAGCAGCAGCATTTTACCCATCACTCGCCCTGGCGGAGGCCAACGGGTCGCAGGCGGTGATCGACAAATTCACCGGCGGCAAGGCGGCCGCTGAAGGGAAGGTCACCCTGTCGATGCCCGAGATCGCGGAAAACGGCAATACGGTGCCGTTGTCGATCTCCGTCGATAGTCCGATGACCGCCGACGACTACGTCAAGCGCGTGATCATCGTTTCGGAAGGCAATCCCCGGCCGGAGGTCGCGACATTCAACTTCTCTCCGCTGAGCGGGGTCGCCGAAGCGTCTTCACGGATGCGGCTCGCGAAAACCCAGAACGTGATCGCGGTGGCGGAGCTTTCGGACGGGTCGTTCCACATGGTCAAGCGACAGGTGAAGGTCACAATCGGCGGCTGCGGCGGCTGATCGGCGCAACGAGGAGTGAATCATGGCAAAGCCAAAACCACGCGTTAAAGCGCCCAAGAAAGCGGACAAGGGCGAAGTCGTAACCATCAAAACGCTGATCTCGCACAAGATGGAGACCGGACTGCGCAAAGACCGCAAGACCGGCGAAATGATCCCGCGGCAGATCATCAACAAGTTCGTCGCAAAGTTCGACGGCGAGGAGATTTTCTCCGTCGACATCGATCCTGCGATTTCAGCAAATCCGTATTTCCAGTTTTCGATGAAAGCCGAAAAATCCGGTGAATTCGAATTCGTATGGGCTGACGACAACGGTGAGCAGTACTCGAAAAAATCGAAGCTGACAGTCAACTGACGTTTGGCATGCCAGCGACCGGACAACAGGTCGCGGCAGGGGAAGGAAAAGCACAATGAAGGTAACAGCCAATTCCGGACTGGCGGCCGCGGCGGCTGTCGTGGTGTTTGCCTCAGCCGGTTTCGCGATTTCGGGCGAGTCGCTGCCGGAAGGCGTCACAGCGGTCAAGGCGGAGCCGCCATCCAAGGATCATCCCCTGGGGGAGCTGATTTCGGGATGGCACTTCCGGTCTCCTGAAACCCAGGCGCTGCAGCAGGACGACTTCGACAACCCCGGCTTTCTCTGGGTCGAGCAGGGCGAAGAACTCTGGTCAACAGTTGACGGCAAAGCCGGGAAGTCCTGTGGCACATGCCATAACGATGCTGCGGACTCGATGAAGGGTGTCGGGGCGCAAATGCCGAAATGGGATGCCAAGCTGAAGCGCCCGCTGACACTGCAGCAGCGCGTGAACAACTGCCGCACCGAAAACATGGGTGCGGAAAAGTGGAAGTGGGAGTCCAGCCAGATGCTCGCGATGACCGCCTATGTCCGCAACCAGTCGCGCGGCATGCCGGTCAACGTTCAGTCCGACGGTCCGATGAAGGCCTGGGCGGAAAAGGGCAAGGAGATCTACTACACCCGTGTCGGGCAGCTCGACATGTCCTGTGCAAACTGTCACGAGGACAACTACGGCAAGTACATCCGTGCTGATCATCTCAGCCAGGGCCAGTCCAACGGCTTTCCGACCTATCGTCTGAAATGGCAGAAACTCGGGTCGCTGCACCGCCGGTTCAAGGGGTGCATGCGGAACATCCGGGCCACGCCGTTCAATCCGGGATCGGATGAATTCGTTGCGCTCGAGATCTACCTGGCGCAACGCGGCAAGGGACTGCAAGTCGAGGCTCCCGCGGTCCGGCAGTAGGTCACTTCGGATTTCGGGCGGGTTTCACCGGGCTGGATAAGCGGCCCGGTCGACGGGACAGGTGCGCTCTGGTCGCAATTACAGGATAGTCACATGCTATCACGCAGAGAGTTCATGCAGGCCGTGGGGGCGCTTGCTGCCATTTACGGCGGATCGGCGCCATGGACCTCCCTGGCAGCACAGCAGAAAATCTCGCAGGCCGATCTCCTGTCGTTCGCGCCATTCGGCAATGTGACCATTGCCCATCTTACGGACATCCATGCTCAGCTGATGCCGGTCTGGTTCCGTGAGCCCTCAGTCAATCTTGGCGTAGGCGAGGCTGAAGGAAAGCCGCCGCATCTGACCGGTGACGACTTCCTGAAGCATTACGGTATCGAAAGCGGTTCTCCGGAGGCCTACGCGCTGCAGTCGGAAGGCTTTGCCTCACTGGCCAGACAGTACGGACGCATGGGCGGTATGGACCGGATCGCGACGGTGGTGAAAGCCATCCGGGCTGAACGGCCTGACCGGACGCTGTTCCTCGACGGCGGCGACACCTGGCAGGGCAGCTATACCTCGCTCAAGACAAACGGCGCGGACATGGTCGAGGTGATGAATGCCCTGAAGCCGGATGCCATGACCGGTCACTGGGAATTCACCCTTGGAGCGGAGCGCGTCAGAGAGATTGTCGACGACCTGCCGTTCGCGTTCCTCGGCGCGAACATTTTTGACAATGAGTGGGAAGAACCGGCCTTCGACGCGATCAAGATGTTCGAACGCGGCGGCGCCAGGATCGCCGTGATCGGACAAGCGTTCCCCTATACGCCGATTGCAAACCCGCGGTGGATGTTTCCGAACTGGTCGTTCGGCATCCGTGAAGACGAGATCAAGAAGCAGATCGCGGCCGCGCGGGACGGGGGCGCCCAGCTCGTCGTCCTGCTCTCGCACAACGGATTCGATGTGGACCGGAAACTGGCCCGCCAGGTCGAAGGAATCGACATCATCCTGTGCGGTCATACCCATGACGCGATCCCGAAACCGCTCCAGGTCGGCAAGACACTCCTCATCGCGAGCGGCTCGAACGGAAAATTCGTATCGCGGATCGATCTCGACGTCGGTGCCGATGGTTTGCGGGATTACCGATATCGTCTGATTCCGATCTTCTCCGACGTCATCGAGCCGGATCCCGAGATGACCGCCCTTGTGAAGAAGGTGCGCGCTCCATTCGAAACGGAGTTGGGGCGCGTGGTCGGCAGAACGGAGAACCTGCTCTATCGCCGCGGCAACTTCAACGGCACCATCGACGACCTCATCTGCGATGCGCTTCTGGAGGTGCGCGATGCGGAGATTGCCCTCTCGCCCGGGTTCCGCTGGGGGCCAAGTCTTCTTCCCGGTCAGGAGATATCGGTCGAGGATCTCTACAACGCCTGCGCGATGACCTATCCGGCTGCTTATCGCACCAACATGACCGGCAAGTTCC
Source organism: Hyphomicrobiales bacterium (assembly GCA_965275905.1). Classification (GTDB taxonomy): domain Bacteria; phylum Pseudomonadota; class Alphaproteobacteria; order Rhizobiales; family JAJFHC01; genus CBDAQD01. Next base: position 48,690 of record CBDHYJ010000045.1, on the reverse strand, counting down.
TCAAGGAGGTGCTCGAGGACGTTGCCGACAATCTCTTCAATCCGGATCCCTACTACCAGCAGGGTGGCGACATGGTTCGGGTCGGCGGGCTCGGCTACACGATCGACCCCGGTCAGTCCATCGGCAAACGCATCTCGAACCTGACCATGCTGAAGTCCGGTGAGGCTGTTGATCCGGGTCGCGAGTATGCGGTCGCCGGCTGGGCGAGCATTAACGAGAACACCGAAGGACCGCCAATCTGGGACGTGGTGGAAGGTTACCTCAAGGCGCATTCGCCGGTCCGGGTGGTTCCGAACGACACCATCAAGATCGTCGGCGTCTAGGCATCTTGCCGTGTTGATATATTCAATAATGCGAATATAATTGATACACCGACAAAAAATGCGAGCAGGGCAATGAACAAGACCCCGGAAAAATCTGTTTTATCGCGCAGGGCAGTGCTCGGTTCAGCGGCCGCCGGCGGAGCGGCGCTGCTGGCCAATGCGGCTGGAGCCGGTGCGGCGGGCAACAGCGAAAATCTCCCTCCAAATGTGCCGGATTGGTCGAAGTCTCTGGGTGACGGCGTCGATGCCAGGCCTTACGGGGCACCGTCGGAGTTCGAGAAGGAGGTGGTCAGGCGTGATGTCAGATGGCTGACCGCATCGACCGAGAGCTCAGTCAATTTCACACCCTTGCACGAACTCGACGGGATCATAACGCCCAACGGCCTCTGTTTTGAGCGTCATCACTCGGGCATCGCCGAGGTCGATCCCGCGGATCACAGGCTGATGATCAACGGGCTTGTGGACAAGCCGCTGATTTTCACGATGGACGACATCAAGCGGTTTCCGCGGCAAAACCGGATCTTTTTCCTCGAATGCGCGGCGAATTCCGGGATGGAATGGCGTGGCGCGCAGCTCAACGGATGCCAGTTTACGCATGGCATGGTCCATTGCGTCATGTACACGGGCGTTCCTCTCAAGGTCATCCTGGACGAGGCCGGACTCAAGCCGAATGCCAAATGGCTTATGCCGGAGGGTGCCGATGCCGCCGCCATGAACCGCTCGGTTCCGCTGGAGAAGGCACTCGACGACTGTCTCGTCGCATTCAAGATGAACGGCGAAGCACTGCGCCCGGAACAAGGCTATCCGCTGCGCCTCGTTGTCCCCGGCTGGGAGGGCAACATGTGGGTCAAGTGGCTACGCCGCATCGAAGTCGGCGACATGCCCTGGCACACGCGCGAAGAGACGTCCAAATACACCGACCTGATGGAGGACGGCAAAGCACGCCGGTTTACCTGGATAATGGACTGCAAGTCGGTGATCACCAATCCGAGTCCTCAGGCGCCGTATCAACACAAGAAAGGTTTCACGATCGTCTCGGGGCTCGCCTGGTCCGGTCGCGGGACGGTCGAGCGGGTGGACGTGTCCATCGATGGCGGGAAGAACTGGCACAAGGCGCGTATTGACGGTCCAAGTCTCCCGAAAGCCCTGCATCGATTCTACTACGAGTTCGAATGGGACGGGAAACCGCTGCTGCTTCAATCCCGGGCGATCGATTCAACCGGCTATGTGCAGCCGACGAAGGACGAGTTGCGCGCGGTGCGCGGCACCAATTCGATTTATCACAACAATGGCGTTCAGACCTGGCATGTCCGCGAGAACGGGGAGGTCGAGAATGTCGAGGTCTCGTAAGACGATTCTGCTCGTTGCCGGTCTTGCGCTTGTCGCCGGCCCGGCATTGGCCGGAAAGCTCGGTATCGGACGGGAGCCGACGCCGGCGGAAATAGCCGCCTGGGATATCGATGTCAGACCGGACGGGCAGGGCTTGCCCGAAGGCAAGGGAGATGTCGTGACCGGGGAAGACGTGTTTGCGGAGAAATGCGCCGCCTGCCACGGCGATTTCGGCGAGGGAATCGATCGTTGGCCGGTCCTTGCCGGCGGGCAGGACTCACTGAAGTCGGAAGACCCGGTCAAGACAGTCGGATCTTATTGGCCGTACCTCTCGACAGTCTACGACTACATCTACCGGGCCATGCCGTTCGGTGATGCGCAATCGCTAACGGCGGACGAGACCTATGCGATTGTGGCCTATCTGCTGAACCTCAACGATATCGTCGAAGACGACTTCGTCCTGTCAAAAGAAAATTTCGCGACCATACGCCTGCCGAACGAAACGGGATTCACGGACGACAACCGTCCGGACGTTCCGGCAAAAGGCGAGCCTTGCATGAAAGACTGCAAGGCAGACGTAAAGATCACAAAGCGGGCGCGGATTCTCGATGTCACGCCAGACGACGAGAACAACCCCTCCGCCAATATCGACTAGTTGCAACATGCGGGTGGCTAAAAAAATTCTTGGAATGGCAGTTCTGCTCGGCGGCGGCGGAGCCACCGCGGGGGAAGCCGATCGCGTTGCGTACGGTGAGTATCTGTCCAGCCAGTGCGTGACCTGCCACCAGGCATCTGGCGAAGACAAGGGGATTCCGCCGATCATCGGTTGGGATGTCGCGTCCTTCGTCCAAGTCATGGAGTCTTTCAGAAACAGGGAACTCAAAAACCCTGTCATGCAGTCGATTGCCGGCAGCCTGACCGACGAGGACATTCTGGCCCTGGCCAGTTACTTCGCGACAGTCAAAACAGCGGAAAACTGATCCGCAGGGAGGAAGCAATGAAACTTACACGGAGACTGTTCAGTACTCTGACCGGCGCGGGTGCGCTTACCTGGGGAATGTCATCGATGGCGCCGAGCCTTCACGCGGCCGGCAAGCCCAGGGTCGTCGTGATCGGCGGCGGTGCGGGAGGTGCCACGGCTGCGCGGTACATTGCCAAGGACTCCAAGGGTGCGATCGATGTCACCCTGATCGAACCGAGTCGGAAATACTACACCTGCTTTTTCTCCAACCTCTATCTTGGCGGATTCAGGGATTATGAATCCATCGGCCACACCTACAACACGCTGGCCACCGACTTCGGGGTCAATGTCGTGCACGACTGGGCCGGCGGGGTCGACCGGGACAAGAAGACGGTTGCGCTCGCGTCCGGTGCATCAGTTCCCTACGACAGGCTGGTTGTCGCGCCCGGAATCGATCTGAAGTATGACTCGGTGCCCGGATATTCGATCGCAGCATCCGAAAACATGCCGCATGCCTGGAAGTCAGGCACCGAAGTCGCCCTTCTCAAGCACCAGGTCGAGAACATGAAGGAAGGCGGCACCTTCGTATTCGTCCCGCCGCCCAATCCCTATCGATGCCCGCCCGGACCTTATGAGCGAATTTCGATGATCGCTCACATTCTCAAGCAGAAGAACCCGAAGGCGAAGATCATCGTTCTCGACCCGAAGCCCAAATTCTCGAAGCAGGCCCTTTTCCAGGAGGGCTGGGCCAGGCACTACCCCGAGATGATCGAATGGTTCGGTCCGGATGTTCACGGCGGAATCAAGGCGGTCGATGCGGCCGGCATGACGGTGACGACCGACTTCGACACATTCAAGGCGGATGCCGCGAGCGTCGTACCGGCGCAGAAAGCCGGTACAATTGCCGAACGGGCCGGCCTCACGAACGATTCCGGCTGGTGTCCGATCAATCCGGCCACGATGCAATCGACCATGGACGAGAACGTCCACGTGCTCGGCGATGCGTCGGTCGCCGCCGCAATGCCAAAGTCCGCGTTTTCCGCAAACAGCCAGGCCAAGTCCGCAGCGATGGCCATCCGTGCGGCTCTCACCGGGTCGCAGGCGTTTCCGGCGCGTTACGCAAATACCTGCTGGAGCCTCATTGCGACCAATGACGGTGTCAAGGTGGGTGCCGCATACAAGGCGGGCGATACCAAGATCGAACCGACCTCGAAATTCATTTCGAAAACAGGCGAAGCGGATGATCTGCGCAAGCAGACCTATGAGGAATCCGAAGGCTGGTATGCCGGGATCACGAAAGACATCTTCGGCTGATTCCTTCCATGACGTCTCCCTCGGCCTGGCCCGTTGCAATTGAAATGGGGCTCAGCCAATGAGGCCAGCCGCCACCTGGTGCGGCTGGCCATTTTTTGCGGAATTGGCGGCCATTTCGGCCGATACAGTTCCGGTCGGTTTTCACCCTTGTTGCCTGGCGGTTTGATTGACCCTAGCGGGTACCTCGTGGTGCAAAAAGAAAACCGTCCGTTCCAAAACGATCGACCCCCTTCTTGCCATTATCGGTGTGCACATTCGAAACTGGGTAGGAGCGGGCCTGAGCGGACATGAACAGCCGGCACAAAATTGGAAGTGTGAGTCGCCGTCAGTTTTCCAACGGTCTTGCGGCCAGCTGCGGGGTGGCGGCCATGCTGGCGACTCCGGCTGTGCTGGGACAGGCGAAGCTGCGCGTTGTTGTGATCGGTGGTGGAGTATCCGGCGCTACGGCGGCCCGCGGCCTGAAGCTTCTGACCGGCGAAGCGGTCGACATTGCAGTTGTCACAGGCCAACGGCCGTACAATGCACCGTTTGCGATACACGCATTCGCCGCGACAGGCGGTTGCGCGACGGAAGCCATTGATTTGCCGAAGGCGTTTTCCGGAATGGGCCTTCGGGCGGTGCAGGCCGATGCGACTGCAATTGATCGTGACAGCAAGAGTGTGGTGCTCAGTACAGGTAAAGGCGATCAATCCTCGATCGGATATGACGTGCTCATTGCTGCGCCCGGCATCGAATTGCACTGGAAAGGTTTTGGCGAGATCACCGGGGTGACGGTGGATCCCCTTTGGACATCCGGCGCCACGTGCCTTGGAATCGAGGCAATGCTGAGGCGGGTCAGACAGGGCGGACGCCTTGCGATTGCTGCACCGGATGGTCCGCATCGATGTCCGCCGGCTGTCTACGAGCGGGCCTGTCACGCCGCGGAATGGTTCAAGCGGCACAATTCGGGTGCGTCTGTCGTGATCGTCGATCAAAAGGACAGCTATCCGATGCAGGCGCATTTCGAAGCCGCTTACACTGAATATTATGACGGACTGATCGATTGGGCGCCGAAGCAACTCCACGGTGGAATAACCGGCGTCAACTTCGACACGCAGGAAATCAAAACCGAAAACGAAGTGTTCACGGCCGACGTCCTGAATGTGATACCGCCGCAGACGGCTGCTGAAATCATCCTTGATGCGGCGCTGACCGACAGCAGCGAATATGCTCCCGTCGATGCCGCCAGCATGCGTTCGGCGGTTGATGACGCCATTTACATCGTTGGCGATTCCGCATCCGTCGGCGAAATGTCCAAGTCCGTCCGCGCAGCACAGGTCGAGGCGAGGCTCGCCTGCGCCGATATCATTCTCAGCAACCTGAATATGAAACTGGCGAAGCCGGTCGAGGTTTCCGACCTTTGGTGGTCGCGTCTGGGGGTTGACGATGCGATCTTCATGTCGGCGCGATATGAGGCGGACGGAGCCGAGTTCAGGACAACCGAACGCAAGTCGAGCAGTGTCGACGACGATGACGCCGTACGCCGCCAGAACGCCGGGACAGCGGCACTCTGGCCGCTCCAGATCCTGCAGGAAACCTACGCGCCGACGTGAGGCCGGAGCGGTCGCACCCGGTTTTGCCGATATGCAGATACGGGCGCTCTGCGTTGTCCTCTCCACCATTGTATGTTAATATTCATATAATTGAATAAACGGGAGGAAGTCATGTCCGGGTGTCGTCTGCAGCCCTGTATCTGCCCCGGTGACGGTCGATGATCGACAGGCGGCTGTTCACCAAATCTGCGCTGGCGGCGGCAGGAATTGCTGCCGCCCCGGGCGTCCTGCGCGCGGCGGGCGATGTCGAGGTCAATGACGATGGCCTGCACGTCCAGCCCTGGTTCATGGAGACGTTTCTTGATCTGCGCGAGGACCACGCGGAGTCTGCCGAGGGTGGCAAGCGGTTCGCGGTCCTCTGGGAGCAGCGCGGGTGTCCCTATTGCCGGGAAATGCATGCCGTAAATCTGCAGAAGAAGCAGATCACCGAATTACTCAAGAGCAAGTTTGGAATTCTGCAACTCAATCTCTGGGGCTCGCGCAGCGTGACCGACTTCGACGGCGAGGAGATGGAAGAACGCGCGCTTGCCCGCAAGTGGGCCGTCAACTTCACCCCGACAATCGTATTTCTAGGTACCGAGATTCCGGAGGGCAAGTCCGGCCGGGATGCGGAGGTTGCGCGAATGCCGGGTTACTTCAAGCCGTTCCACTTCCTCTCAATGTTCGAGTTTGTCGAACAGAGGGCGTACGAGAAGCAGGGCTTCCAGAGATTTCTGCAGGACAAGTTTGCGGACCTGCAGGCCAAGGGCATCAAGCCTGACGTCTGGTAGCGAAACCGGATCCGGGCGTGAATTGTTGGCGGGGTTCCGGCGGAGATGAAAATTCAGAGGCTCATGTTCCGAATTGCCGCTCTCGGCGCAGTTATGATGCTGTCCGCCGCCTCCGTCGACGCAAGCCAATCGATCCCGGACCAGTATCCGCAGTCGGAACTGTATTCCAAACCCGTCGAGGTCATCCCGCACGTCTGGTCGGCGATCGGGGCGACTGCACCGCCGGGATACGACAACACCGGTCATAACAACAATCTGTCGTTCATCGTCACGGGCGACGGGGTCGTGGTGATCAACGGCGGGGCGGCCTACGTCCTGGCGAAAGCGCTGCATGAGGAAATCAAGTCGATCACCGACCAGCCCGTCAAACTGGTCGTCAACGAAAACGGGCAGGGACACGCCATGCTCGGGAACTCCTACTGGGCCGAGCAGGGCGTCCCGATCCTTGCCCACGAGGACGCCGCGTCCGAATTCGAGGCGAAGGGTTATGACATCCTGGCACGGATGAAGGGCTACAACCGGGACAAGGCAGAAGGCACGTCCGTCCAGGGTCCGACCGAAACCTTCAAGGACCGCAAGGTCATCAAGATGGGTGAATTCAGGATTGAGGTCCTGTGGATCGGGCCGGCCCATTCACCGGGAGACATTTCCGTGTGGTTGCCCGAACAGAAACTGGTGATCGCCGGCGACATGGCATTTCACGAGCGTCTGCCGCCGATTTTCGATGACACGGATACGGCCGGCTGGCTGGAGAGTTGGGAGAAGTTCGAGGCGCTCGGCGCGGTCTATGTCATTCCGGGACACGGCCATCCGACCAATATCGCCCAGGTCCGGCGCTATACGAAAGACTACCTGGTTTATCTGCGCGGCAAGATTCGCGACCTCATCGACAGTGGCGGCGGGCTGCAGGAGGCCTTCGAAGTCGACCAGTCTCCGTTTGCCCACCTCGACACGTTCAAGGAACTGGCCAAGCGCAACGCGGGCCGCGTGTTCGAGCAGATGGAATTCGAGTGACGCCGTCTGGCGTTACTGCGCCTCGCTCTGGCCGTTGACCGCCTTGTAGATATCGACGAGGCCATGACCGAATGACGGGTCCTTGCCCTCGGGTCCGAGATCCCGCGCCGCTATTGCAAGACGGTCATTTGCGGATGTCGGCGACATGGACGGCGAGTTCTGAGCCATCAGCGCGATGCTGCCGCTGATATAGGCGGCGGCAAAAGACGTTCCCGATCTCAGGCCATAACCCTTCTTGCCACCGGCTGTCAGGACGTCGACTCCCGGTGCCGCGACGGCGATGTAATCGCCTCGGTTCGATTTGCGGTAGAGGCGATCCTTGGCGTCGGTTGCGGTAACGGCGATCACCTCAGGATAAGCGGCCGGAAAGGCCGGGGGCGCCTTCGGTCCCTTGTTGCCTGCTGCGGCCACGGAGACGATCCCGCGCTCTGTCGCCGCGGCGATCGCCTGCCAGAACAGCGGGTCGCTGGGACCGGCGAAGCTCATGTTGAGAACACGCGCACCGCGGTCGACCGCCCAGTCGATCCCCTTGAGCAGGTGAAAGGATTCCGCCGTCGTACGCTGCTTTTTCTTGTAGCGATTGAACGCTTTCACGGAGAGCAGGCGCGCTTCGGGCGCCACGCCCGTAACGCCCTTGCGTGCGGCAATGATGCTGGCGACCGCGGTGCCGTGAGAATCGAAGATGCCGGGCGGTCCGCCGACCGGATCGAATTCCTCCTCGATCGCGTCCCGAATGGCGGGATGCTTGGCATTGACGCCGCTGTCAATCACGGCGACGAGAACGTCGCGCCCGCGGGCGACGGTATGCGCATCCGGGATGGCCATCTTGGCGACAGCGTACTGGGCTCGCGCACTCTGTGATGTCGTGTAAGTGTAGTTTGGCTGAACCCCCTCGAGGCGCGGGTCATTGGCGAGCTGCAAGGCGCGCTCTGGCGACATGGAAGCCTGTCGGGCAACCTTGACGATCCTGCGGTCGATCAGATCGATCAGGGCGTCGGAGAGCCGCCGCAGATCATATTGCTGCGTCACGGCATCAACGACATCGTCCGTGGTGTCGGGACCGAACGTGAGCAGAAGCTGATATCTGCGCGCATTCGGGATCACATTGGGCTGGCGCTGCGTCCGCCGCGTGGTCCGCCGCTGTGTCTGCCGGCGCCTGACGCGCGGTTCGGGCTCGGCCTGGCGCTGCCTGTTGGCGCGCGCCGCCTGGTTCAGAAGCTGGAAGACGCCGATCGCGGTACCGATTTCCGCGTCATAGTTGCGATCGCCGCCGCCGTAATTGTTGTTCCGGTACTGGGCCTGCGCTGCGCTCGAGACGAACAGCAGGGCGGCTGCGCAGGTTGCGACCCAGAAACCTTTCATTGGATTTCCGGCCGCCGCCGGAGAAAATGCCAACGTGGATTGATGGTCTTTTGCTTGTCTCGTCATGACTCCGACGCAGCCCTTGAACGCGGGCTGTCCCTGTTGGTTACTGGGAGCCCCCGTTGAGCGCTTTGTATGTATCGATCAGCCCGTGACCGAAGGCGACATCCCGGCCAGCCGGCCCGAGATCCCGGGCCGCATCGGTGATCCGTCCGGCAATCGACGTCGCCGTGCTCTCCGGATTGCCCTCCAGAATAAGTGCGATGCTGCCGCTGACATAGGCTGCAGCGAAGGAGGTTCCGGACATGAGGTTGAACTTCCTGTAGCGGCCGGCGGCAACGACATCCACGCCCGGAGCGGCAACGGCAATGTGCTCGCCCTGGTTCGAATGTTTGTATATGCGGTCCTTGACGTCCGTGGCGCTCACGGCGATGACGTCAGGATAGGCGGCCGGGTAGGCCGGCGGCGCTTTCGGTCCGCGATTTCCGGCAGCCGCCACAGCAACAATTCCGTTGTTGACCGCAGCGCTGACGGTGTCACGCAGCAGAGGATCGTGCGGCCCGGCGAAGCTGAGGTTGAGAACCCGGGCTCCGTTTTCCGCAGCCCAGTCAATGCCGCGAAGCAGGTCGAACGTCTCGCCCACTGTAGGCCGGTTTTTCTTGGGTCGGGCGAAGGCCCGGACCGAGAGTATCGATGCGGCCGGCGCCACACCGACCATGACACCACCGCGGGACGCGATGATGCTGCTGACCGCGGTGCCATGCCCGTCATAGGCGCCCTTGCGCTTACCCACGGCATTGAATTCACCGGCGATCGCGCCTGCCAGCGCCGGGTGTTTCTTGTCGACCCCCGTATCGATGACAGCGACCAGAACATTTGCGCCCTTGGCAATGCCGTGCGCCTTGGGAATAGCCAGCTTGTCAAACGCGTACTGCGGCACGGGGCCCGCCGCAAGACCGTACAGGTGGTTGGGCTGCACGGCATCGACGCGCGGGTCCGCGGAAATCTGCAGGGCCAGACCGGGGGGCAACTGTGCCGGCCGGGAATACTTGACGACCCTGCGGTCGATCAAAGCGATGGTTGCATCCTCGATACGCTGGAGACCGAACTGGGCGCCGACTGCATCAACTGTCTGATCAGGCGTATTCGATGCAAAAACAATCAGGATCTGGCCGTCGCGAAACTCCGGCACAGGAGCGGTGATCGCGGGGAACCGGCGAAGGCGTGCGGGTGAGGCCGTCTTCTTCCTGGCCGTCGCTTTTCTGGATGTGCCGGCTTTTTGGGTCTTTTGTCGCGTCTTGGTGCGTGTCGTCCGAGACGAAGTCGTTGCGCCGTCGACACCGCGTTCAAATCCGCCGCCATCGGCCAACGCTCCCTGAATCAGGGTAATCGATCCGCTGTCTTTGACCGGGAAAAACAGCAAACACAAAAGAGTACAGGCACTCGCGATGAACCAGCGTCTCATGCGAACCTTCCATGCAGATTGTTTGCTACGTCACAAGATTACCACAACTGTGGCCGGCAAAAAATCACGCTTCCCTTGAGGTAGGGTCTCTCCCCTTATTCTGCAACCGACACAAACTTGACGATCGCGCTTCGCTTTTCGAGATCGGAAACCAGCGCATCCGCTCTGTCGGCCGGCAAATCGCTGCCTTCTATGCGAATTTCGAAGAAACCGCCGGCGCGGGGGCCGCTGATGATGCTGGCGTCGATTTCGTCGAGCAGCGACGTAATCTGCTCGGCGGTCGCCTGCTCGGAGAACGCAACGAGGAGCCTCGTGCCGCTGTCTTCCGCCACCTCGGCCGGACCGGATGCGGTTTCGTAGCCGCCGGTGGTGGGCGCCGTAGTGCTCATCATGGAACCGATGATGACGGCCTGGGCGACGATGACAATGGCTGCACCCACGGTGGCGAGACGCAGAGTCGGTGTCTCGAATGCCGGCAGCCAGCCGGTCAGCCAGTCCAGAATGCCGCTGCTCTGTGTCGTGCGCTCGGGTCCGTCTTCCGCATCGATGCGCGTCAGGAGCCGGTCGAGGGCACCGGAGTGGGCCGGATTCATTTCTTCATTAAGGGAAATCGTTGCGTCGAGTTCTTCGCGCACGAGATCGAGCTGGCGGGCCATTTCCGGGTGATCTGCGATGTATCTGTCCACGCGGGCCCGTTCGTCCTCGGTCAGCGTGCCGGTTACATACCAGGGCAGCATCATCTCAATGTCTTCTGCCACGTTCATTTCTCTGTCCTCATGGTTATCGGTCATGGCCAACCACGGTCGATGCCGCCCTCTTTAAGCAACTCCGAAAGGCGCTTTCGGGCATGGAACATTCGCGTTTTCACCGTGTTTTCCGGTATGCCGACAATGTCTCCAACTTCCTTGATGGACTTTTCATGGTAGTAAACCAGGTCGATGACCTCGCGGTGCTCGGGTGACAACCTGGTAAGGCAGGCCTTGATCATCGCGGCCTTGTCACCCTTCATCGTCGTGTCTTCAGGCGAATCGCTGTCATCTTCGATATTCGCCGCCATTTCCTCGTCGAGTTCGGCATCGGACCGCTTGCGCATCAGGCTGATGGCCTTGTTGCGCGCAATCGCAAAAATCCATGTCGACGGCGACGAGCGGCCTTCGAACTTTCCGGCGACGCGCCAGATTTCCATGAAAGTCTCGTTAACCAGTTCCTCTGCTACGGCCTCGTTTCGTGTCAATCGCACAAGAAACCTGAACATCTGGACGTGATAGCGCCCGAAGAGCGCCTGCACGGCAAGCCGGTCCTTGGCGGCAATCCGCTTCAGAAGATCGGCGTCGTCGCCGCGATCGGCTACCGACATGCCGACCGTCCGGTCGCGTCATGCACTGGTAAGTCGCGCCGTCCCGCAGAAAGGTTCAAATAAAAGTATCCCAAGGTTCGCGATCTCCCCCGCGTTCCAAGTCCCCGTCGCCGCAAAGGGTACCGTAAACACCCTATATCGAACCACTTTTTTGGATGAACTACCAATAAGTAGCTGCCCCGGCGTCTGTGGTTTCATATCCGGTGAAAACTTTTTTGACCTGTCTTTGAACCTTATTCGCGGTGAACGCGACTGAAGGGCATAGCGAGGCGAAAACAGACCTCGCACCATTAAGGAGAAAAGAATTGCCGGTAACGGCATAACAGTTCCAGGCTCAGATCGGTCAAAGTCAGACGGGGCCGGTCAAAGCAACAAACAAGGGCGGTCTTCCAGGGCCGCCCTTTTCATTTGTCCCCATGGCCCAGGTGATTTTCTCAGGCGGCCTTTCCTGATTGTCACAATGATGTTCTAATTTCGGCGATGACCGAGATCTGTGGGCCCAAGAAAGTGGGCGGTCGTTTGAACCATTTCCCGTCGTGCCGCGACCAAGCATTTGTGGGCCCCAAAAAAGATTGCTGGGGCTGGTTCCGGAAGGAGTGGGAATAATGTTCAAGAAATCGACGATCGGTGTCGCTGCCGCGGCACTGATGGCGGCCTCCAATGTTGCGCAGGCTGAAAGCAACCTGCTTTTCATCCTCGATTCGTCAGGGTCCATGTGGGGCCAGGTCGACGGTGTCGCCAAAATCACAACCGCGAAGACTGCTCTGAATCGCCTCATGGGCGACCTGCCCGCGAATACGAAGGCCGGGCTGATGGTCTATGGCCATCGTGAGAAAGGCTGGTGTGAGGACGTGGAGCTGCTCGCGCCGCTCGGCAACGCGCAGAGCGGTGCGACCGCGAATGCGCTGAACTCCATATCGCCGAAAGGCAAGACGCCGATCGCGTATTCGCTCGGTCAGTCCAAGTTTGCATTCGAGGGCACGTCCAAAGACGCCAACAACAATGTCGTTCTGATCTCGGACGGTATCGAGACCTGTGGCGGTGACCCGTGTGCCGTTGCCGCGGAACTGGCGTCTCAGAACGTCAACGTGAAGGTTCATGTTGTCGGGTTCGATATCCCGGACGAGGACCGCAAGCAACTTGAGTGCATCGCCGACAGGGGCAACGGCAAATACTTCGCTGCCAACAGCACCGAGGGCTTCACCGAAGCGGTTTCCGAAGCGGTCAAGGTCGTGGTCGCGGAGCCTGAGCCCCAACCCCAGCCCGAGCCAGAACCGGAACCGGAGCCCCAGCCGGCGGGTCCGCTGTTCATCGACGAGTTCGACGGCGACACCCTCAAGGGGCACTGGGAAGTCCTGAACGAGGATCCCGAAAGCTACATCGTCGAGGACGGCAAGCTGCTGATCATCGGCACGAATGCGGGGCATCTCAACAAAGCGCCGGTTCCCAATATCATCCGCTTCAAGAACAAGCTGCCGAAGGGTGACTGGGTCGCGACGATCAGGTTCTCCGTGCCCTATCAGACGGGCAAGGAGGCGCCGTTCCTCGGAATCTACCAGGATCAGGACAACCACATCGTCGGCTCGACCTACTCCAACAGCTACTACGGCGGCGTCAGAGGTGCCCAGGTGTTTCTGGGGAGCTGGAAACGGTCAAAGGGCAAGCAGACCTCGTTCAGCAAAGTGATCTGGGGTGGTGCGAAGGGCGTTGCCTACACGGAGGAACAATCGCCCAATCCGATCCTGCTGAAGATCACAAAGCGTGGTCGCAAGTATGCCGCGGCCTACAAGCTCGAAGGCATGAAACAGTCCGACTGGGTCGAACAGGAAGAGCTCACGTCGCTCAAGCCCAGAGGGAACCTCGCGTTCGGCATCTTCCAGCACCAGAAGGTGAACGGCGAGACGCCGATGTCGATCGACTGGTTCAAGATCGAGGCGCTCAAGTAGGCACGACATCGACCGCAAAAGACATCACCAAATCTGCCAAACCATAGTCTTTGCGCGCTGGCGAGGTTCTCAAGTCCCCGCCAGTGCGCCCAAGAAGGAAGGAAACCACGTCATGTCCATTCGCAAATCTCTCCTGACCACCGCTCTGGCCAGTTCGGTTGCCGCATTGTCCGCGATCGCAAGCAGCGCAATTGCCGAGCCTCTGTTCATGGACGAGTTCGATGGCGACACCCTGAGCAGCAACTGGGAAGTCCTTAACGAGGATGCCGACAGCTATATCGTGGAGGACGGCAAGCTGCTGATCATCGGGACGAACTCGGGACACCTGAATGCCGCGCCGGTGCCGAACATCATTCGCCTCAAGTCCGGATTGCCGAAAGGTGACTGGGTTGCGACAATGAAGTTCTCCGTGCCCTACCAGACCGGCAAGGAAGCCCCGTTTATCGGGATCTATGAAGACAAGGACAACCACCTCGTCGGCTCGACCTACGCCAACAGCTACTACGGCGGCGTCAGGGGCGCCCAGGTGTTTCTGGGAAGCTGGAAGCGGTCCAAAGGCAAGCAGACCTCGTTCAGCAGGGTTGTCTGGGGCGGCGCGAAGGGCGTGGCCTACAAGGTCGAAGATGCCCCGAACCCGATCCTCCTGAGGATCACGAAAAAAGGACGCAAGTATTCGGCATCCTACAAGCTTGAAGGCATGAAACAGTCCGACTGGGTCGCGCAGGAGGAACTGACATCGCTGCGGCCCAAGGGCAGCCTGGCCTTCGGCATCTTCCAGCACCAGAAGGTGAACGGCGAAACGCCGATGTCCGTCGACTGGTTCAAGATCGAGGCGCTCAAGTAAGTCCAGCTTTGTCGGACTGAACCTCCGACACCACCAGGGCCGGCAAGCTTCTCTGTTTGCCGGCCTTTCTTTTTGAGCGAATTCGACTGAGCTCAGTTTTCAGAATTGCAGCCGCAGGACGGTGCCGTCCGGGTCCTTGCGCTCGAAGCGCTGCCGGTCATTCTCGAAATCGATTTCACCGCCCCTGTCGCGATAGCGATGGGAATTGGGATCGGTCCCAATACCCTGTCCGGGCGATCCGGAGGAGGGATTGATCTGCACGCTTCTGAGTTCGCCCCATGACGTGGTGAAACGGGCGCCGGGTTCGACCGACTCTGCAAGCGCTGCCTGAGACGCCAGAATTGCGGCCGTCAGAATGGTCACCGCAGCCACCAGCGGGCCGCGAATGGCTGAACCCTCAAATCGACCGAACGCAGTCCCCAGACTTCGCATCGTGCAATGCCTCGTATTTCCCAATCCCAGGGTGCGATGATCGCCAATTGTGCGCCAAATATCAATTGCGAGGTCTGTCCCCGGGCACCCCGAAAGGTCCCGGTGTCATACATGAGGCAGATCAGACGGCGCGCCCGAACCAGCATTTTGTCGACAACGGGTCCATGAACCACTTCAATGGTCGGGCCCTGTCCGGTCGGTGTTGCCGGTGTGCACCGAACTGGCCAGCATGGCGTATCGAAGTCGAGCAAATCGCGTGAAACGGAAATGACGTCCCGGGACCCACTGCTTCAACCCTATCGTCTCAAGCATCTCACGTTGCGAAACCGCATTATGTCGACATCGCACGAACCGGCCTATTCCGAAGACGGCATGCCGAAGGAGCGCTATCGGCTCTATCACGTCGAGAAGGCCAAAGGCGGGATCGCGCTGACCATGACCGCGGGCTCGGCGATTGTAAGCGAGGATTCTCCTGCGGCATTCGGGAATCTCCACGCCTACAAGGACGAGATCATTCCCTGGCTCAGGGATCTTACGGACGAGTGCCATGAGCACGGGTCCGCGGTGATGATCCAGATCACCCATCTCGGGCGGCGCACGAACTGGAACAAGGCTGACTGGTTGCCCGTGCTCGCCCCTTCAATGGTCAGGGAGCCGGCTCATCGTGCCTTTCCAAAAGTTGCGGAGGAATGGGACATCGACCGGGTCGTAAAGGACTACGCGGCGACGGCGCAAAGAATGCAGGCTGCCGGCCTCGATGGCATAGAGCTCGAGTGCTATGGCCATTTCCTCGATCAGTTCTGGTCGCCGGCGACCAACAAGCGCGACGACGAATTCGGTGGCGCTCTCGACAACCGGCTGCGTTTCACGAACAGAGTTCTGACCGCGATCCGCGATGCGGTGGGGTCTGAGTTCATTGTCGGTGTTCGCATGGTTGCCGACGAGGACTGGGACAAGGGGTTGTCGCGGGAGGAGGGTGTCGAAATCGCCCGCCGCCTCGTGGCATCGGGCACCATCGATTTCCTGAACGTCATCCGCGGCCATATCGATACGGATGCCGCGCTGTCCGAGATCATCCCCGTGCAGGGTATGCGTTCCGCGCCGCATCTGGATTTTGCGGGCGAAGTGCGCGCGGAGACCAAGTTCCCCGTCTTTCACGCCGCGCGCATCAGCGATGTCGCGACAGCGCGTCACGCGATTGCCGAGGGCAAACTCGATATGGTCGGCATGACGCGGGCGCATATTGCGGACCCTCATATCGCGAACAAGGTCGCGGAGGGGCGCGAGCAGGAAATCCGGCCCTGCGTGGGAGCAACGTACTGTCTGGACCGCATCTACGAAGGCGGCGAGGCGCTCTGCATCCACAATCCGGCGACCGGCCGTGAGGCAACGATCCCCCACATCATCACCAGATCGGAAAACGATCCCCGGCGGATCGTCATTGTCGGAGCCGGCCCCGCAGGACTTGAGGCCGCGCGCGTGGCCGGAGAGCGGGGGCACGAAACCATCCTGTTCGAGGCGGCCGACAAGCCGGGCGGCCAGATCAGATTGGCCGCACAGCAACAGCGCCGTCGCGAGCTGATTGGAATAGCGGACTGGAGAGCGGAGCGCTGCGATGACCTTGGTGTCGACATGCGTTTCAACAACTTTGCCGAAGCGGAAGACGTGCTCGAATGCGAGCCGGATGTCGTCATCATTGCAACCGGCGGATTGCCCAACACCGAATTTCTCGATGATGGCAACGACCTTGTCGTTTCAAGCTGGGATATCCTGTCCGGTGACGCGAAGCCCGGCAATGAGGTTCTGCTGTTTGACGACAACGGAGCGCATCCGGGCATGCAGGCGGCGGATCTCATCGCGGAATCCGGATCCACTCTGGAAATCGTCACGCCGGAACGGTTCTTCGCGCCGGAAGTCGGCGGCCTCAACCACGTGGCCTACGCGCGGTCCTTTCTGGAGCGGGGTGTCACGATCACGATCAATTCCCGGTTGGTGGGCGTGTCCCGCGAAGGCAACGGCCTGCGCGCCGTCATTGGCAGCGACTATACCCCGATGACGACCGAACGGCTGGTGGACCAGGTGGTGGTGGAGCACGGAACGCTGCCACTGGATGACCTGTACTTCCTGTTGCGCGACCGGTCGCGAAACGGCGGCGAAGTTGACTACAGTGCGCTGATCAATGGCCGGCCGCAAAGGGTGGTGCGAAATGCGGCCGGAATGTTCGACCTGTTCCGGATCGGGGACGCGGTCTCTTCGCGCAACGTGCATGCCGCGATCTACGACGCCCTGCGTCTCGTGAAGGACCTCTGATAGGGCGCGGAGACAGGCAACATCCTTAAGCGCGTGTTAACGGTCAATGCGCGATGATCCGGCGTTTCCTGGGTGGGGAAGAGGGGATCGCGCGACGCCATGACTCTTAGTGTTCTGGACGGGTCTTCAAGCCTGCTGCCGGCGCCGTCGGCGGAGGCGTTCTTTGCCACGGCCACAAGCGGTGCGAACTCGAGCCAGGCGGTTGCGCTCGCGACAATCGAGGCCAGCGAGCGGGAGATCAACCGCATCCGCGGCTACAAGATCCAGCTTTCGCCGGCGGACAATGCGCAGCTGCTCAAGATCCAGGAAGAGATCCAGGAGATCGAAGCCAAAGCATCTGACGGTACGGTGCGTCCGGATGAACTCGAAGACCGGCTGGAGCTCTTCAACGAGGCTGACAGGATTATCGGCAAGCCAATTGTCGATATCGAAGCCGACCAGACCCTCGCCGAACTGAGTGCCGGTCTGGATCTGATCCTGCGTCCGAATCTGAGCGGTCCCATACAGAGCCAGGTCGATTCACTGTCGCGGATCAAGGCGACGCTCGAGGAACGCATCGCGGAAAATCCGAAGAGCCGCACACTTACCGAGCAGTTCCAGAGCGTCGACCGCATTCTCGCAAGCCTGACGCCGCTGCGGCCCGTATCCGATCTGTCGCCGGCCGAACGCCGCAGCTATGACGCGCAGGTGGAACTTATCAACGCCTATGTCGGTGCCAAGGTGGAGCTGTCGTCGCGCGAGTCGATCAAGGTCGCACAGCTGCAGTCCACAATCGCTGAAATGCGCAAGCTGGCGCCTCCGGACTTCAGCCAGCAGCCGACACCGGCTGCCGTGAACCGTGCCGCGGCGCGCACCGCGTAGGCCGGAGTCCCGCTTACCTTCCCGATTGATCGTGATGCTCGGTGTTGCCGTTGCCGGAACTCGGCCCGGCGATCGCACCGTGATTTAGGATCCGGTTGATGATAGACTTCCGCAAAACAAGAAGCCCGTGTTCATTATATTGAACACGCTGGGGAGTTGTCGCGTGAGGGGATCATGACCATCAACGATCCGTCCAGGGTGCCGCAGCTTGGCGCCGCCCTGCAGCGGGCACGCAAGATGCGGCAGTTGACGCTGGATCAGCTTGCGCAGCGCAGCGGCGTTTCAAAGTCGATGCTGTCACAGATCGAGCGCGGAAAGGCCAATCCGACGTTCGCGATCCTGTGGAATCTGACCTATGCGCTCGGGATCGAGCTCAGTTCCCTGGTCGATCAGGTGTCGCCGAAAAAACGCGATCAGGAGATTATCGACCATCAGAAGGCTTACGCGACTCCGGTTATCAAGAGTGCAGATTCTCTTTGTGAACTCAGGATCTTAAGCCCGCGACACACAATCCTCCCGATCGAATGGTACGAGATGAACCTGAAGACGAACGGTGTGCTCAGGTCGGATCGCCATGCAGAGGGTACGTACGAGCATCTGACCTGCCTCGATGGCGAGTTGAAGGTGTGTGTCGGTGATCACGAAATGATTGTTGTCGAGGGCGAGACGGTACGTTACGGCGCCGACCAGCCGCGCCAGTTTGAAAACACAGGAGACGGGGAATCGAGGGCCCTTCTGGTTGTCGCTCTGCCATCCCAATACGGGCGCGGCGAAATATAAGTCTTGCCGGATTCGCAATTCGAATATTCAATATATTGTACAAAGATCCAAGTTGTGAAATAGACGTTACGTGCAGTTCATGAATGTCACCGCCGTTGGATGCGCGGTGCGATGGAGGGTGCGATGGGCGAAGCAGCGGCACGGGCCGGCAGGGCCGGCGGGCGGAGAGGGCGATCGACGCGACGGGATCGCGCGGGCGGCGGATTCGAACAGCCGGCATGGCGTCAGCCGAGGATGCGCTATCCAACGGTGCCCGTTGTTTCGGAAGACGAGCTTGAGAGTATTCATCAGGCCTCGCTGACGCTGCTCGAGGAACACGGTATCGAGTTTCTGCACGATGAAGCCCGCGAGATTCTGAAGGCGGCCGGTGCGGATGTCGAAGCTGACGGGCTGATGGTCCGGATGGATCGCGGTCTGGTGGAGCAGTGCATCGATACAGCACCCTCAACATTCACGCTGCACGCCCGAAATCCCGAGCGCAGCCTTCGTCTCGGCGATGGCTGGATGGCGTTCTGTGCGGTTGCCAGTGCGCCCAACTGTGCGGACATGGAGGGCGGACGGCGGCCCGGAAACCAGGACGACTTCCGTAATTTCATCAAGCTGGGCCACATGCTCAATGCCGTCCATATGTGGGGCGGCTATCCGGTCGAGCCGGTCGACATACACCCTTCGGTGCGCCACCTGGACTGCCTTTCGGATTTCGTCACGATGTCGGACAAGGCGTTTCATGCCTATTCGCTCGGCAGGGAGCGCAATCTGGACGGTATCGAGATCGCACGCATTTCGCGGGGTCTGACCGACGAACAGCTTGATCGCGAGCCGAGCCTCATGACGATCATCAACTCGAATTCCCCGCGCCGGCTTGATACGCCGATGCTGCAGGGAATCATCGAGATGTCGGGGCGTAACCAGATTGTCGTGCTGACGCCCTTCACGCTGGCCGGCGCTATGGCGCCCGTCACCATCGCCGGAGCGGTGACGCAGCAGAACGCGGAGGCGCTTGCCGGCCTCGTCATGACGCAGTGCGTGCGGCCGGGGGCGCCGTTCATCTACGGTGGCTTTACCTCCAACGTGGATATGAAATCCGGCGCACCGGCCTTCGGCACGCCGGAGGCGATGAAGGCCGCCATGCTCGGCGGCCAACTCGCCAAGCGGTATGGTGTTCCCTATCGTTCCTCCAACGTCTGCGCGGCCAATGCAATGGACGCGCAGGCCGCCTACGAGTCGGTGTTCTCGCTCTGGGGCGCGGTCATGGGTGGTGTGAATCTCCTCAAGCACGGTGCGGGCTGGATGGAGGGCGGGCTTCAGGCGTCGTTCGAGAAGATGGTGCTCGATGCCGACCTGCTGCAAATGGTGACCGAGTTCCTGACGCCGCTGGAAATCACGCCGGAAGCGCTGGCCGTCGAGGCGATCGCAGGTGTCGACCCCGGCGGACACTTCTTCGGGACCGAGCACACGCAGGAGCGGTTCAAGACCGCATTCTTTGCGCCGGCGATCTCCGACTGGCGCAATTTCGAGACCTGGAGCGAGGCGGGAAGCCCGCAGGCGTTTGCCAAGGCCAATCAGATTTACCGGCAGTTGCTTGAGGAATACGAGGCACCGCCGCTTGACCCGGCCGTCGCCGAGGAACTCGGGGCGTTCGTGGCCAGGCGCAAGGAAGAGGGCGGTGCGCCGACCGACTTCTGACGCCGGGCCGAATCGGCTCTGATTAACCGGAAATTCTGGATTACCTCTGCATTTCCAGATAATTTGCCCAATATCGGGCAAATATGTTGCGATTCTGTCGTAAAATTCCGGAGATTATGTATGGAGGATCTGGACGAGCTTGTGCGCCATGTCGCGTCGACAACGCGGCTTGGTCCGGCGGAGGCGGCCCGCGTGGTTGCCGAAGTCGTGGATTTCTTCTCGGAACAGGTCGAGGAGTTCGTTGTGCGCCGCCATGGCCAGCTCCAGGGGCGAAGCTTGAGAAACCCGGCCATCTTCGAGCAGATCGCCCGCGAGCTCGACACGCGCCGCTTTCCGGCACCGCCTTTAAGCGAACGCAAGATCCGCCGCATTGTCTATGGCTGACGAGAGGATCGAATACATGTGTGGCATTGTTGGGTATGTGGGCAAGCGGGACGCGGCACCAATCCTGTTCGAGGGGCTGCACCGCCTGGAGTATCGCGGTTATGACTCCGCCGGCGTCGCCGTCACGGGAAACAAGGCGCTGAAGCTGCACAAGGCGAGCGGCAAGGTCCGTGACGTAGAGGCGACGTTGCCCAAGCGCTTCAAGGGCGGCTGCGGCATCGCGCACACGCGTTGGGCCACCCATGGCGAGCCGACGGACGACAACGCGCACCCGCATACCGACGTGAGCGACAGGATCGCCGTCGTGCATAACGGGATCCTTGAAAACGCCGTGCAACTGCGCGCCCGGCTTGAAGCCGATGGGGTCAAACTGCGCTCCGAAACGGACACGGAAGTTCTGGCGCACATGGTCGCGCGCGCCGGCACGGAGGACCTGGAGGAGGCGCTGCGCATCGTGCTCAAGCAGGTCGACGGCACATACGGGATCGCCGTGGTCGATGCCAACGCGCCGGACCGGATCGTCGTCGCGCGCAACGGCTCGCCGCTGATCCTGGGGGTCGGCAGGAACGAGATGCTGGTGGCGTCCGACGCGGCCGCCCTGATCCGCCACACCGAACAGGCGATCTATCTTGACGACGGCGAGATGGCCGTGGTCACGGCCGACGGCTACCGGACGTCGACGCTCGACTCCCAGCCCACGACCAAGACGCCGACCCAGATTTCCGTCAGTGCCGAGGCGCTCGAAAAGGGCGACTATGATCACTTCATGCTGAAGGAAATCTGCGAACAGCCCGACGCGCTCACCCGGACGTTGCAGGGCAGGCTCGACGAACGCTTCCACAGTGCGCATTTCGGCGGCCTCAACATGGACGCACACGAATTGCTGGACGTCCGGCGCATCAAGATCCTGGGCTGCGGCTCGGCCGCCATATCCGGTCAGGTCGGCGCCAACATGATCGAGAGCCTCGCCCGCATCCCGACATCAGCGGAACCGGCGTCCGAATTCCGCTACCGCAATCCGGTCATCGAGACCGACACGCTGTACATTGCAGTGAGCCAGTCGGGTGAGACGCTCGACACGCTGATGGCGGTGCAGGAGATCAAACGCAAGGGCGGTCGCGTGCTCGGCGTGGTCAACGTCGTCGGCAGTGCGATCGCGCGCGAATGCCACGGCGGGATTTATCTGCATGCCGGCCCGGAGATCGCCGTCGTCTCGACCAAGACGTTTACCTCGACGCTCGGCGCGTTTGCCCTGCTGGCGCTTTACCTCGGACGGATTCGCGACATGTCACCGCTCGCTGGGCGCCGGTTTGTCGACGCGCTACGGATGCTGCCCGGTCAGATCCGGCAGATCCTCGATGACGAGGCGCGGATTCGCGACGTGGCGAAGCGCTATGCCGGCATCGAAAGCGCGTTCTTCATCGGCCGGGCGCAGGGCTTCCCGGTCGCCCAGGAAGGGGCGCTGAAGCTCAAGGAAGTTTCCTACATCCACGCCGAGGCCTATCCGGCATCAGAACTCAAACACGGGCCTCTGGCGCTGATCGCGCCGGAACGGCCGACCTTCGCCATCCTGCCGCGCGACGACCTGTTCGAAAAGAACATGTCGGCGGTCTCCGAGATCAGGACGCGGCGCGGGCCGGTTATCGCGATCACCCACGAGGGTCCGCTCGAGGCGGATGTGGAAGCCCGGATCGATGTGCCGCAGAGCCTGCCGGAGCTCGATCCGATCCTGCTCGGCATCCCGCTGCAACTGATGGCCTATCACGCGGCGGTGGCATTGCAGCGCGACGTCGACCAGCCGCGCAATCTGGCCAAGAGCGTGACGGTGGAGTAGGGGCCCATCGCGTGAGATTCCGCCGGTCCGGCCTTCAATAGTCCCGGCGGAGTCAATCCTGTCGTTCGTCCTGCTGTCCCGAAACCGCGTCAATTCGCCTGCCTGGCGTTGATCTGCGTCATTCGCCTGTGCCATTGATCCAGTAATTCTGCGCTCCAGCACAATGATCATGTGAAGGAGACTGGATCAGCCATGGCCACGATGAAAGCCGCAGTCGTCACGGAATTCGGCGAACTGCTCGATATCCGCGAAGTCGAAAAACCGCAAGCCGCCCCCGGCAAGGTCGTCGTCAAGATCGAGGCGTCGGGGGTCTGTCATACCGATCTGCATGCCGCGAACGGCGACTGGCCGGTGAAGCCGTCGCCTCCCTTCATCCCCGGCCACGAAGGTGTCGGGATTATCGCCGAGGTGGGCGAGGGCGTGACCTCGGTCAAGGAGGGCGACCGGGTGGGGGTGCCGTGGCTGCATACGGCGTGCGGCCACTGCCACCACTGCTGCGGCGGCTGGGAAACCCTGTGCACCGATCAGCAGAACACCGGCTATTCGGTCAACGGCGGCTTTGCCGAATATGTGCTGGCCGATCCAAACTATGTCGGTCATCTGCCCGACGGCCTCGACTTCGGAGCGGCCGCGCCGGTCCTTTGCGCGGGTGTCACCGTCTATAAGGGCCTCAAGGAGACCGACACGAAGCCGGGCGACACCGTCGCCGTTGTGGGCATCGGCGGGCTCGGCCACATGGCGGTGCAGTACGCCAAGGCCATGGGACTGCATGTCATCGCAGTCGATATTGCCGATGAGAAGCTGGCGCTGGCCACGAAGCTCGGTGCAGATCAGGTCATCAACGCGTCCGAGATCGATCCGGCCGCCGAGGCGCAGAGCGGTGGCGGCGTGGAGGGAGTGCTGGTGACGGCTGTCTCCACGACCTCGTTCTCGCAGGGGCTGGGCATGCTGGCGCGGGGCGGTACCATGAGCCTCGTCGGGCTGCCGCCGGGCGGCTTTGAACTGCCGATCTTCGATGTGGTGCTGACGCGCAAGACAATCCGCGGTTCGATCGTCGGCACGCGTAACGACCTTGCCGAGTCGCTTGCTTTCGCCGCCGAGGGCAAGGTCGCGGCGCATTTCACGACCGAGACGCTCGACGATATCAATTCGATCTTCAGCCGCATGGAGCAGGGCGGGATCGACGGCCGGATCGTGATGGATATCTAGACCTCACCTCGCTCTCTGCGGAGCGGCGTGCGGCGTGAACGGACTTTTGCTCAGAGAAATCCCGGCGAGGTGCTTCAGCACGCGATCAGGGTACTCAAGCCGCGGCATCTACTGCAGCACAGGGAAACGGGGATGACCCTGTTTCGAAGTGCCGCAATTGCCTCCGGCCCTCGCAGGATGATAAATGTAGCGAGGACCGGCTGGAGGAACTTGTCAGGGACAATGGCCCGAACATAAGTTGATCGAATTTTTCTACCTTACTGTCGTGTAGCCGGCGCTGGAAGGGCTTCAGTGGTCTGGAGTTGCCACTGCGGTGCGGCGTACTTGAGTTGAATAAACTGGAGCATTGAACATGCCAATGACACTTGCTCGGAGAGCATTCATTACCCTGCTGGCCTCGTTGCCCTTCGCAGGTCGCGCCCTGGCAGAGGGCAACGTTATCGAAGTCGGGATGTACAACAGGGATCCGGACAACAAGAAGCTTCGCAATGTCTTCAAGCCGAGACTTCTCAAGATCAAGCCCGGCGATACCGTCAGGTTCAAGACGGTCCAGAAGGGCCATAACAGTGAATCGATCAAGGGCATGATTCCGGACGGTGCCAAGAAGTGGAAAAGCAAGATCAGCAAGGACGCCGACGTGACGTTCGATAAGCCGGGCATCTACGGCTACAAATGCACACCGCACTACAGCCTCGGCATGGTCGGTCTGATCATTGTCGAAGGCGAGGGCATGACCGCCAATCTTGAGGCGGCAAAAGCCGTAAAACAGCGTGGCAAGGCGAAAAAGATCTTCGACGAAATCTGGGCGGAGGTCGAGAAGGAGGGGCTCCTGGCCTAGTCGCCAGACGGGCTTCCGGCCCGGTTTTTTGCGCATACGCCGTTCTCCTGCCGAAACGGCAGAGGCGAAGGCGGGATAGACCATGCGCGCATGAGTTTGGACTGCGCGATTGTTCAACGAAAAAAGCCGCCGGGCGAATTGCCCGGCGGCTTTGTGTTTTTGTGAATGCCGCTGCCGGAGGCCGGCCGGCGGCGGCCGGTCAGGCGACAGGATCTGCCACCGGCACACTGCTGTCGTCTTCGTCCTCGATCTGGATCACCGGTTTCATGTTGCGCAGGGTTTCATGATCCAGATGGCAGGCTATGACGTGCCGCGGCTCGAATTCCTTGAGCGGCGGCGGCGTGGTCTCGCACAGGCCCTCGATCGCGTACTGGCAGCGCGTGCAGAACGGGCAGCCCTTCGGCGGGTTGAGCGGCGAGGGAATCTCGCCCTCGAGCACGATCTTGCGCTTCTCAACCTTGGTGTCGGCGATCGGAACGGCCGACAGCAGGGCTTCGGTGTAGGGATGATAGGGCGGTGCGAAAATCTCTTCCGTCGACCCTTTCTCCATGATCTGGCCCAGATACATGACCACGACACGGTCGGACAGATACCTGACGACGGAGAGATCGTGGCTGATGAACAGCAGCGTCGTCCGGTGCTCGCGCTGGATGTCCATCAGGAGCTCGGTGACAGCGGCCTGGACTGACACGTCGAGTGCCGAGACCGGTTCGTCTGCGATGACGACCTTCGGGTTGCCGGCGAAGGCGCGGGCTATGCCGACGCGCTGCTTCTGGCCGCCGGAAAGCTGGCGCGGCCGGCGCTGCGCGAAGTCCCTCGGCAGCTTGACGATATCGAGCAATTCGTAGACCCGGTCCTGGATCTTTTCGGAGTTCGATTCGACGCCGAATTTCTTGATCACACGGGCGATCTGGGAACCGACCGTGTGACTCGGATTGAGCGTATCAAACGGATTCTGGAACACCATCTGAAGGCTTGCGACCGTCTTTTCATCCCTGTCCTTCACGGCCAGCGAGCCTAGCTCCAGGTTGCCGAGGTGAACGGACCCGGCGGTCGATTCCTCGAGGCCCATCAGAACCTTCGCGAAGGTCGACTTGCCGCAGCCGGACTCGCCCACGATGGCGACGGTCTCGGCCTCGCGGGCCCGGAATGTCAGGTCCTCGTTGGCCTTGACGGTCTTCGTGTCGCCGACGAACAGCAGGCCCGACTTCTGAACCTCATAGTGCTTCTTCAGATCCTCCACCCTGAGGACGACATCACCGGGCTCGACCTCCTCGCGTTCGACCGGCTTCGGCTTGGCCGCCTCCCAGTCGATCTCGTGGACACGTACGCAGCGGGCGAAGTGGTTGCTGTTTGGCGTGACCTCTTCCATGGGAAGACGGCCGGCGTTGCAGCGCGGCTCGTCATAGTAGTCGCAGCGCGGACCGAAATAGCAGCCGCGCGGGCGCTGGTGCGGCAATGGCAACTGGCCGCGGATGGAGGTCAGGGGCCGGGCGTTCTTGTCGGCACCCGGGACCGGGATCGACGAGAACAGGCCGCGGGTGTAGGGGTGGCGCATGTTGTTGAACACGGTATCGATATCGCCGACCTCGACGGCTTCGCCCGAGTACATGACCGTCAGCCGGTCGCAGGTCTCGAGGATCAGGCCGAGATTGTGCGAAATGTAGATCATCGAGGTGCCGAACTCGGACGAGATGTCCTTGATCAGCTCGACGATGCCGGCTTCAACCGTCACGTCGAGAGCTGTCGTCGGCTCGTCCAGCAGAAGCAGCGCCGGATTGGACAGCAGCGCCATCGCGATGACCACGCGCTGCTGCTGACCGCCGGAGATCTGGTGCGGGTAGGACCTCATGAGCCTGCCGGGGTCCGGCAGGCGCACGTTGGCAAGCATCTGCTCGGCCCGGTCGAACGCCTCTTCCGGGGTCACATCCTCGTGGTACAGCGGCACTTCGGCCAACTGGTCACCGAGCAGCATGGACGGGTTCAGCGACGCCATGGGCTCCTGATAGACCATGGAGATCTTCGAGCCGCGGATCTGCCGGAGTTCCTCCTCCGACATGGTGCGCATGTCGCGCCCCTGGAACTTGATCTCGCCCCCGACGATACCGCCGTTCTTGCCCATATAGTTCATGATGGCGAGGGCGACCGTGGACTTGCCGCAACCGGACTCGCCGACGATGCCGTGGGCCTCGCCGGGCATCAGCTTGAGGTTGAAGTCCACTACAGCCGGGATTTCTCCGGCGCGCACGAAATACGAGATACACAGATTGTTGCATTCAAGGACAGGCTGTGTGTCACTCACGATGTGTTCCCCTTAAACTTGTTCGGTCTTCGGGCGGCGGTGTGCCGTGCGCTTCGGACCGAGATTCTTGTTATTGCACCGTCTCGAAAAAACTCCGCGGCCCCGGAATTCCGGAGCCGCGGGTCTTTCGTCAATCGCGTGTCGCCACTTCGCGCATACCGTCGGCCAGCATGTTGAAGCCGAGGACGAGCATTGAAACGGCAACAGCCGGAATGATTGCCATATGCGGGAAACCGCCCGTGATGAACGCACGGGTTTCCGTGATCATTCCGCCCCAGTCCGGATCCGGGGGCGGCAGGCCGAGGCCCAGGAATCCGAGGGCTCCGATCGTTATCGTCGTGTAGCCCATACGCAGGCAGAAATCGACGATCAGCGGTCCGCGGGCATTCGGCAGGATCTCGACAACGGCAATATAGAATGGCGTCTCGCCACGCGTTTCGGCCGCTGTCACGTATTCGCGGGTTGCAATGTCCAGCGTCAGGCCGCGCACGATACGCATGATGCCCGGTGAACTCGCGAACACCACCGCCAGGATGATGTTGGCGCCGGAAGCACCAAGCTTCGCGATGATCAGCACATAGAGCACCATGACCGGGAACGACAGGATCACGTTGGCGACAAACGAGATCACCTCGTCGACCCAGCCGCGATAATATCCCGCATACAGTCCCATCAAGATGCCGACCACGTAGGCCGCCAGTGTGGCTGCCGTGGCGTAGAACAATACCCGCTGCCCGCCGAAGATGATCCGGGACAGGATATCGCGGCCCTGATGATCCGTTCCAAGCCAGAACGTTCCACCGTCCGGCGCCGCGGCACCCGGAAGGGCGAACGGCAGGATCGGCTGGTTCGGATCGAACGGAGCGATCAGCGGCGCCAGAATGGCCATCAGAAAGAAGCCGCCGACAATGATCGCGCCGAGGGAGCCAACCCAGCTTTCGCGCAGCAGCGCGATGGCCTTGAGCCACTGGACGATCTTGGATGGCGCTTTCGCCGGTGTCGCGGAGGCAGGTTCAGTAATGTCAGTCATTTCATCGTCCCCCTATCAACTGAACCGGATGCGCGGATTAAGGTAGGTGTACGCGAGGTCGCCAATGGTCTGTGTGGCAACCGCGACGAACACCGCCACGATCCCGGCGGCTTCGATGACGAAGATGTCGCGACGAAGGGCTGCTTCCAGCAGAAGAGCTCCGAAGCCCTTGTAGCCGAAGGCGAACTCGGTCACGACAACACCCGAAAGCAGCCAGTTGAACTGCAGCATGATCACCGTGAAAGGCGCGATCAGGGCGTTCCTGAGCGCGTGCTTCATGATCACACGCTTGTACGGGATGCCCTTCAGGATCGCCGTCCGGATGTAGTTCGACGTCATGACCTCGGCCATGGAGGCGCGGGTCATGCGCGCCACATAGCCGAAGCCGTAGAGCGTGAGCACCATGACCGGAAGGATCAGTTCGACGACATTGAAGCCACCGGTCATCGAACTCGTGCCGGGCAGCCAGCCGAGCCAGAAAACGAAGATGCCGGCCAGGATAACGGCGCTGGCATATTCCGGGATCGACGTGGTGAAGATCGAGATGAAGGAGATGAAACGGTCGCGGATCGAGCCTTCCTTCATGCCGGCCAGGACGCCGAGTACCAGCGCGATGACGACCATCAGGAAGAACGTTACGCCGGCCAGAATGCCTGTGTTGGCCAGGCGGTCCCAGAAGATCTCGTTCACCGGCTTCTTGTAGATTATCGAGTCGCCCAGATCGCCCTGGAATATCCGAAACACCCAGTCGAAGTACCGGACGAACATGGTCCGGTCGTAGCCGTTCTGTTCGATCCAGGCCTGTAACTGTTCCGGCTGTGCATACGGGCCAAGGACGCTGCGCGCCACCAGCCTCGGGTCGCCCTCATTCATAAGGAAGAGAAGCACACTGACGACGAGCATGATCAGCAACATTGTGCCGAGCCGTCGTCCGATCAATTTGAGCATCTGAATTCCCCACCCAGATTGTTGATACGGTGCGCCTCCTTGTCACCGCCTGTTCGGCAACCCCCTTGCCGAAGCGCACATCCAGAAGAAAGCCGGGCGGGGCTTTGTTCGAGCCCCGCCCGGCGAGAGTGTTATGCGTCGTCCAGCCACACGTTGTGGAACTGGTGATACAGCGTCGGGTGCGTCACGTGACCCTTGACGCGTGTGCTGACTGCCTTGTTGACAGTGCGCCAGAACGGCTGAGGAATGATGGCGTCGTCCTGCAGAATCTGCTGGCAGACTTCCATCTTCTTCTTGCGCTCGTTGACGTCCAGTTCGGCTTCGGCCGCGTTAAGCGCCTTGTCGAACTCCGGATTGTCGTAGGCGGCCTCGTTCCACGGAACGCCGGCACGGTAAGCCAAGGACAGAACCATGGTTCCGAGCGGACGGTGCGTCCAGGCCGTGTAACCCCATGGCGCCTTGTCCCAGACTTCCCAGTACTGGTTGGCGGGCATCTTGTTGATGTTGATGGTGATGCCTGCGGCTTCGGCCTGCTTCTTGAAGGTCGAGCATGCTGCCGTCATCCACGGACCTTCCGTGTCGCCATTGGCGATTTCCACGGTAAGACCGCCTTCGATGCCGGCTTCCTTGAGAAGGGCCTTTGCCTTCTCCGGATCGCGCTTAAGCGCCGGAAGCTTGGCATACTCCGGATGGATCGGGCAGACGTGGTGGTTTTCTGCCGCCACACCAAGACCGCGGAACGCGACCTTGTTGATCTCCTCGTGATCCATGCAGGCCGCGATCGCCTGGCGCACCTTCTTGTTGTCGAAGGGCTTCTCGGTGACGCGGAAGCGCATGACTGCGGTCTGGGCCGTGGTCTGCGGTGCCAGCTCAAGACCGGGAACCCGCTTGACCGTATCGATGGCTTCAACCGGCAGACGGTAGACCATGTCGACCTGCTTGGACGCGAGGGCCGCGACCCAGGCGTTGGTGTCTTCACCGTGGTCGAAGTAATGGATCTCGTCGAGGTGGAACGCTCCGGCCCACCAGTCGCGATCCTTCTTGAGGATAGCCTTCTCGCCGACGCCGAAGTCGACCAGCTTGAACGGACCCGTACCGATCGGGTTCTTCGACAGATCAGCGTCGTAGTCCTTGCCAAAGCCCTTGTGAACGATGGCCGTCGGATAGTTGTAGAAGTTCTCCGGAATGGCCAGGGCAGCCTGTTTCAGGTTGAACTTGATGGTGTGATCGTCGATGACTTCGACGGCGCCCTTGATGCCGCGCTTGGCCATCTTCGGCTTGCCATCCTTGTCCTTTTCGCCGGTGTCGTACTGCTCGACCATGGCGTCGAACAGGCCGAGGTTCGAAGAACCGGTTGCCGGATCGAGCCAGCGGTTGACGGTGTGCGCCACGTCAGCGGACGTGAAGTCGTCGCCGTTCGACCACTTGATGCCCTTGCGCAGGCTGAAGACCCAGGTCTTCAGGTCGTCGGAGGCTTCCCACTTTTCGGCGAGATAGGGCACGGTCACGTTGTCAGACTTCGTGCGCGTCAGATGCTCGACGATGAAACGGGCCACGTTTGACTTTTCCACCCAGTCAAAGCTTGCCGGGTCGGTCATTTCCTGAACGCGCATGGATACCCGCAGGGTGCCGCCCGGCTTCGGCGTCTGCGCCAATGCCGGCGGAACGAGCGAGGTCTCACCGGTCAGGACGTCAGCCATAGCGTAGGCGGTGGTTGCGGTCATGCCGAGCAGGCAGGCCTGGCGAAGGAAGTCGCGGCGCTGGATCTTGCCGACGTTGAGCTGGTCGCACAACTCAGGAAGATAGACGTGCGTTTCAGCCCCCCAAGCCCGTTCGGAAGGCAGCATGTACCTCCGCTTGTCCCTATTCAGTAAGTGTTTCTTGTCTGACATGTTTATTGCTCCCAATGTGACACAGACAGTCGTCGTGAGTTCATAGCCCGCTCAGCCGCCGCACAACCGTCGCGCCCGGCACGATGGCATGCGATGACCCAAGGGCGATGAATTTGCTGCCGGCAAGCGGAGTGCCGACACCAGTTTTGAATGAGAATAGCGGCCCAACGGCGCACGACCCGAAGGCTGCGCAAAATACGCCAGAATAAACGTCTCCCCTTGCACTCACCGTTGCGTTTCCCGCTTTTGTCTTTCTCACCGCTTCCACTCTACAGCGCTAGTGCATTTCGCCCATGCGCCGGAAGCGACCTTTTTGGGCAGAATGGTCTTACTCCCAATCCTTTGCCCGGTCGTACGTTATAGTGAAAATCATGTTTTGTATATTGAACTTATCATTCGGTGCGACGGCGGTTAACCGACTAGCCGTACCTTGATCCAGCTGTAGCTGTCATTGCGCTTGTTGAAACGAAAGAGCGCTGTGTCGTCGCCGAGGCCCTTCATCTTGTCCACACCTCTGACGACGTCTTCGGGTGATGTCACGAAAAGCTCGTATCTGTCGGACTGCATCCTGGAAATGACGCCGCCCTGAAGGTCGCCATCCGACGTGATCACGGCGCCGGCTGTCTCGGTCGGAATGTCGTATTTCGCGATCAACTCGTCCGACACCGGCGAAAGCTGCAGATCGGACAGATTGACGGTGACGTGAATGTCCTGGTCCATGGCCATGTTTTCACTCCCTGAACGTTCCGGTTGCGCCCGTTGGTTCATCGCGGCAGTTTTGTGTCCGGGCGCGCCATGGTTCTGCCGCCTGCAGCAACTATAGCGGCAAAACGGTTCAGCGTCATTGTGCCTTTGGCGGATTGGGTTGCTCGTGGCCGTGCCGGGGATCAGGCGAGGCGAGGATAGCCGAGGTCCAGGCAGTGCTGCTCCATATCGAGGATCTGCCGGTAGGCATCATCGTTCAGGACCGCGAAATCCCGCAGCAGCAGGGCGTTGCGGTGGACCGCAAGGTCGTGTCGGTCGATGACCCTGTTCAGTGCCGAGCGGATGGCGGTGACTGTCTCATCGGTGGCTGATGCCGACGTGATCAGGGGCAGGCCGGGTGCCGCGGGCGTGCGGGCAATTTCTGTCAGGCCCTGTACGGCGCCCGGGCGGTGCCGGCGCAGCAATTCGAGTGTTACGGCATCAATGGCGCATACGTCGGCACGTCCCGCCTGAACGGCCTGCAACGAAGCAGCGTGGCTGCCGGTCTCGACCGTCGCGGAGAATACCCGGCCGCCGTTGGCGTGGGGTGCGATCAACGCCCGGAACGCTGCATAGCCGGACTGGGAATCCGTGCTGTTGTACGCGGCGCGGCAGCCGCGCAACTGGTCGATGGAGTGTGGGCCGTCGGTCCGGGACATCACGATGCTGCAATAGTTCGGGCCATCGCAGCCCGGCGCGTCGTAACAGGGGGTCGCCACGACCCTCACTCTGCCGGCAAGGGCGTGCGTAAGGGGATAGCCGCAGGTCTGCGAGATCAGGAGGTCTTCGGCGACCCAGAGCTCCACGGTTGCCGTTTCCCTGTCGAGCGAATCAGGCACGTTGTCAAAACCGGCGCATGACAATTCACCGGCCATTGTCCGCCACAATTCGTCATTATTGTGCGCGACCTCGGGAAGGTCGTACATCGAAAGCGCTGCTCGCATGCCTGCATTATCGCCGTTTTCGGCGCCGGTTAACCCGTGACAAAAAAACTCTGTGCCAATCTCCCACTGGAGGGTTCCCCTTTGGTGGCGTCCAGATCATACTGGAAGTTGATTCAGCGGGGTCGCGGATGTTGCGTTTCAGGTTACTGGTGATACTGGCGAGTGCAGTTGCGCTGGCGGCATTGCGTCCGGTAACCGCTGTTGCCGCGCCCTTGCTGGTATTCGATGCGGAGACCGGTGAGGTCGTTCATGCGGAACAGGCCGGGGCGCCCTGGTATCCGGCATCACTGACCAAGCTGATGACATCCTTCCTCACGTTTCATGCGATCCGTGACGGCAAGCTGACCCTGGATACAAAGATCGAGGTTACCCGCAACGCCGCGTCGCAGCCGCCCAGCAAGATCGGGTTGCCTGTCGGCTCGAAAATCTCCGTCAACAAGGCGTTGGAGGCGGTGATCGTGCGCTCGGCCAACGATCTCGCTGTTACGCTCGGGGAAGCGGTTGCGGGATCCGAAGAGCGCTTCGTCAAGCTGATGAACGCGTGGGCACGGCGCCTGGGCATGTCCGGAACGTATTTCGCCAATCCGCACGGACTGCCCGACCCGAGGCAGGTGACGACGGCCAGGGACATGGGCCTGTTGGCGCAGGCGATCATCGACCAGTTCCCGGAGTATGCCCGTTACTTCAAGATGCAGTCGGTCAAGATCGGCAGGCGCAACTTCCGCGCCCGCAACAGCCTGCTCAAGCACATGCAGGATGCCGACGGCATGAAAACCGGCTTCATCTGTGCGTCGGGATACAATCTGGTGGCGTCGGCGACCCGCAATGGACGGCGGCTGGTCGCCGTGATCCTTGGCTCGCAATCCGGCTGGAGCAGGATGAAACTGGCAAAGGACTCGCTTGAGGGCGGATTTGCCAAGAACGGCAAGGAAGGCAAGACGGTCGGCCAGTTCTCGAACGGCGGGTTCTTCCAGCGGACGCCGAAGAACATGCAACCCGTGGTCTGCAAGAAGCGCGCGCCGGTGCGTGTCGCTGGCTACTGGCAGGTTCGCGGCTGGGGCGTCGACTTCGGGCGGTTCCCGAACGCGAAAGCGGCCTATCAGGTCATGAGCGAGAATCTGCTGGCACTGCGCAATGTGGTCTATGCGGGACGGGGGTCCGTTGTGAAGGACTACCGGGCCGGTGGCCGTCTTGCAGCGGTGATGTCCGGCTTCGATCAGGAACAGGCCCAGCATGTCTGCGACCACCTGAAGAAGCAGAACACGTCTTGCACGCTGTTCTCGCCGGACGCGTTCAAGCCGCCGCCGGCCGTGCTTGCCGAGCAGGAGAGGAAGCGGAAAGCGGCCCAGAAGGCCAAAAAGAAGAAGAAAAAGAAGGCCGTCAAGAAGAAGGGCAAGCGCAAGAAGGCCGTCAAAAAGAAGAGCCGGAAAAAGAAGAAGGCTGTCAAAAAGAAGACCAGAAAAAAGAAGGCGACCACGAGAAAGAAGAAAAAGCCGAGAAAAAAGAAGCAGGTCAGCGCCACGCAGAATTTCTCGTCACAACAGAACTGACGGCGTCGCGGCATAGACAGGGCGACCGCGCGCTGTTCAACTCATGACATGACCGAAAATACCCGTCCGCTTGCAACCGGTATCGGGCTTGCGTTGTTCTCGGCATCGAGTTTCGGGCTCAACCCGCCACTGACGGCCTACCTCGACCGGCTCGGGATCGTTCCAGTGGAATCCGTGTTTGCCCGTTCGGCGGCACTGATCCTGATAACCGGCATTGCCATCGCTGCTTTGCGCAAGCCGATCAAGGTGGGGCGCGGCAAGGGGCTGCCCTTTGCCGGGATAACGATGGCCACCGTTTCCATGAGCCTCTGCTATCTGTCATCTGTGGCGTTCATTCCCGTCGGCCTGTCGGTGACGATCCTCTACACGTTTCCACTGGTGGTCCTGCTGCTTTCTCCCTTGCTGGAGGGTGATCGCATCGGAGCCGCCAGGCTGTGCGTTGCGCTGCTCGCGTTTGCAGGCGTCGTCATTTCGATCGGCCCGTCTCTCGGGACGCTGGACTGGCGCGGCATCGCTCTCGCCGTTGGTGCGGTGTGTTCGGCGACCACCATTTTCTTCTGCGCAAGGCGTCTTTCGGGTACGGTCGACGAGACCGCCAGCGCGTTCCTCATACATGTTGTCGGCATGCCCGTCATGCTTGCCGTGGCGTGGCACTTCGGGCGCGGGGGCGCATGGCTCGACCCGTCATCCCGTCCTGCGGTGGACGCCGCGATCTTGCCGTTGATCGGCCTCGGTCTGCTCTATGTCTGTGGTTATCTTGGCATGTTCAACGCGGTTCGGTTCGCGCCGGTGTCGCGCCTGACGCCGTTCTACAACATCGAACCTGTTGTCACGATCGCCGCCGCGGGCATACTGGTGGGGGAACGGCTGTCCGCCAACCAGTATCTCGGTGCGGCTGTCGTCGTCGGCGCACTCGTGCTCTCGGGCAGGATCGCGACCGGCGATGCCAGTGCCGAAGGAGTAATTGAAGATGACCCAAGTCGCTGAGCAGGAAATACCAGTTCCGATCCCGGTGTCGGTCTTGACCGGCTTTCTGGGCAGCGGCAAAACAACGCTGCTCAACAGGCTGCTGGCCGATCCGGCAATGGCGGATGCTGCCGTCATCATTAACGAATTCGGCGAAGTGGGCCTCGATCACCTGCTGGTCGAGACGGCGGATGAAGACATCATGGAACTGTCGAGCGGTTGTCTCTGCTGCACGATCCGCGGCGATCTGATCAGCACGCTTGAGGATCTGCTGCAGCGGCGCGATGACGGTGCGATCAAGCCGTTCGACCGGATCGTGATCGAGACGACGGGCCTGGCTGATCCGGCGCCGATCCTTCACACTGTGATGAGCCATCCCTATCTCGTCCTGCGATACAGACTGGACAGCATCGTGACGGTCGTCGATGCGATCAACGGCCTGGCGACGCTCGATGCACATGTGGAATCGGTCAAGCAGGCAGCGGTCGCAGACAGGCTCGTCCTCAGCAAGACGGACATGCCGGACGGCGATCCCGAGACCATTGCCCGCCTGAAGGCAAGGCTCGCCGCCCTGAATCCGGCGGCGGCCGTGCTGGAGTCAGCGAAAGGCGAAGCGGAGGCCAGTGTCCTGTTCGATGCCGGCCTCTGGGATCCGGCGAAGAAATCGCCCGACGTTGCACGATGGCTCAATGAAGAAGCCTATGCGGCGGACGCCGAGCATCACGACCACCACCATCACCATGACGTCAACCGGCATGACGACCACATCTCGGCCTTTTGCGTGGTGAATGATGGCGCCATGCATGTCGGTTCGTTCAATCTCTTCATGGAACTGCTGCGTGCCAATTTCGGCGCGGACATGCTGCGGATGAAGGGCATCGTCAAGCTGGAGGACGAGCCGGATCGCCCGGTCGTGGTCCATGCGGTTCAACATGTGTTCCACCCGCCAGTGAGACTGGACAGCTGGCCCGACGACGACCGTCGGACGCGGATCGTGTTCATCACGCGCGACATCCCCCAATCGCATCTGGAGGGGCTGGTCAAGGCATTCGCCGAGACCAGAACGGCGGAAAGTACGGCCGCGGCATTCAAGGAGGACACGACGCTGTCTCTCAATCCCGACCGCGGTCTGACCGGATCTTGATTTGAAGGAGCGATTCACCGGACATGCTTACGGTTTACGGCCTCAAGAACTGCGATACCTGCCGCAAGGCCCGGCGCTGGCTGGACGACAACGGAATTGAGCACAGATTTCTCGACGTCAGGGCCGACGGCCTCAGTGCTGAAGAGATTGCGACGTGGGCTGACGCCGCCGGCTGGGAAACCCTGCTCAACAGGCGCGGCACGACCTGGCGCGGCCTGGACGAAGCGGAAAAAGCCGTGGCCGACAGTAACGGTGCAGTGGCGCTGATGGCGCAGCACCCCGCGCTGATCAAGCGGCCGGTCTTCGTCACCGGATCGAGCGTTCTTGTTGGTTTCGACGACCGGGTCCGGGAGCAGCTAGCCGCGGGCTAAAGGCCGGGTCAGGCAGGTCGGGCCGCCTTCGCCCTTGCGGCAGATCTCGGCGGCTTCGATGACGCGCACATCGGCGCCGGCTGATCTGAGGCGGCGTTCTGTTTCCGGATTGCCCGACACCATCACGCATCGGCGGGGGCCGGTCGCCAGAACGTTGCAGCCCATGGACTCGAATTCCGCGTCGGGCACGATGACCGGACGGATTCCCCGGCTCTCGAGAAATTCCATCAGCGCCACCGGAGCGAGCGGCGGATAGACCAGCGCCAGATCCGTATCGATCGGGCTCAGCACCGACATCAGGTGAAAGACATCATCCCGACCCTTGTAGTGCGGCATCTGGAAGCTGTGGACGGTGACGCCGTCGCGCAGGATTCGCTGCAGTTGGGCAATGCCTTCCGGGTTGGTCCTGTAGGTGTGCCCAGCAAGGAGTGTCTGGCCGTCGATCCAGACAAGATCGCCGCCTTCGACCATTCCGGGCGCCTCGATCCGGCCGGCGACGGTCAAGCCTCTGCCTTCGAGGAACTCCGCATTGACCGCGGGCTCGCGCTGGCGGGCGGGCTTGCCCATGCCGGCGAGGACGATGCCGTGCGGTGTGACGATCAGGGCGTCGCGGACATAAAGACTGTCGAGCGTCAGGGAGTCGTCATCCGGCAGGTGAATGATCTCCGCTCCTGACTCTTCCAGGCAGGCTTCGAATTGATCGAATTCTTCGATCGCGCCCGCGAAGTCGGGAGGTGCGTGATAGCCGAGCGGTTGCCATTCGTCGTCGATACGGCTGGCATCGACGAAGGCGGCTTCCGGCCGGCGCAGGGCCACAAGAGTCAATTTGCCGACTTCATTCATGGTCAGACTTTCCGGATTTCGTAGACGTAGATACCGTCCGTTTCGTTCTGGTTGAGCAACTCGTTGCCGGATTCGCTGCAATAATGAGGCACGTCAATGACGGACGCGGGATCGGTCGCTTCGATGCGCAGGACACTGCCGGGTGCCATGGACTGCAGCTTCTTGCGCGCCTTGAGGACGGGAAGCGGGCAAAGCAGGCCCTTGAGATCGAGAAATTCGTTGGATTCAGTCATGGTATACCATATACCACATAGAGGTTCGCGAAGGGATTTTGCGGACTTTTAGTGTCTGCGATGGCGGTTTTGGCAGCGAAATGACGTTTGCGGAAGGCTGAAAAACCGGCAGTCAGGCGATGTTTACGTCGCTTTTGAGGCCGGGTGAACCGGAAACTCGTCAGACACGGAAAATTTCGAGCAAGGGATCAGGGCATGAGTGGACCGGGAACGCGGACGTTGATCAAAGTCGATCGGCCCGGACGACAGGACGGCAGCGGCCGGCGGGGCCGTGCGCGCGCGTTTCCCAAGGGCCGGCAAGTCAATGCGGATGCCATCGACGAGGTTCGTGCGCTGCTTGGAGACCGCCCGCGCCGCCGGGATCATCTCATCGAGTTTCTTCATCTCATCCAGGATCGTCACGGCTCGCTGAGCGCGGCCCATCTTGCGGCGCTTGCCGACGAAATGCGTCTTGCGCAGGCGGAAGTCTACGAGGTCGCCACGTTCTACCATCACTTCGATGTGGTCCGCGAAGGCGAGGACGCCCCGGCGGAAGTCACGATCAGGGTGTGCGACAGCCTGACCTGCGAAATGATGGGCGCGCAGGATCTGCTGGCGAATCTCAAGAGTTCGGCACCGTCAGACGTGCGGGTCGTGCATGCACCGTGCATGGGACGCTGCAGTACCGCGCCGGTCGCGGTCGTCGGGCACAATCATATCGATCACGCCGATGAAGAGACCCTCCTGAGAACCGCGGCGGACCGCAAGCTTGGCCCGGTGGTTCCGGAGTATCAGGGTTTCGACGCCTACGTGTCCGAAGGTGGGTACGAGGTTCTGAAAGCCTGCCGGGCCGGAGAACACACACCGGACTCCGTCATTGCAACGCTTGGGGAGGCGGGCCTGCGGGGTCTCGGCGGTGCCGGCTTCCCGTCCGGCAAGAAATGGGAATTCGTCCGGGCCGGCGGCGGGCCGCGCTACATGTGCATCAACGGGGACGAGGGCGAGCCGGGCACATTCAAGGACCGGTACTATCTGGAGTCCCGTCCGCATCAGTTCCTCGAGGGCATGCTTGTCGCGGCCTGGGGTGTCGATGCGGAAACGATCTTCATCTACATGCGCGACGAATATCCGGCGGTGCTGAAAATTCTCGCCGACGAGCTCGCCGCGCTTGAGAGCGCTGGCGTCATTAGACCCGGTCAGGTCGAACTGCGACGCGGGGCGGGCGCTTACATCTGCGGTGAAGAATCCGCGATGATCGAGAGCATCGAAGGCAAGCGCGGTCTGCCGCGCCACCGTCCGCCCTATGTCGCGCAGGTCGGCGTCTTCAACCGGCCAACGCTCGTTCACAACGTCGAGACGGTCTACTGGATCCCGGAGATCCTGGCCAAAGGTGCCGCCTGGTTTGCCGATCAGGGCAAGGACGGCCACAAGGGTCTGCGATCCTATTCGGTCTCGGGACGGGTCCGGGAGCCGGGGGTCAAGCTGACGCCTGCCGGGGTGACGGTCCGCGAACTGATCGACGACTACTGTGGCGGCATGGCGGATGGTCACACGTTCAAGGGGTACCTGCCGGGAGGGGCTTCAGGCGGCATATTGCCGGCTTCCATGGACAACCTGCCGCTCGATTTCGGAACGCTTGAGAAATACGGATGTCTTGTCGGTTCGCACGCGGTCGTCATCCTCTCGGAACAGGACAGTATCAAGGCGGCGGCGCTCAACCTGCTCAAGTTCTTCGAGGACGAAAGCTGCGGCCAGTGCACGCCGTGCCGGGTCGGCTGCGAGAAGGCCGTCAAGCTGATGAGCGAGGACAGGTGGGACGAGGACCTGCTGTCCGAACTGGCCACGGCGATGATGGATGCCTCGATCTGCGGCCTGGGCCAGGCGGCCCCGAACCCAATGAATTCGGTGTTCAAGTATTTCCGGGACGAACTGTAACGCCATATTGATCCGGGACGGTTCGATCCGACCCCGGCAACAGCCATGACACGGCACGTGGACACGTTTTGCGGAGCATCAGCCCATGAGTGACAACATCAAGTTCACCCTCGACGGCACGGAAGTCGAAGCGGGCCCTGACGAGACCATCTGGCAGGTGGCGAAGCGGGCCGGAACCGACATTCCGCATCTTTGCTACCGCGATACTGCCGGATACCGGGGCGACGGGAACTGCCGGGCCTGTATGGTCGAAATCGAAGGCGAGCGTGTGCTGGCGGCATCCTGCATCCGCAAACCGGCCGAGGGCATGGTGGTCAAAAGCCAGTCCGATCGCGCGTTCACAGCACGCAAAATGGTCATGGAACTGCTGGTCGCCGACCAGCCGGCGCGCGAGGACGCCCACGACCAGACCAGCACGCTGTGGCATTGGGCCGATGCACAGAATGTCGAGTCCAGCCGATTTCCCACGCGCGTCGCGCCCGAAGCCGACATGTCCCATCCGGCGATGGCGGTCAATCTCGATGCCTGCATTCACTGCAACCTCTGCGTCCGCGCCTGCCGCGAGGTCCAGGTCAATGACGTCATCGGCATGGCAGGCCGCGGCAGTCACTCGAAGATCGTTTTCGATTTCGACGATCCGATGGGCAACAGCACCTGCGTGGCTTGTGGCGAATGCGTTCAGGCCTGCCCGACCGGCGCGCTCATGCCGTCCAGTATTGTCGATGAAAACGGGGTCGGCAGCCGCGAAGTCGACCGTGAGGTCCAGAGCGTTTGCCCCTACTGCGGTGTCGGCTGCCAGATCACCTACAAGATCAAGGATGACAAGATCGCCTATGTGGAAGGTGCCGGCGGGCCCGCCAACGAGAACAGGCTGTGCGTCAAGGGCCGTTTCGGCTTCGACTACATCAACAACCCGGAACGCCTGACCGTGCCGCTGATCCGGAAGGAGGGCATGCCCAAGGGACCTGATCCGGATCTCGACCCGACCAATCCCTACACCCATTTCCGCGAGGCGACATGGGAAGAGGCACTGGATCTTGCTGCCGGAGGCCTCAAGGCAATCCGCGATGAGCATGGTGGCAAGGGACTCGCCGGCTTCGGTTCGGCGAAATGCTCGAACGAGGAAGCCTACCTGTTCCAGAAACTGGTCCGTGCCGGCTTCGGGACAAACAATGTCGACCATTGCACGCGCCTGTGCCACGCCTCGTCGGTGGCTGCGCTCATGGAAACGGTTGGCTCCGGCGCCGTCAGCGCGCCGTTCACGGCCGTGAACGACTCCGATGTCATCATCGTTATCGGCGCCAACCCGACGTCGAACCATCCGGTTGCCGCCACCTATTTCAAGCAGGCCGCCAAACGCGGGGCGAAGCTGATCGTCATGGATCCGCGCGGCCACGGTTTGAAGCGTCACGCCACGCACATGCTGCAGTTCAAGCCCGGCGGCGACGTGTCCATGCTCAATGCCATGATGAACGTGATTGTCGAGGAAGGCCTTTACGACGAGCAGTACGTCCAGGCCCACACCGACGGATTCGACAAGCTCAAGGCGCACCTGTCGCAGTTCACGCCCGAGGCCATGTCCGAAATCTGCGGCATTGAAGCGGACGTGCTGCGCACGGTTGCACGTACCTATGCCAAGGCCGAAGCCGCCATCATCTTCTGGGGCATGGGCGTCAGCCAGCACGTCCATGGCACCGACAATGCCCGTTGCCTGATTTCGCTTGCCCTCATGACCGGTCAGGTCGGCCGCAAGGGGACGGGCCTGCATCCGCTGCGCGGCCAGAACAACGTCCAGGGCGCATCTGATGCCGGACTTATCCCGATGGTTTTCCCGGACTACATGAAGACGGGTAACGACGCGGTGCGGACCAAACTCGAGGACCTCTGGAAGACCGAGCTGGATCCGAATCCGGGTCTCACCGTGGTCGAGATCGTCGAGTCGATCCACAATGACGAGATCCGGGGCATGTACATTCTGGGTGAGAATCCGGCAATGTCGGATCCGGATGTAAGTCATGCCCGTGCGGCGCTGGCCAAGCTCGAACATCTCGTGGTCCAGGACATTTTTCTGACCGAGACGGCCATGTACGCGGACGTGATCCTGCCGGCGACGGCGTGGCCGGAAAAGGACGGCACCGTGACCAACACCAACCGGCAGGTCCAGATCGGCCGCAAGGCGCTGAACGCACCGGGCGACGCACGTCCCGACTGGTGGACGACGCAGGAAATTGCAAAGCGCCTGGGTCTCGACTGGAACTACCAGCATCCG
Source organism: Hyphomicrobiales bacterium (assembly GCA_965275905.1). Classification (GTDB taxonomy): domain Bacteria; phylum Pseudomonadota; class Alphaproteobacteria; order Rhizobiales; family JAJFHC01; genus CBDAQD01. The sequence continues at coordinate 6,929 of CBDHYJ010000045.1, read as the reverse complement.
AGCGACGTGTTCGCGGAAATGAAGCTCGCCATGCCGTCGCTCGACAACATCACGTGGGAGCGTCTGGACCGCGAAAGTGCCGTGACATATCCGTGCTCGGCACCGGACGTGCCCGGCGACGACATCGTGTTTGTCGACGGTTTCCCGACCGAGTCGACGCTCGGCAAGTTCGTGCCGGCCGACATCATTCCACCGGACGAACGGCCGGACGATGAATTCCCGATGATCCTAACGACCGGGCGTCAGCTCGAACACTGGCATACCGGCGCCATGACCAGACGGGCCAGCAACCTCGATGCAATCGAGCCGGAAGCAACGGCCAGCCTGTCGCCGGCTCAGATCAGGGCGCTGGGCATCTCGGCCGGGGACATTGTGCGCGTCGAAACCCGGCGCGGCGTCATCGAGCTGAAGGTGCGCGCCGATACGGCTGTTCCGGACGGCGTGGTGTTCATTCCGTTCGCCTTCGTTGAAGCGTCGGCGAATCTCCTCACCAATGCCGCGCTCGATCCGTTCGGCAAGATCCCGGAGTTCAAGTACTGCGCCGCGCGCATCGTGCCGACCGGACAGTTGGAAGCCGCGGAGTAGGCGGGCGGCAATTCCCTTTACTTGTCATCCCCGTCCCCGATCAGGTCGGGGACCGGCTCCGGCGGGGATGGAGAAGCGATTGGGCAAAGCATTGCAGTTTGCACTGGATTCCCGCCTTCGCGGGAATGACGGTGGGGTGCGGGAATGACGGTAGAGCCCGGGAATGACGGATTGAGGCGCTAGGCCTCTTTCTTCTCCCGGATGTCGCCGCCGCAGGACCGGCAGATGTGCGCGTTGACGATACGGAACCCGTAGCCGTAGGGCGCGCCGCAATGCGGGCAGGGCTGGCGTGCCTGAATCGCCCAGAACACGGTGCCGGAAATCATGATTCCGATCATCAGCACTGTATTGATCGTCGGGGTATCGAGGCCGAACGCATTGAAAAAGGCAATGGCGCCGAGCGAGGCAATGGCGATCGCCAGGGCGGCATTGGCCCAGCGCTCGATGCCCTGGGCCTGCCCGGCGTCTTCGTTGCCGGACTCCGGGTCGCTCTCAGGGGGTGGAGGAACAGACTTGGGATCAGTCACGGTCGTGCGGCCCCACAAGTCTCAGTCAGGCTCGACATAGGCCTGACACTCGATTTCGACTGTGAGGCGGGGATCGACGAGCGCGGACACCTCCACCAGTGTTGAGGCCGGTCGGTGCTCTCCGAAGAATTCAATGCGGCGCGGATTGATCGCGGCGCGTTCCGAAATGTCCGTGAGGAAAACCTGAACCTTGACGACGTCCCGGGCTGTGGCGCCTGCGGCGTTGAGGCACTTCTCCATCACGTCCATCGCGAGATCGAACTGGTCGACCGTCGTCCCGGGCACCGACCCGTCGGCGTTCATGCCGACAAGGCCCGAGACCCAGACATTCGGACCGGCCCGGACCACATGGCAGTAATGGCTGACGGGGGCCATTACGTCGGGAACGATGATGCGTTCAGTCACTTCGGTTCTCCCTTTCGCCGTTCCGGTCCGGCGCGCAAACCAACTATGCCGGAGCCGGGCTTTCGCGACCGGGCACCATGACCAGAGCTTCGCCGTCAAGTACGATATTGCCGTCCACCGTGCATTCGCAATGCAGGCGCGCCCGCTTCTTGCCAGCGATCAACTCTACCACCTCGACCGTCACGTCGACCACATCGCCGATCCGGACCGGGGCCTTGAAATTGAGTGTCTGGGAGATGTAGATCGCGCCCGGTCCCGGCAGGCGCGTGCCAAGCACGGCCGAGATCAGGCTCGCCGTGTAGAGACCGTGGGCGATTCGGGTCTTGAAGGGCGTCTTCGCGGCAAAATGCTCCGACAGATGGACGGGATTGCGATCCCCGGAAACCTCCGCGAATCCGACCACGTCGGATGCCATGACAGTCTTGGACAGAACTTCGCGCATCCCGACACTCAAGTCCTCGAAAAAGTAGCTCTGCATGGCCAGAACGGTCATCTGCCCTATCCTTTATGAGGGTATCAACGGTGTGCGCGGAAACAGTGTCAGCTTCCGTGTTGCAATGCAACACCGATGGCGTTGAACGAAGCGTGCGCTGCGGCAAGCGGACCGGCGATTGTCCGCGATGCCGGCGTTACCATAGTGAGGAAAAGGCCTTGTCGCACCGGCCCGATTGCATGACGATGGGCCGGGGACTGAGAAAACGACCATCGACGATGAAAAAAGCACCGCAAACCAATGAATTGACGCTTATGCCGGATCCCGATGATCCGCGCCTGAGCAGGCCGGTGACCGGGGTGGATCACGAGGGCGCGGTCGTGGAGACGGCGGTGGTCTACGAGCGCCCGCTGACGCTCTATCTCAACCGGCAGGAGATCGTCACCATGATGACGATCGGCGATCATCCGGAGATGCTTGCCGTCGGTTATCTCCTCAACCAGAACATGCTGCAGCCGGACGACGAAATCACCGGAATCGACTACGACGACGATCTCGAGGTCGTTGTGGTCCGGACAGCGCGCGAGACCGACTACGAGGAAAAGCTGCAGAAGAAAACGCGGACGTCAGGTTGCGCTCAGGGGACCGTGTTCGGCGACGTGATGGAGAGCTTCGCGCAGGTGAAACTCGATAAGAATGCCCGGCTGCGGACGTCCTGGCTTTACGCCCTGATGAAGAAGATCAACACCGCACCGAGCCTCTATCTCAAGGCGGGCGCGATCCACGGCTGCGTCCTGTGCGAGGAGGACCGGCCGCTGGTCTATATGGAGGACGTCGGACGCCACAACGCGGTCGACAAGATTGCCGGCTACATGTTCCTGAACAAGGTGCCCGCGACCGGCAAGATCTTCTACACAACCGGGCGCCTGACGTCGGAGATGGTCATCAAGTGCGTCCAGATGCAGATTCCGATCCTCGTCTCCCGCTCGGGATTTACCGCGTGGGGCGTGGATCTCGCGCGCGATGCGGGGCTTACCCTGGTGGGCCGTGCGCGCGGCAAACGGTTTCTGGTGCTGTCCGGTGAAGAGCGGCTTGTGTTCGACGCGGACGCGGATCAGGAACCCGAGGAAGACAGAAAGCACCGGCGCAAGGCCGCCGATCGGGATGCCGCGGAATGACGGCGCGGAACGGGAGTCATGAGCGGTAAAGTCGAAGAGATCGTGGGAGTATTGCTCGCCGGCGGCCTCGCACGGCGAATGGGCGGCGGCGACAAGGCGTTGCTTGAACTCGCCGGCCGTCCGCTCCTGGAGCATGTGATCGAGCGGGCCCAACCGCAGGTTACCGAACTGGTGATCAATGCCAACGGCGATCCGGACCGCTTTGCCGCCTACGGTTGCCCCGTCGTTGCGGATCCGGTTGACGGCTTTGTCGGACCGCTCGCCGGCGTTCTGGCGGGACTCGACTGGGCGCATGCCAACCGGCCCGGGGCAAGCCACGTGGCGACGATCGCCACGGACACGCCGTTCTTCCCGGAAGATCTGGTCTCGCGTCTGGCGGAGGCTGTCGGTTATGGCGCCGATCTGGCATGTGCCGCGTCCGGCGGCCGGCATCATCCCGTTTTCGGGCTCTGGCCGGTGTCGCTTCGCAACGCCCTGCGCACGGCGCTGGTCGACGAAGAAATCCGCAAGGTCGACGTCTGGACCGCACGATATACGCTGACGGCCGTCGAATTCCCGGACGAGCCATTTGATCCGTTCTTCAATGCCAACCGGCCGGAGGACCTGGCCCGCGCCGAGGCCATCATCGCCGGGGAGGCCGCGTGATGGCGCCCGTGTTCGGCATTACCGGTTTCAAGAATTCCGGCAAGACGACGCTGACTTCGCGACTGGTGACGGAGCTCACGCAGCGGGGCTTCAGGATCTCGACTGTCAAACACGCGCATCATGCATTCGATATCGATCATGAGGGCCGCGACAGCTACCGGCATCGTGAGGCGGGGGCAACGGAAGTCGCCGTGGTGTCGCGCAACCGCTGGGCCCTGATCCACGAATTGCGAGACGAAGCCGAGCCGACGCTTGATCAGATCCTGCTTACCCTGGCGCCGTGCGACCTCGTGCTGGTCGAAGGGTACAAGCGGGACCGGCATGCCAAGATCGAGGTAAGGCGTTCGGGGCTTGACCATCCGCGGCTTGCTGAAGAAGACGACACGGTTGTCGCTATCGCATCCGATATGACAATCGCGGGGGCTCCAGTACCGGTAATCGACATGGACGATATTCCTGCGATTGCCGACTTCGTACTCAGTCAGACTGGACTGGAGCAGGCAAAATGAGCGAGACCGACGGCGGGCCGTTGCCGCCCGCAATTGATCAGGAGGCGGCGCCTTCGAAACGCAGGCTGATCGACGACTGCTTTGTTCATGACAAGGACAGACTGCGCCACGAGGATGCGCTGGCTCTGCTGCGCGACCGGCTGGCGCCGATCGCCGACATCGAGGAGGTCCTGCTCGAGGAAGCGCACGGCAGGATCGCTGCGTGCGACCTGATCGCTCCGCGAAATATCCCTGCGTTCGACAACGCGGCTGTCGACGGTTACGCCGTCTCGCACAGGGACCTGTCGACCCAGGGCGAAAGCCGCCTCAGAGTCACGCTTCGGGTTCCTGCCGGTCATCCCTCCCAACTTTCCCTGAATATCGGAACGGCCGCCCGCATTTTCACAGGGGCCGTGATGCCCACGCCCGCCGACACGGTCGTGATGCAGGAAGACGTCAGGGTCGAAACGGTCGACGGAGAAACCTGGGTCCGGATTCCCGAAGGCGTGAACAGGGGCATCAACCGGCGCCTGGCGGGCGAGGATCTGGAAGCGGGGTCACAGTTCATCGCCGACGGGATGGTGCTGCGTCCTCCGGAAATCGCGGCCATCGCCTCCGCGGGCTTTGCCGCCGTCGATGTCTACAAGCCGCTGCGCGTCGCGCTGATTTCGACCGGCGACGAGATTCTCCGTCCGGGCGAACCCTTCGAAGAAGGCGCGGTCTACGATGCCAACCACTACCTCCTGCGTGCATTGCTGGAGTCCAGCGGCGCGGAGGTCGAGGATTTCGGCGTGGTTCCGGACGATGCCGCGATGGTGCATGCCGCTCTCAAAGTCGCGTCGCGCCGGTCGGACATAATCATAACGTCCGGGGGGGCCAGCCGCGGCGAGGAGGATCACGTGATCTCGACAATCGCCGACTGGGGATCACTCCACGCCTGGCAACTCGCGATCAAGCCGGGACGGCCGCTGGTTTTCGGGCAGCTTCAGGACACCGTGTTCCTTGGCCTGCCGGGAAATCCGGTCGCTGTGATGGTCTGCTATCTGCTCTATGCCCGGCCGATGCTCTCGATTCTCGGCGGCGCCGGATTCCGGGAGCCGCAGCGCTACAGGGTGAAAGCCGGTTTCACGATCGAGCGCAAGAAGCCCGACCGGCGGGAGTTCCTGCGCGGATGGCTGGAACACGACATGCTGATCGGAACGGTCGCAAAGAAATATGCCAGTGACGGGTCGGGCCTGATCTCGTCGCTGCGGGCGGCAGACGGTCTCATCGAACTGCCGGAAAGTGTCACGACGATCCGGCCCGGCGAGACCGTAACCTTCATCCCGTTCTCCGAATTCGGGTTGGTTCCCAGGGGGCTGAGTTTTGATGATGACGACTGACATTCGACCACGCGACGTCCTTGATTTCTGGTTCGCAGCGGGCGAGGAGAAGTGGTTCACCCACGATCCCGAGTTCGATGCGGAAGTCGAAAGGCAATTCGGAGCGCTGGTGACATCAGCCCGCCGGAACGGCCTGGAGGAATGGGAATCGATGCCCGACGGGGCGTTGGCCGCGGTCATCGTGCTGGATCAGTTTCCACGCAATATCTATCGCGGCGAGCCACGCGCATTCGCGAGCGACTCCGATGCACTCGCGCTCGCGGAGCGGGCGATAAAGCGCGGATTCGACGTTGAGCTTCCCGCCTCGGCCCGGCGCTGGTTCTACCTGCCATTCATGCACTCCGAGGAACTCGCGATGCAGGAGCGATGCGTGGATCTGTGCCAGCGCGGCGAACTGCAGGACGACACGCTCGAATATGCCATCGTGCACGCCGATGTAATCCGGCGGTTCGGCCGGTTTCCGCATCGCAACGTCATCCTCGGCCGACCGTCGACGGACGAGGAAATCCAGTTTCTCGAAAACGGCGGGTTTGCCGGCTAGGCACCCGGTACGCGGCAGCGTCCAAGCTGGTGCGATCCTTGCGTGACGGACATCACATAGGTCCAGGATCGCTAGGAGGCCACCCGCGATGTCCCAGATTGAAACAATTGCGCCGGAATCGGCCAGATTCACCGTTAACGACATGTGCCAAATGGCGATCAAGCTGATCGCCCGCCATGGCGCCGACGCGGTCGGCATTGCCGACTACTTTTCCAAGGAATGCCGGATTCTGGGTGACGAGACCCGCGCCGCGGCCTGGGACGCCGTTCAGAACCTGGCTGAAGACATGCTTGCCGGGCAGCCGCTGGCGACCAACCCGACGCTTCACTGAATTGTTATGTCGGGCAAAGCGCGGCGAACGGAATGTTAAAGGATCCTTGCTAGTGTCCTGGCCGGTCAATGCACCGAACAGGGACAGGATGGAACCCGGTCGACCCGCTGATTTTTCGGGGCCGGATTGCGGGCCGCCTATAATGAGTGGCGTTGAATGAGTATTACCGTGACAGACGGTACGCCTTCGCGGTCGATTGCCGACCGTGTGATGGCGATCCTGAAGGGGACCGACGAACACTCCCGGGCCCAGGCCAGAGCGCTTTTCGCTTATGCGATCCGCGTGGCCAGCGCCGGCATCGCCTATCTTTCCCAAGTTGTTCTTGCCCGTGCCATGGGCACATTCGAGTTCGGAATCTTCGCCTATGTGTGGGTCTGGGTCGTCATACTCGGCACCTTCGTCACAGTCGGCCTC
>CBDHYJ010000044.1:0-20391 GCA_965275905.1 Hyphomicrobiales bacterium | reverse complement strand
ATCCGCGTCTTCAGATATCCGTAGAGTGTCTTTTGCGCAACAAATGCCGATCTGGTCGCGACGAACTCATTGAGCCGAGCCACGCTGTCAATGGGCGATGTGTCTCGACGGATGGAGATCCGGCCGACTACTTCTCGCCAAAAACTGCCGAATTTCGACATTCTTTCCAACATTTCCGCGGAGCATCTCACTATCGGGGGTTAACGGACTATTAAACTTTTGTCTCCGTTGCACAACCACACGTTCGATGCGTTAATTGCGCCCAGCGCCGCCGTGAGTCGGCGCGCCTACAATATCGGAGAAAACGACCATGTCTGCAGACAATGCACAGGCAAGGGAGCAACATTGGGCCAAGACCAGAACGTTGACAATCTTCGTTCTCGTCATCTGGGCCATATTTGCATTCATCTTGCCGTGGAATGCTAAGTCTTTGAACGAAATGTCGTTTCTCGGCTTTCCGCTGGGATACTACCTCTGCGTTCAGGGCTCATTGGCCGTATTCGTGTTGCTGATCTTCTTTCAGAATTGGCGGCAGGATGCGATTGACGACGAATTCGGCGTCGGCGACGAATAAGGGAGCATCACGATGTCGGTTATCAAGGGGAGTTTTATCGACAACCTGGGCCGCGTTTACGCCATGTATACGGGCGGATTCCTGGTCTTTATCATTCTCATGGCCATTCTTGAGCAGCTCGGGGTAAGCGCTGCCACGATTGGTATTCTGTTTGTTGCATTTACCATCGCGATCTACGCCATGATTGGCTGGTTATCGCGGACAATGCAGGTTGACGCGTACTATGTCGCGGGGCGGGAAGTTCCCGCTGTCTACAACGGCATGGCGACGGCGGCGGACTGGATGTCCGGTGCGTCGTTCGTGGCGCTTGCGGGCGGCATTTACTTCGGCGGATACGGTTACCTGGCCTTTGTTGTCGGCTGGACCGGCGGCTACGTGCTCGTTAACTCGCTGATGGCGCCATACCTGCGCAAATTTGGTTGCTACACCGTGCCGGATTTCATTGGCACGCGTTACGGTGGCAACCTGGCCCGCTTCTGTGCGGTTATGATCCTTGTGGTCGCGTCGTTTACCTACGTGACTGCGCAGATCAACGCCTCGGGAACGATTGCGGCGCGCGCGCTGCAGATCCCGTTCTCATATGGTGTCTGGTTCGGACTTCTCGGCATTCTGCTGTGCTCGATGCTCGGCGGCATGCGGGCGGTGACCTGGACCCAGGTGGCGCAGTACATCGTGCTGATCATCGCCTATCTGGTGCCGGTTATATGGATGTCCAATAAGCAGGACTTCGGCCTGATCCCGCACTTCTCCTACGGCGATGCCGTGGCACGTATTACCGAATTGGAGCCACAGGTAGGACTTGGGGAGAAGGCGACAGAGTCGTTCAAGGGATTGCGGACGCTCATTGTCCCGCATAACGCACCACAAGGCGGCATGGACAGCTGGAAGTTCGTTACGCTTGCCTTCTGCATGATGACAGGCACTGCATCGCTTCCGCACATCCTGATGCGTTACTTCACGACGCCTTCGGTCCGGGATGCCCGCAAGTCCGTGGCATATTCGCTGTTCTTCATCTTCCTGCTGTACTTCACGGCGCCGGCTCTGGCCACGCTGACGAAGCTGCAGCTCCTGGATCCCAACCTGGCCACCAGCATCATCGGCAAGTCGATCGCTGATGTCGGTAACCTGGAATGGGTGAAGAACTGGACCAGCGTTGGCATGCTCAAGGTGTCCGACAGCAATGGAGACGGCTTGTTGCAACTCAACGAGTTCTTCATGCGGCCCGACATCGTCGTGCTCGCCACACCCGAGATCGCAGGCCTGCCCTACGTGATCTCCGGTCTCGTGGCAGCCGGCGGCATGGCAGCCGCCATGTCGACCGCTGACGGTCTGCTGCTGGCTATCGCCAATGCGCTCAGCCACGATCTTTACTACAAGATCATCGACCCGAAGGCCGACACGAAGGTTCGCCTGATCGTCGCCCGTGCCCTGCTGATCATCATCGGTGCGGCCGCGGCCATGATCGCGACCCTGCAGTTGACCGGTATCCTCGGTGCCGTGGCGTGGGCATTCTGCTTCGCGGCATCTGGTCTGTTCTTCCCGCTCGTCCTCGGCGTCTGGTGGAAGCGGGCCAATACGCAGGGTGCGATTGCCGGCATGGTCTTCGGCTTTGTGGCCGGGTCGGCTTACCTGTACTACGTGTACACGGGCGGCACGCCGATCCTCGGCATCGACCACCTGCGCTTTGCCATCATCGGCATGCCGGTCAGTCTGATTGCGATGATCGTGGTCAGCCTCATGACGCCGGAGCCCGATGCGGAAACGCAGGCGATGGTTGACGAGGTGCGCATCCCGAGTGGTGATACGATCCTCGGCAAGGAGCACTGATCAAGTCACATCGAACAAGGTTGGGGGCGGATTTTTTCCGCCCCCTTCTTCTTTTTTGCTTTCCGCTGCAGACCCTGTATATGACGGCGCATGACTGACCTCTCCGTATTTCCGGTCTGGGTGATCGCGATCGACTATTGCCTCGGCGTCATTATGTGGACGCTGATCGGACGGTCGGCGATGAATATCTTCCTGCCGGAGGACAGCAACTGGTTCTTCATGAAGTTCTTCGTGCGGGCCACCAATCCGATCCTGCGCGTCTTCAGGCCGGTCACGCCGGGCTTCCTGCTCGACCCCATGGTGCCGCTGTTCGTCGCCTGGTTTTTCTTCATGATCCGCTTCTATCTGATGCCGTGGCTTCTGGGATACTCGGTCTTGGGCATGCTGTCCTTCCCGCTCGAGGGCGAGGTCACCAAGACGATCTACGACCTGTTCTATCCGAAGGGGCAGTGATCCGGGGCGTGTCGGAGCGGCCGGCAAAAGTCAGGCATTTCCTTTCGAAATGACCGGAATCCTGCTGTTTGCGGGAATTTCAGACCTGATCTATTCGCCGGCGAGCAGTTCCGGCCTTGGAGCGGCGACCGCGTCCTGCGGCTCGTCGTCCTCCAGTTCGACCTGCTCGATCTTGCGCCCGCGGCTGGTGACCTTGTCCGTCGATATCAGGATCTTGTCGATATCCTTGGCGGTCTGGCCGAAATGCTTCTGCAGGTCGAGCACGCGGTCGCGCAACCGGTAGACGTCCACCATCATCTTGCCGACCTCGGCCTGGATCAGTCCGGCCTGCTCACGCATCTGGGCATCCTTCATGATGGCCTGCATGGTCTGGATGGCAAGCATGAGCATGTTGGGCGACACGATCACGACACGCGCCCGGTATGCCTTCTGGATCAGCTCGTCGAAGAATTCGTGCAGGTCGGCGTAAATCGACTCGGACGGCACGAACATGATGGCCGTGTCGTGGGTCTCGCCGGGGATGAGGTACTTGCCGGCAATATCGCCGATATGCTTGTTGATATCCGTCTTGAGCCTTTGCGACGCGGCCCGCGCTTCGTTGTGATCGCCGGCCTCGCGGAATGCCGTGAATGCCTCCAGCGGGAACTTGGCATCGACCACGATGCCTCCCGGCGTGTTCGGAAGCCGGATCATGCAATCGGGGCGGCTGCCGTTGGACAGGGTCGGCTGGAACGCAAAGGCGTCACGCGGCAGACCGTCCATGACGATCGCCTCCATGCGGCCCTGCCCGAAAGCGCCGCGAGCCTGCTTGTTTGCCAGAATATCCTGCAGGCTCACGACCTGGCTCGACAGTTCCGTAATGTTCTTCTGGGCTGAATCGATAACGGCAAGGCGTTCGTGCAGCGCGCGGAGGCTGTCCCCCGTGCGCTGGGCGCTGGCCTCGAGATTCTGTCCGACTCTGTGACCGACCTGGTCGAGGCGCTGGTTGAGCGCCTTGGCGAGGTGGCTGTCCCGGCTGGCGGTCGTTTCGGCGAAGGACTGCAGGCGGCCGGCCATTTCCGCGAGCTTGACCTCCAGTTCGCCGGCCCGACGCCTGTCTTCTTCGAGGCTTTCTCTGCGGGCAACGGACGCGCGCCAAAGGGCTGCGAGGATTCCCAGCAGGATCACGGGAATCGTCACGCCCAGCGCAATCAGCAACTCCCCAAGAGTGATGGAGGCACGCCCGATCTGCAGCACGATCATGTGAAAATCGATGACCATGGGCGGACATTACAGTGATTCGTCCGGCCGGCGGATCAAAACAGGAACATTTGCACAGCGAGCCAAGTTGACGTTTCCCTCGCCTTCGCCTATGTCACCGGAAGAGATTTGCGAGTGATCGATGACCAAGCGCCCCATCATCTTTATCCCCGATCCGTTGCTGAAGACAGCGTCAGCACCCGTCGAGACCATCGACGACGAAGTGATTGGCATTCTGGACGATATGCTGGAAACCATGTACGAGGCGCCCGGTATCGGGTTGGCCGCGATTCAGATCGGGATTCCGAGACGGCTTGTGGTGATCGATATCTCACGGCGTGAAGACGGGGAATCCGCGAGTCCGCATTTCCTGATCAACCCGGAGATAATCTGGCAGTCCGACGAAACGTCCGTCTACGAGGAAGGCTGCCTCTCGATTCCGGAGTATTACGAAGAGGTTGAGCGGCCGGCGCAGTGCCGGATCCGTTATCTCGACCGCGACGGCTCCGAGCGGGAACTGGACTGTGACGGGCTGCTTTCCACCTGCGTGCAGCACGAGATCGATCACCTCAACGGTGTTCTGTTCATCGACCATATTTCCCGGCTGAAACGCGATCGCGTGATGCGCAAGTTTTCCAAGGCCCACAAACAGGAATCAGTGGCCTGAGGCCTGGTCGACGGCCCACGTTTGCGCGACGGAGAGGCGCCGATGTCCAGTTTGCGAATTGTTTTCATGGGGACTCCGGATTTCGCCGTCCCTTGCCTGAGCGAAATTATCGGCGCTGACCACGACGTCGTGGCGGTCTATACGCAGCCGCCCAGACCTGCGGGGCGGGGCATGGAGGAACGGCGCTCGCCTGTCCACGAAATTGCCGACGCCCACGGTATCCCCGTGCTGACGCCGGATTCGTTCAAGGATGACAGCGCCGTAGCGGCGTTTAAGGAACACGACGCCGATGTCGCCGTTGTCGTGGCCTATGGGCTGATCTTGCCTCAGGCCGTGCTCGACGCCCCCAGGCAGGGATGTCTCAACCTGCACGCCTCCCTGTTGCCGCGGTGGCGCGGAGCCGCACCGATCCAGCGGGCGATCATGGCAGGAGACAGCGAAACGGGCGTCGCGGTCATGCGCATGGAAATCGGACTGGATACCGGTCCGGTGTGTCTCGTGGAACGGGTCCCGATAGACCCGGACATGACCGCCGGCCAGTTGCACGACAATCTCGCGACGGTCGGCGCAAGTCTTATGGTTCGTGCGCTTGCCGCGCTCTCTCGTGATGGGCTTGGCGAGACGCCGCAGAACGATGCCGGCGCCACATATGCGACAAAGATCTCAAAAGACGAGGCGCGCATCGACTGGTCCCGGACGGCCGCCGAACTCCACGATCACATCCGCGGCCTGTCACCCTGGCCGGGCGCATGGTTCGAGGCCGGCGGCGGCGATCGTGTCCGGATCAAGGTGCTCTCAGCGCAGCCGGACATGAACACGGCCGGCGCGGAGCCCGGCACTGTTCTGGACGATGCGCTCTCGGTCGCCTGCGGCACCGGCCGTCTGAAACTCCTGAAAGTGCAGCGCCAGGGAAAAGGCGTCATGGACGCCGAGGCGTTGTTGCGCGGGTTTCCCATACCGGCCGGAACACAGTTGGGCTGACGGTCAATGCCGCGCTTCCGCATCACAATCGAATATGACGGCGGCCCGTTTGTCGGCTGGCAGAAACAGGACAACGGCCCCTCGATACAGGGTGCAATCGCGGAGGCCATTACAGCGCTGTCGGGCGAAAATGTTTCCGTTTTTGGCGCCGGCCGCACCGACGCGGGTGTTCATGCCTGCGGACAGGTCGCCCATTTCGACCTGAGCCGTGACTGGGAGGTCGACAGGATCAGGGACGGCCTCAATCACCATCTCAAGCCGGCACCGGTCTCCGTGCTCGACGCCGCTGAAACCGACGATGAGTTTCATGCCAGGTTTTCGGCGGTTGCCCGGCACTATCTCTACCGGATCATCAACCGGCGCAGTCCGCCTGCGCTGCAGCGGGGCAAGGCCTGGCATGTATCGCGGCCGCTCGATGCCGCGTCCATGAACGATGCCGCCCAGGCCCTGGTCGGCCTGCACGACTTCACAACGTTCCGCTCCGTGCACTGCCAGGCAAAGTCGCCGGTCAAGACGATCGACAAGATTGCGGTGAGCGTGCCCGCGCAAGATACGGAGATCATTGAGATCCGGGTCAGCGCCCGGTCATTCCTGCACAACCAGGTAAGGTCGATTGTGGGCACTTTGAAGCGGGTCGGAGAAGGGGCCTGGACCGCCCAGGATGTGAGCGCTGCGCTGGCGGCCGCCGACCGGTCCGCATGCGGTCCCGTCGCGCCGCCCGATGGCCTTTACCTTATGGCCGTTGACTATCCTGATGGTGGTGGAGCGCCTAGCCCAGGAGGCGAATGACGCCTGTTCCGATCACGAGGCCAAGGACGAAATCGAAGGCCACGATTCCGATCGCATTGAGTGGTGTCGTTTCAAGTGCCGTACGGGCAATGAACCAGCGATAATAGACGACGGCACCGGTCAAGACGAAGTAGACCAGCACGGTGCCGCCCGAGCCGATGATTCCGACCTGGTAGAGCAGGAATGGCGGAGTCAGGAACGCGACCGCCGGAACGGAACTCCAGTTATAGGCAACGATGAACGGCACGTAACGGTGGCCAAGGTCGAGGATCCTGCAAACCCAGATCATTGCTACTGGAAAGATGATCCACTCGGCAGCCAGAACCAGGCACCGGACCAGCATGATATTGTCGATCTCTCGCGTGCCCGCATCGCCGAGGTCAGCGGCAAGGCCGCGTTCGGCGTTTGCGATCGCGAGGTAAAACGGCACGATGAGAAAATACGCCAGGAACGACCGCCAGAACCCGCCGAGGCTGGTATCGAAATAGCGGTAGCCGGCAAGATCGCGCCGGGCCAGCATGACCGATCCTGCGATCGCATTGGTAATTTCAGCGATACTTGGCATCCTGAGCAGCTTTCTTGCGATCGCATCACAAGGTGAAAATGCAACGGGCACGCACGCGTGCCGGTACGGCTAACTCTGCCAGGCGCGACCGAAATAGGATTGCAGTGCCCGCCGATAGATATTGGTCAGGACATCGAGCTCTTCAACCGGTACCCGTTCATCAACCTGATGCATCGTTCGCCCGACGAGGCCGAATTCGATGACCGGGCAGTAGTCCTTGATGAATCGTGCGTCGGACGTGCCGCCATTTGTCGCGAGTGCGGGACTCTGACCGGTCTCCGCCTTGACGGCATCCTGCAGCAGCTCCACCAGCGGTCCGGGCTCGGTGATGAAGCAGTCGCCCGATGATTTGAATGCGAGATCGTAACTGCCGCCCATTTCCGCAGTGACCTGCTCGCAGCAGCTCCGGATCCAGTTGCGCAGGCTTTCATCGTTATGATGCGCGTTATAGCGGATGTTGAAGGACGCTGACGCCTGTGCGGGGATTACGTTCACGGCCGGATTGCCGACGTCAATCGAGGTGACTTCGAGATTCGACGGTTCGAAGTGCTCGCTGCCGTCATCAAGCGACCCGTCGGTGAGCCTGGCCAGTATGGCGATCAGTTTCGGGATCGGATTGTCGGCGAGATGCGGATAGGCCGCGTGTCCCTGTTTGCCGGATATCGTCAGAAATCCGCTGATGCTTCCGCGCCGGCCGATCTTGATCGAGTCGCCGACTTCGGAGACGTTGGTCGGCTCGCCGACAATGCAGTGATCGGGTATCTGGCCGTGTTCCGCCATCCACTGCAACACCTTGATGGTGCCGTTGATGGACGGCCCTTCCTCGTCGCCGGTGATCAAGAGACTGATTGAGCCGCTTTCCGGGTCGGCATCTTTCGCGTGCTCGATGGCGGCGGCTGCGAAGCAGGCAATGCTGCCCTTCATGTCCACCGCGCCGCGCCCGTACAGCTCGCCGTCCTTCACGTCGCCTGAAAACGGCGCGAGCGTCCACTTGGCCTCGTCGCCGACGGGCACCACATCGGTATGGCCTGCGAAACAGAAATGAGGCGAACCGGTTCCCCAGCGTGCGAAGAGATTGTCGACATCGGGGGTTCCGGCTTCCGAGAACGGCAACCGCGTGCAGTTGAACCCGGCGTCTTCGAGCAGGCCTTGCAGGAAGTCGAGCGCTCCGCCCTCGTTCGGCGTAACCGAAGGGCACTGAACGAGCCGTCTTGTTATGTCAAAGGCGGCTGTAGTGGTTTGGTCGGTCATTTCCAGTTTTTGTTCTGCCGCGCAAGACTGCGCCGGGCGGCATGAATGTCAGTCTCTGAGCAGATCGTTGATCGATGTCTTTGACCGCGTCTGCTCATCCACCGTCTTGACGATGACAGCACAATAGAGCGACGGGCCGGGCGAGCCGTCCGGCAGAGGCTTGCCGGGCATGCTGCCCGGTACGACCACCGCGTACGGCGGAATGCTGCCCATATGAACCGTCCCGGTCTCCCGATCGACAATTCTGGTCGACGCTCCGATAAACACACCCATGGACAACACCGCGCCTTCGCCGACCACGACCCCTTCGACAACTTCCGAGCGCGCGCCGATGAAACAGCCGTCCTCGATGATAACGGGTCCGGCCTGCAGCGGCTCGAGTACGCCGCCGATGCCGGCTCCGCCCGAGATATGGACGTTCTTTCCGATCTGCGCGCATGAGCCGACTGTGGCCCAGGTGTCGACCATCGTCCCGGAGTCGACGTATGCACCGAGGTTGACGAAGCTCGGCATCAGAACCACACCCGGCGCGATATAGGCCGATTTCCGGACGATGCAGTGCGGAACCGCGCGGAAGCCTGCATCGGCAAACCGGCTGTCATCCCATCCCTTGAATTTGCTGTCGACCTTGTCCCACCAGGTTGAATCGCCCGGGCCGCCGGAAATGGGTTCCATGTCTCGCAGGCGGAACGACAGCAACACGGCCTTCTTCAGCCACTGATTGACGATCCACTCGCCATCGACCTTTTCGGCCACCCGTAATTCGCCGCGGTCCAGCATCTCGAGTGCGGTCTCAACGGCTTCCCGGACCTCGCCGGTGGTCGAGGTGCTGATTGTGTCGCGTTGCTCGAATGCGTCGTCAATGGTTGTGGTGAGTGCTTGAAGGTCCATTTTTATCTTTCGGAGCTTTAGGGTCCAAACAGGGCGCGGAGAGTACCGCCAGCATGGCCGGTGTCAATAGCCGTTGCGGCCGGCTGCGAGCGGGGCGAGAAATCCGGAAAGGTTCTCGGTCACATGATGAACGTGTGGCTGGTCGGCGCCGACTCCGTCCCATTCGTTGAATTGCTGTCCCTGCAACTCTTCCGGCGAGCGCACCAGCACCGTCGTCATGCCGATCTCATGCGGGTGCTCCAGATTGCGGGCTATGTCCTCGAACATCGCCGAGCGCCGGGGATCTGCGGACACCGCCTCGAGAAACCTCGTATAGGTGTCCGGTGCCGGTTTGGGCACGTAATCGGCGGCCACGATGTCGAAAATGTCCGTGAAATGATGCTGGATTCCGAGCCGGCCCAGGACGTTTTCGGCGTGTCTGACCGAACCGTTCGTGAATACGTACTTGGTACCCTCAAGTTGGCCGAGCACGCTGTCCAGCGTTGCGTCGGGCTCTACGACGCCGACGTCAATGTCGTGAACGTAATCGAGAAAAGGCCCGGGCGCCATGCCGTGGCAGTTCATGAGACCGTTCAGGGTCGTGCCATAGTCCCGGAAGTACGATTTCTGGATTTTCTTGGCTTCCGCCCGGTCGACTCCCAGCAGGTTCGAGATGAACTCTCCCATACGGACGTCGACCTGGGCAAAAAGATTGCAATGGGCGGGGTAGAGCGTGTTGTCCAGATCGAAGATCCATACATCCACGTTTTCAAATGATCCGGGATTCTCAGGCGCCATAAATTTTCTCACAAGTCTGCACGGCGCGCGCACTAAACGACATTGCGCCCGGCAAACGCAAGTGTGGAAATGAATTTCGGCCGATACAGCCAATTTTATGAGATTTTTTCCAGTAATCCGTCATTAACGGTGGCTTGATAACCTTCTGGCCGGCAAATCTCTTCAATGGCATCAGTCCACCGGTAATGATTGATCCGGCTACAGAAAATAACCACGAAGCATGGTTGCGTGCGCTCATCTCGGGATTCCCGGGGCCGGCACTTGTCGTTGACTATTCCGGCGAGATTCTCGAACGCAACCGGGCCGCCGCGGGTGTGCTGACGGTGATCGAAACGGATCGCGAACGGTTGCGCGGCGATCTTGGCAAACGCACGCGTACACTTGCCGGGAACGGCCAGTCCGACCGCTGGCTGGCGACGATCGACAACGAGGAAACCGGTTATGCGCGCAGTTTTCTGATTGCCGCGATAACCGTGCTGGACGATGCCTTCTCCAATCCCTGTGTCATCCTCATGGGATGGGAGAATACGCTTGAAACCAGCCTGCGCCGGGCGCTGTCCGAAAGCCGGGCATTCTTCCGCGATCTGGCCACGACAAGCGGTGACTTCATTTGGGCGGTTGATACTGACGGCGTGTTCACCTACGCAAGCCCGTCGGGGTTCGAAGGCAGAACGGCCGATCAGCTGCATGGCGCCCATTGGTCCGGTGTCTTTGAGGCCTCGGAAGATCGCGAGGCGGCGGCTTCGATATTCGGCAGCGAAGTGGCCGTCGATGAACGTGATGTCTGGTTCGGTTCGGGCGTCCGCCGGCGGTGCTACAGAATGACGGCGCGGCCTCTCGTCGCGCAGAGCGGCGAATGGCAGGGCGCCAGAGGCATTGCCCGCGACGTGACGGAACTCAAGCGCCAGCAGAGCGAACTGAAACGGGTCCATGAAACCGATGACCGCCTGAGCCGCATTCTCGCGAACATAAGGAACGAAGTTGATCCGCAGGCCATGCTGACCACGGCGGCGTCAAGCGTGGTCGACGTGACCGGCGTGAAGGGATGCTGGATTTTCCGGCGCAAGCCGGACCGGAAGTTCTCGGCAGAAACGGCGACGACCTTGCATGTCGTCCCGCGCGATCTTGCAGAGCAGTCGACGGCCCAGAAGGGATCGATTCTGCAGAAGCTTGTGGATGATGCCGCCAATCAGTCCGGCAACGAGCAGCTCGATGCCTCTGACGGCCTGTGGCACTATCTCGCGGCACCGGCCCGTCATGCGGGCACCGTGTTCGGTATTCTGTGTTTCGGTCGGCTGATCGATCCGGAGCAGGCGGGTGACCGGGCCAGTGACGAACAGGTCTGGGGCGATGTCGATCAGCAGTTTATTGGTCATATTGCCGACCAGGTCGCCATCGGTATTGCGCAGACCGAGCAGCACGAGAGACTCCAGTCGCTGGCCAGCAAGGATTCACTGACGGGGCTCACCAACCGGCCGACTTTCATGACCGACGCGGCGCGTCGGTTGGCCCAGCATCGCCGGATGCAGCGCCGCGCTGCGCTTCTCTTTATCGACGTGGACGATTTCAGGAGCATCAACGAAATCGAGGGCAGCCGCCGGGGAGACGAGGTTCTGGCGTCCGTCGGCAATCTGATTGCGTCGCGCGCCAGGGACAGCGATCTGCCGGCCCGTTTCGGCGGCGACGAGTTTACGTTATGGCTGGAGGAGGCCGACGAAACCGTCGCGATGCTCAAGGCCGGCGACCTGTTTGAAGCCGTCGCTTCGCTCAACAAGCCCGGCGATGACATGGCCATTGGAAACGCCGCTCCGCCTGTCGGCTTTTCGATCGGGATTGCCGTGTTCGATCCGTCATTTCCGGAGCCGCTCGACAGTCTGATCCATCGTGCCGAAGCAGCCCTTGACGAGGCAAGGTCGTCGGGCAAGGGCGGCTTCCGTGTCGCCACGCCAATCGAGGGACCGGATTGCAGTCTTGAGCTGAAACAGAACTTCCCCGACACAAACCCCAAGAGGGGGACATCGGCATGAGTGAATCTGCTGGCAAACGAGGTGCTCCCGTAAGTTATGACGAGGCGGTGGACATCCTCGACAAGCGTGATCCCGATGGCATGAGGGCCATCGCGGCGGACGAGAAGGCCGAACCGGAACTGCTGTTCTACCTCGCCGCCACCGGTGACGAGGAAATTCGATCCATGATCGCGCGCAACTCCGGCAATCATTTCAAGGCCGACGAGATGCTCTCTGATGACGACGAACCGGTTGTGCGCGGTTCGCTCGTCGGCAAGCTGGTCGACCAACTCGGCGACATTGAGCGTGAAGCGGCCGACGGATCCGACGCTGGGCTGCAGGACATCCTGAGACGCCTCGCCGAAGACCAGGCCGTCGAGGTGCGTCGCATAGTGGCTCAGGAGGTCAAGTCCTGCGACTTCATTCCGACCGATATTGCGCGAACGCTGGCAAACGACATTGACGAAGGTGTCTGCTGCCCGGTTCTTGAGGAGTCGCCTCTGCTCAAGGACGAGGATCTTATCGCGATCATCCACGCCCATGTTTGCAAACCGGCGCTTACGGCCATTGCCCGTCGCGAAACCGTCAGCGAGGACGTTTCCGGCAAGATTGCCGACACCATGGATGTCACCGCGGTCGCCGCTCTGCTGGAAAACGTCAATGCGCAGATCCGCGAATCGACGTTGGATTCAATTATCGACGTTGCGGATGACATTTCCGCCTGGCATGCGCCTCTGGCTCTGCGTCCGGGCATTTCGGACAGCGCGATTATCAAGATCGCCGACTTCGTGGCCGACGGTCTGCTTGGCGCAATGTGTCAGCGGGCCGGCCTGGGCGACAATGTCGTCAAGTCGTTGAAGGCAAGAGTCGACGTCAGGATCGCAGAACACGCCAGAGAGATTCGCGAACAGGATGCCGTCCTCGATGTCATCGAAAAAGACCTTCTCGACCGCCAGGCGGTTGGTGGACTTACCGCAGGTTTTGTTGCCGAGGCGGCGGAGAATGAGCAGCACGGCGTGGTCTGGGTTGCGCTCGCACTTCTGAGCGGTACCAACCGGGAGTTTACCTACCGGATCTTCAAGAGCGGCAGCGGCAAGGCGATCACGTCGTTGACGTGGATCGCCAACCTCCCGGCCTGGCTGGCGGTCAGCCTGCAGAGCAGGATCGGCGGCATTCCGGACAATCAGTGCCTGAGACCGCCGGCGGCGAGTGACTTTCCGCTTTCATCGAGGGAAATGCGCTGGCAGCTGGACCTCTTCGGATATCAAAGTGCATTGAGCGACGAGAACGCGGCGCCTGCCCAACGCTGATCGCTTGCTCGGTGACCGCTGCCGCAACGGACTCAGGGTGCTCCGGCGGCACTGATGCGCGTGCCGAAACCGCCCTCCACGAACAGCTCAAGCAATACTGCATGCGCAACCCTGCCATCCAGGATGACGACGCCCTCGACTCCCTGTTCGACGGTCGAGATGCAGGTCTCGATCTTTGGGATCATGCCGCCTGAAATGGTCTGATCTTCGATAAGCGCACGGGCATCGGCGACACTCAACTCCGCGACAAGGTCCCCGTTGCGGTCGAGCACGCCGGGAACGTCGGTCAGCAGCAACAGCCGTTTCGCGTTCATCGCGGCGGCGATGGCGCCCGCGACGGTGTCTGCGTTGATGTTGTATGTCTCGCCATCTTCCGAAACGCCAATGGGCGCGATAACCGGTATAACGTCGCTGTCGAGCACCACATCCAGAATTTCCGGGTTGACCTCTGCCGGTTCGCCGACGAAACCGAGATCGAGAACCTTCTCGATCTGGGACTCAGGGTCCTTTTTCGTCCGCGTCAGCTTGCGGGCGATGACCAGGCTTCCATCTTTTCCGCTCAGGCCCGCGGCCCGGCCACCGGCCTGATTGAGGGCCGCCACAATGGCCTTGTTGATTGACCCGGCCAGAACCATCTCCACGACCTCGACAGTCGCCTTGTCGGTAATCCGAAGGCCGTCGGCGAATTCGCTCTTGATCTTGAGCCGCTTCAGCATGGCACCGATCTGCGGTCCGCCGCCGTGCACGACAATCGGGTTCACGCCGCTCTGCTTCAGCATCACGATGTCGCGCGCGAAATCCTGGGCCAGTGTGTCGTCGCCCATGGCGTGGCCGCCGTACTTCACCACGACAACCTGCTGATCGTAGCGCTGCATGAACGGCAAGGCTTCAGAGAGGATGCGGGCCTTGTCTTCAAGGCGAAGGGCCGCCGTCCGGTCGTTGCCCGAACCACCGGATGTCTGGGTCATGATTTCATCACCGGGTTGATTGCAATTGCCGGCTTATAGCGGAATCCGCATTAGCCGGCCAGCGCGTCGATTTCCGCGCGAAGCAGTTCAATCCCCGTGCCTTTTTCGCTGGAGGTCATGTGAATGATCGGATGAGCGGCTGGCCGGCGTCGCAGTTCCTCCTCGGTTCCGGCGGCAACGGCCTTCAGCTCCGATGCCTTTGGCTTGTCGCATTTGGTCAGCACGATCTGATAGGAGACTGCCGACCGATCCATGAGATCCATCATCTCCACATCGTTGGCCTTGATGCCATGCCGCGAGTCGATGAGGAGAAACACACGTTGGAGATTGGTCCGCCCCGCGAGATAGCTTTTGATCAGGCGGGTCCAGGCCTGGACCTTGCTTCGCTCGACCCTTGCGAAGCCATATCCGGGCATGTCTACGAGGTAGAGGCGTTCGCCGATCGCGAAGTAGTTGAGTTCCCTGGTCCGGCCTGGTGTGTTTGATGTCCGGGCCAGCGCGCGGCGATTGGTCAGGGCATTGAGCAGGCTGGACTTGCCGACGTTCGATCGCCCCGCAAAAGCCACTTCAAGCCGGTCCATGCCCGGAAGCTGATCGAGTTTCGCGACACCCATCACGAAGTCGCACGGACCCGAAAACAGGATTCGGCCCGCTTCGATCTGTTCATCGCTGAATGCGTGCGCTACGGCCTGTGTCGCCGGATCTTCGGACATTGGTTGTCTCGCGCGCGGAGCCCGGCGCACCGCAGTTGCGGTGTCTCAGCTCTCGCCTTTTTGCTGCTTCTTGTTCGAGGACACCAGGGCTTTGAGATTGTCCCAGAGTTCGATCTTGACGCCTTGCCGGCTCATGATGAAAGCCTGCTGTATGATCGAAAGAGTGTTGTTCCAGGCCCAGTAAATCACCAGTCCGGCAGGGAAAGTCGCGAGCAGGAAGGTGAAGAACAGCGGCATCCAGGCAAAGATCTGCGCCTGAATGGGATCCGGCGGCGGCGGGTTCAGCCGCATCTGCAGGAACATCGTGACGCCCATGATGATCGGCCAGATTCCGATCATGAGGAACAGCGGCGGCTCCCACGGTATCAGCCCGAACAGATTGAAGATCGACGTCGGGTCCGGCGCGGCTAGGTCCTGGATCCAGCCGTAGAACGGAGCGTGGCGCATTTCAATGGTGCCGAAAAGCACCTTGTAGAGCGCGAAGAAGATGGGGATCTGGACGAGGATCGGCAGGCAGCCCGACATCGGATTGACCTGCTCTTTCTTGTACAGCTCCATCATGGCCTGCTGCTGCTTCTGCCGGTCGTCCGCATAGCGCTCGCGGATCTTCAGCATTTCCGGTTGCAGAAGCTTCATCTTGCTCATCGAGACGTAGGACTTGTTCGCCAGAGGGAACAGCACGAGCTTGATAAGGACAGTAGCCAGAAGAATCGCAACGCCGAAGTTGCCGACCAGTTTGAACAGGAAGTCCAGCAGCCAGAACATCGGTTTGGTTATGAAATAGAACCAGCCCCAGTCGATCAGGAGCTCGAGCCTGTCGATCTTTTCGGATTCCTGGTAGCCGTCGACGATCGAAACCACCTTGGCACCGGCGAAGAACTGGCTCGAAACAGTCGTCGCGCCTCCTGCCGGGACAGTCTGCGGTCCCAGAAGGTAGTCGGTCTGGAAGATCTCGCGGCCGCCGGCGGGATTGTTGCTGAACCGGGCGGTAATGCCCTGCGTCTGATCCGGAATGAGAACGGCCGCCCAGTACTTGTCAGTGATGCCGATCCATCCGCCGGTGGACTGATGGGACTGCAGGCGCTCGTCTTCGAGGTCGCCGTAATCCACTTCCCTGAGCCCCTCTTCGCCAAGCACGCCGATGAGGCCCTCATGGAGCACGAAGAAATCTTGAATATCCGGTCGGCCGTGGCGGGAAATCAGGGCGTACGGGAAGAGCGTGACCGGATTACCGGAATTGTTTGCGATCTCCTGGCTGATCGAGAACAGGTAGTTTTCGTCGACCCTGATCGTTCGTTTGAACACCAGCCCCTGACCGTTGTCGTATGTGAGCGTGACAGGCGTCGCAGGCGTCAGCGTGATGCCGTCGGGGGCACTCCAGACGGTGGCCGAATTTGGCAGTGTAAGGGTGGTGCCGGGCGCCGCCGACCAGCCGTATTCGGCATAATACGGGCTTGCGCTGTTGGACGGTGAAAGCAGGGTGATCGGCGGGCTGTCCTTGTCGACGGTCTCCCGGTAGTCCGTCAGGAGCAGGTCGTCTATGCGGGCACCCGTGAGATTGATCGAGCCGCTCAGGCGCGGTGTTTCGATCCTGACGCGGGACGTAGTGGCGACCGCTGCTGCGCGCGTTGCGGCGGGGCTGGTGACAACGCCGGGCACCGCCGGTTGTACGCCGGGCGTCGCAGGGGCGCCTGGTGCCGCGGGAGTGCCGGGAGCTGGCGTCGTCGACGGTGCCGCCGGTGCCGGCGACCCGGCCTGGGGTTGCGCGGCCTGCTGTTGTTGCTGTTGCTGCTGTTGAGCTTGCTGTTCGGCCTGCTGCTGAGCCCTCTGTTGCTCCATCCGCGGGATGCCGACAAATACCTCCCAGGCAACCAGCACAAGTATCGAGAGCGCGATCGCGAGTATGAATTCGCGGTTTTCACCCATCATTGTTCACCGTCTAAATCCCGCGTATCTCGCATGCCGCATTCACCCGGCGCTCACGGAGCGCCGCATACCCTTTTCAGAGTGCACTTTATCCAAGGCTGTTTCGAGATCATTGAGAATCTCATTGAAAGGGCGCGTCAAAGTACCACGCCGCGCTATCAGCACGTAGTCATAGCTGGGTCGCGCGCGTTGTGGAAAGATCGAGCGGGCAGCCTCACGAAGGCGCCTTTTCACCCTGTTCCGCTCAACCGCGCCGCCGACTTTCCGCGTGGCCGTGAAGCCGATCCGCGGCGCCGCGTCTTCACTCTGTCTGTGTCTTGCCTGCAAAACGAGTCCGGGCATGGCCCAGCGCCGCCCGGTCGCGGCCTTGAGGAAATCGGGCCGTTTTTTGAGGCGCTCCATCGCAGACTATCTGATCGAGATTTGCGGGTTGATGACGCCTCAGGCCGACAGACGCTTGCGCCCGCGAGCCCTGCGCCGCGCCAGCACCTTCATGCCGCCGTTTGTTGCCTTGCGTGCCCGAAATCCGTGGCGGCGTTTGCGTACCAATACGCTCGGTTGATAAGTTCTTTTCACTGTCTCATCTCCGCGAAACCAGGCCCTGCTACGGGCTCCTTCTCCCCCGTTATGCTATTCAACGGCGAACAGAGCGCGGCCTGCAATTTCAGCTAAAGTCCGGTCGAGCGGGCTTATACGGTTTCATCGAGTTGAAGTCAACAAAACCGGGCGTCCGTATTAGACGGAATTTGGCCTATCACCTGATGATGACGATTGTTCACAACCAGTTGAGTGGACTATCGATTTGCACACGGACCGAATATGTAACTGTTGCGCTAACGGCGCGTATACCGCTCCGGGCAGTGGCTATCCGCTCCGGCTGCGTGATACGGTGGCATTCTGCAAAGCAAAGGGTGGCAGGACCATGAATGAGGCTGAAGAGCCATCAAGCGCCCCGGCGGCGAAACCGGGCGCATTGAAGAAATTTCTGCCGCTGCTCGTTCTTGTTGCTGTTGGTGCGGTTATCTACCTGAACGGATGGCACAAGTATTTGTCGCTCGAACAGATTGCGGCCAACCGGGAAGTTCTTCAGGGATTCGTCTCATCGAATGTCGTGCTCGCGCTGCTGGCTTACGCGGCGATTTACATCGGCGTCGTCGCCCTTTCCCTCCCGGGTGGCGCTCTCCTGACAATTACCGGCGGCTTCCTTTTTGGCTGGCTCGTTGGCGGCATCGTCACCGTGGTGGCGGCGACAATCGGCGCGAGCCTTCTGTTTCTGATAGCCAGAACGTCGCTTGGCGAGGCGCTCGCCGACAAGGCCGGGCCGTGGCTGGAGAAATTGTCGGCCGGCTTCCGGGAAGATGCCCTGAGTTACCTGCTGTTTCTGCGCCTTGTCCCCGCTTTTCCCTTCTGGCTGGTCAATCTCGCGCCGGCATTTCTTGGTGTGCCGCTCGCAACCTACTTCATTGGCACCTTCGTCGGGATCATCCCCGGAACCTTTGCCTTTGCGTTTGTCGGGGCTGGCCTCGACAGCATAATCGAAGCGCAGCAGGCCGCTTATCAGGACTGTCTGGCCCAGCATTCCGGCGCTGCCGATCACCCCTGCAGCTTCTCGCTTGATCCCGGTACACTGTTGACGCCGGAAATTATCGCCGCATTCGTTGCGCTTGGCGTTGTCGCGCTTATCCCGGTGGTAGTAAAAAAGGTTCGCGGGCGGGCCGGTTCGCAGGCACAGTGATTCTCGAAACCATAGCGGGCCTTTTATGGCGACAAAACATACGGTCGACATCTGCGTAATAGGCGCTGGTTCGGGCGGTCTGTCTGTGGCGGCCGCGGCGGCGCAATTCGGCGTCAGCGTGGCGCTTGTCGAAAAAGGGAAGATGGGCGGTGACTGCCTGAACTACGGCTGTGTTCCGTCGAAGGCACTTATTGCTGCGGGTAAGCACGCGCATGCCATGGGCTCGGGCGAGGCTTTTGGCGTGGCGCCTCAGCCGGCCAAGGTGGATTTCGCCAAGGTCAACAGCCACGTCCATAGTGTAATTGCGTCAATAGAACCGAACGACTCGGTCGAGAGGTTCACCGGCCTCGGCGTTACGGTGATCGAGGAAGCCGGCAGCTTCAAGGGCCGGCGGACGGTGGTCGCCGGCGATCATGAAATCTCCGCCAGACGGTTTGTGATCGCGACCGGGTCGTCGGCGGCGGTGCCGCCGATCGAGGGCCTCGAAGACGTTCCCTACCTGACCAACGAAACCATTTTCGAGAACCAGAAACTGCCACGCCACCTTATTGTGATTGGCGGCGGGCCGATCGGCATGGAGCTGGCGCAGGCGCACTGCCGTCTCGGCAGCAAGGTGACGGTTCTGGAACTCTTTGAGCCCCTGGCGAAGGATGATCCGGAGTTGACCCGGGTCGTGCTCGATTCCGTCGAGGCCGACGGCGTCGATATCCGCTCCGGTATTAAGGTGAACCGGATCGCGAAAGCGCGTCATGGCGTTCGCGTGGAGATCGAAAAAGACGGCGAGGTCGAGAAGATAGAAGGCAGTCATCTCTTGATGGCGACGGGGCGCAAGCCGAACCTGGACGGCCTCAACCTGGAGGCTGCCGGCGTCGAGTACTCGCCGCGGGGCATCGCGGTTGACTCAGGCCTGCGTACCAGCAACCGGAAGATCTATGCGATCGGCGACGTTGCGGGCGGCCTGCAATTCACCCACGTGGCCGGCTACCACGCGGGACTTGTAATCAGGAACGCGTTGTTCCGTCTGCCGGTCAAGGTGAACAACGACGCCATTCCGTGGGTTACATACACGGATCCGGAACTGGCCCATGTCGGTCTGACCGAGGAAGCGGCGCGCGAACGTCACGGCAAGATCCGGGTGCTGCGCTGGCCTTACGCGGAAAACGATCGCGCGCAGGCGGAGCGCAAGACCCACGGCCTCGTAAAGGTTGTGACGACCGTAAAAGGGCAGATTCTCAGTGCCTCGATCGTGGGGCATAATGCCGGCGAGTTGTTGCAGCCCTGGGTGCTGGCAATCACCTCGGGATTGAAGATCAAGGATATGACCGGATTTGTTGCGCCGTACCCGACTTTGGGCGAGGTCAACAAACGCGTTGCTTACGGTTATTATACGCCGAGCCTCGCGAATCCTTGGATTCGAAGGATCATCAGGTTCCTGTCGAAGTTTGGCTGAAATCCCTCGTCATCGGGACGCGGGATTTGATCAGTCGGTTGGGAGAGAGGGTGACATGACGCAGCAGTCGTCACCGGCACCGGATGGCGGCGGCGGATCTGAAAAGTCCGCGCGCCCGCGCGTCCTGCGCGGCCTTTCGGGCAAGCTGCTCATCCTGACGATCGTTTTCGTGATGATGGGCGAAGTGCTGATCTACGTTCCGTCGATCGCCAACTTCCGAGTGAACTGGCTGCAGGACCGACTCGCCGCAGCGCAGATCGCGTCGCTCG
>CBDHYJ010000043.1:0-7949 GCA_965275905.1 Hyphomicrobiales bacterium | reverse complement strand
TGCCGGAATTCGCAGACATTTTGGCGCAAGAGCGGCGGCCCGGCAGGGCAGTCGGCGGTTTCGATCCGGTTTCCGAAAGACCATCGCTCATGCCCGTGCGTCGTGGCGACGGGCTTGCCGCGGACGAGGCTCTGGTGCTTGCAGATTGCGACGACCTTGACCGGCTCTGCGACATGGCCGAGGAGCGGACGCTTGCCGGTTTTGGTGAGCGCGTCAGCTTTTCCAAGAAGGTCTTCATCCCGCTGACCAAACTCTGCCGAGATGTGTGCCACTACTGCACCTTCGCGCAGACACCGAGCAAGATCGGACAGGCCTATCTTTCCCAAGATGACGTGTTGAACATCGCGCGCGCCGGCGCTGCCGCGGGGTGCAAGGAGGCCCTGTTCACGCTCGGCGACAAACCGGAACTGCGCTACAGGGCGGCGCGCGACGCCCTCAATGCACTCGGACATGACAGCACGTTGTCCTATCTGGAGAGTGCCGCACGGCTTGTATTGAAAGAGACCGGATTGCTGCCGCACCTCAATCCGGGCGTCATGGACGAAGATTGGTTGGGGCGCCTGCGCGCTGTGTCCGTGTCGCAGGGGATCATGCTTGAATCTGTCTCGCCCAGGCTGATGCAGAAGGGCTTTGCGCACCATGGCTCTCCGGACAAGGCCCCACATGTGCGGATGGCAACGCTGGAAGCGGCGGGAGCCGCGCGCGTACCCTTCACCACCGGGCTGCTCATCGGGATTGGTGAGACACGGGCCGAACGCATTGAGGCCCTGCTGGCGATCCGCGCGTGCCATGAGCGTTACGGCCATATCCAGGAAATCATCATTCAGAACTTTCGCGCCAAGCCGGGAACCCGGATGGCGCAGGCGGAAGAGCCGACGCTGGAGGAGCACGTTTGGACCATTGCGGTTGCGCGGCTGATTTTCGGGCCCGACATGAACATTCAGGCGCCGCCGAACCTGCGGGCCGGGGCGCTGGCGCAACTCGTGCGCGCCGGCATTAACGACTGGGGCGGCGTGTCGCCGGTGACGCCTGACCATGTCAATCCGGAAGCGCCCTGGCCCCATCTCGACCAACTGGCCGAGGAGACAGATCGCGCAGGCCGCTTCCTCACTGAGCGCCTGGCGCTTTATCCAGAATATGTGCGCAGCGCGCAGGATTGGGTGGAGCCATGCGTTAACATGGCGCTCCTCGAACACGCTGATGCGGAAGGGCTTGCCCGGGAAGAGGACTGGTTTGCCGGATCGACAACTCCGCCACCAGACAGGGGACCCCGGGCTCCGGCGCTAAACCTTCGTCACCGCGCCGTCGCGCGTGCTCTCGATGCTGTTGCCAACGGGCGGCTGGATGAGACCGTCATCGCCAAGCTCTTTACCGCGCGCGGCGCGATCTTCGACGACGTGGCGTCAGCCGCGGACGACCTGCGGCGGCGGCGAAATGGCGACACGGTCACCTACGTCGTCAACCGCAACATCAATTACACCAACCTGTGCACCTATGGCTGCCGGTTCTGTGCCTTCTCCAAGGGCCGTATTTCTCAGGGCCACCGCGACAAACCTTACGATCTGACGTTGGAGGAAATCGCGCGCAGAACGTCGGAGGCTTGGGAGCGGGGCGCCAGCGAGGTCTGCCTGCAGGGCGGTATCGGCGCGCGCTATACGGGCGACACCTATATGGCGATCGTCAAGGCGGTCAAGGCGGCGGCGCCGGATATTCACGTCCACGCCTTTTCACCGCTTGAGGTCACACATGGCGCGGAAACGCTGGGGCTGCCCCTTGAGGAGTATCTGGCGGGGCTGCGCGACGCCGGCTTGTCGAGCCTGCCGGGAACGGCGGCCGAAATTCTCGATGACGAGGTGCGCCGCGATCTGTGCGCCGACAAGATCGATACCGCCCAGTGGCTCAAGGTCATGGAAGCGGCGCATGGCGTCGGCCTGCGTTCGACGGCAACCATCATGTTCGGGCATGTCGACGGTTACCGGCATTGGGCGCGGCACCTGCTGCGCGTGCGGGCGCTTCAGGAAAAAACCGAGGGCTTCACCGAATTCGTACCGCTGCCCTTTGTACATATGGAAGCGCCGATCTACCTCAAGGGCGAGTCGCGGCGCGGGCCGACGTGGCGCGAGGCGGTGCTGATGCATGCGGTCGCCCGGCTGGTTCTTGATCCGGCGATCGTCAACATTCAGGCGTCGTGGGTGAAACTCGGCGCAGAGGGGGCGGCGCGTTGCCTGTCTGCAGGCGTCAACGATCTCGGTGGCTCGCTTATGAACGAGTCCATCACGCGCGCTGCCGGTGCCGTGCACGGACAGGAGATGACACCCGACCGGCTGGTCGCCACGATCCGAGCAGCGGGCCGGACGCCCATGCTGCGCAACACGCTATACGGTATGATCGGGGACCGGGACATGCGTGAACGCGAACCGGATGTGCTGCCGGTTTCACTCCGATTGGTCGCGGCAGAATAGTGACGGCTGGTTGAGCCCTCATCCACCGCGATCGGAACACGAATTTGCGATAGGATGAGGGCCCGGGAGGAGTTCCCTATGCGGCCCGCAACTTGGGCAGTATTTCGTTTGCGATCAGTTCGACCTGGTCGTCCTGATAGCGGTAGGGAACGAAAATGATCCGGTCGATGCCGGTGTCGAGGTGCGCCTTCAACTGCTCCACGCATTCATCGACTGTGCCGATGATGGCACTGTCGGGCGTCGATTTGCTCCAGCTTGCAAAGTCCCACTCGGTGTTGAGCCACTCGAGCATGTCGGCTTCGACCTTGTCGCGTTCGCCGACGATGATCGGGAGTTGATTGGTAGACTGAAGCGTGTCGGGGTCTTTTCCGCCTTCCTCGGCGAAGGAGCGGATTTTCGCCCAGTCTTCGGAAAAGCCCTCCGGCGTATAGAAATAGGTCAGCCACCCATCGCCTCGAAGCGCGGCGCGTTTCAGCACTGCATCGACGTATCCGCCGATGAGGATTGGCGGGCGGGGCTTCTGGTACGGCTTGGGAAACATGACCGATTCGCGCATGTTGTGCGGTGGGAACTCGCCTGACACCATGTCCTCGGTCCACAGGCGCTGCAGGATCTCCAGGTTCTGATCCATGATCTTGCCGCGCTTGTGGAAGTCGATTCCGACGGCGTCGAACTCGCGCTTGTACCAGCCTGACGCCATGCCGAGGACGAGGCGGCCCCTGGAGATCTGGTCCATGCTCGAAAGCTGCTTGGCAAGCACAAGCGGATTACGCAGCGGCAATACGAGGATGCCTGTGCCCAGCTTGATTTTCTCGGTGCGCGCCGCCACTGCGGTCAGCAGGGAAAGCGCGTCGATAATGGGGAAATGCGGATCGACGCCGAGCAGGATGTGATCCCACACCCAGACGGACTCAAATCCCAGTTCCTCCATGCGCACGCCGTACTCGATGAGCTGCTGCGCGTCCGGCAGGTCGGGGAACGCCTGGAAGTTGCGCATCGCGATGCCGTATTCGGTCTTGTTCTTTGCCATTTGGGTCCCCTCTGTGTGATGTGGTGTTGGTGCGGCGTCAGGCGGTGTACAGGCGGTCCGGATCGAGATTTCGCAGCACCGCAAGTTCGTCTCTCTGAGGTGGTTCGGTGCGCCCCACGTGATCCGGGATGGTAACGTCGAACCCGGTGTTATCGCGCACCTCGTCCGGATCAACGCCCGGGTGGAGCGCAAGCACCTTCATCTCCCTGGTCTCGTCGTCAAAGCCGAGAATGGCGAGGTCCGTAACGACCCGGTACATGCCGCCGGCAATCAGCCCGCTGTCGGTACGGCTGGAACCGCCGTCGATGAAGCCCGGACTGGTGATGAAATCGACCTTGTCGACGAAGCGGCGCTTTTCGTGCTTCATGGCGACAATCATCTGGGTCAGGCTTGAGATATCGTTGCCGCCGCCCGTTCCCGGCAGGCGGATTGCCGGTTTTTCCGGGTCGCCGATATAGGAGCTATTAAGATTGCCGTAGCGGTCGATCTGCGCGCCGCCCATGAACCCGACATCAATGTAGCCGCGCTGCAGCAGCAGCAGCACATCGGTGATCGGCAGCACCATGTTGGCGCGCCGGGTGCAGCGTTGCTCGTTCGTTGACGGCGGCAGTTCGCCCGGCACGACGAACGGCCCGATCACGCCACCTTCGAACAAGATGGTGAGGCCGGGTGCATGGACGCCCTGCGCCAGAGTCGCGGCGAGCAGGGGAATGCCGACACCGGCGAAAACAATCTGCCCGTCCTTCAGGATGCGCCCACTCATGACCGCGAGCAGCTCCGATGCCGTGTAGTTCTTGCGCTCAGTCATTGTAAATGCTCCGTCCGCGCCGGCTTGCATCGACGAGAGCCCCCGCCCCGAGCTGGTCGAGATAATCCGCCCAGTCCGACGGGCCGTAGTAGAAGTCGTCGATGTATTTCTTGATGCCGCGTTCAGGATCCTTCTTGGTCTGGTCGGCGAGTGCATCCATGTGGTCGAAGAAAGGCTCGTATACGCCGTAGCACTCGTGCGGAGCTGAGCCATACGGCACCTCGACCACCGCATCGACCGTGAAGAAGGGAATACGGGTGTGGTCCGGCCTGCGGCGGATGCTGTCGTTGGAAACGATCTGCTCGGTGGTCAGGATCACGCGGTTGGCCGCCATGGCGATGTCGATATCCATGAACTGGAGCCCGTCGAGTTGGGCGTTGCCGTAGGCATCCGCCCGTTGCACGTGTATGAGGGCGACGTCCGGGTTGAGCGCGGGCAGGGCCAGCAGGCGTTCGCCGGTAAAGGGGCAGGTAACCTCCTTCACTTCGTCGCCAAGGCGCTCATTGACTCCCGATCCGATCATCGAGCGCACGGGTATGTAGGGAATGCCCATGGCGCCGGCCCGGTACCGCAGACCAATCGACATGTGGCTCCATTCGTCGAATCGTGCCGCGCCGCTCTCGGTATAGTGGCGCATGACCTTGGAGACACCCCACACGATCCCCTGGCTGAACCAGCTCGTGATCACGTGATTGCTGATGCCCGAGCCGTACAGGACCTCGCCTTCCGACGACATAATGCTGCGCGAAACGACGAGGTTTTTCTTCTTCGCCCGGACCAGCGCCCAGATCATTGCCGTTGGCGTGCGCGACATGGTGCAGCCGCCGAGGGCCACATGATCGCCGTCCGAGACGAACGACGCCGCCTCCTCGAGCGACATGACTTTCTCGCGCAGGCCCCGGTCGCGCTCCGCTGTGCGCCGCCGTAACTCCAGGTGGGGCAATACGAGTGTTTCTTCAGCCATCGTGCAAACGTCTCTCCCTTCCCGGCATCGCCCCTCACGCGGCGGCCGATCGCGTGTCCTTGTTGAAGCGCATGATCAACTCGTCCCAGATCGGTATGAGGTCGTGAAGGCCGCGCCAGAATGACTGGTCGCGGCGTTTGTCGAAATCGGCAACGGAAATGCCCTGCTGCTCGACCCAGGTGTAGTAGCCGAGATTGAACATGCGGTTGCGGTCCACCTCGTCCGTCTCCAGTACATGGTCGGTGGCAACGCTCTGCAGATGCGCGCCACACAGCTGCGCCGCGCCGTCGGAGTCGACACCGTCCCATCCCAACTTGTGCAGCGTTCGCGCCTTTTCGGTCTCGTACATGGAGGCCGGATCGGTTGCGACCGTGACGATCACATCCTGCTCTTTGAGGTTGAGATACTTCGCCAGCTTGATGGCAGCGAGCATGTTGCAGATGCTCGACAGGCCGAAATACTGCAGTGCCGATACGATGCCTGCGTCCACGCCTTTGCGTTGCGAGAGATAGCGCTGACCTTCCGCGGAGTTGAACAGGACATTGAGCCCGTCCGTCGCGGCGTCCGGGACGGCGATGACGAAATCGCTGTTCGTCACGTTGTGAATGAGCGGTACGTGCTTGTCGCCGATGCCCTGGATGTTGTGTTCGCCATAGCCGTTATAGAGAAGCGTCGGACATTCAATCGGCTCCACGACCGCAATGCGGGCCGACAGCTTGTCCTTCAGATAGTCGCCGGCGCCAAGGGTGCCGGCCGAACCGCTCGCTGCGACGAATGCCGTCAGCCTCGTGTCGGGACTATTTTCCTGAATATCTTCAAACACACGCCGCAGAGCAGGACCTGTGCAGGCGTAGTGGCCGAGGTAGTTTCCGAATTCAGAGAACTGGTTGACGATCTCGTTGTCTGGATTGCGTTCGAGCTCGGCGCACTTGTCGTAAATCTCCTTGACGTTGCTTTCGGTTCCGGGCGTGCGAATGATATCGGCCTCGTCCGCGACCCACGCTTTCAGCCAGTCGAAGCGTTCCTGGCTCATGCCTTCAGGCAGCACGGCAACGCCTCTGCAGCCGAGAATGCGGGAGATGGCAATGCCGCCGCGGCAGTAGTTCCCGGTCGACGGCCATACCGCGCGCTGTCGCGACGGGTCAAACCGGCCGGTCACCAGACGCGGTGCGAGGCACGCGTAGGCCGCGAGCACCTTGTGCGCGTTGATCATCGGGAAGTTGGCGCCCAATGCAACAACGATCTTTGCCGGGACACCGGTCAGGCTTTCCGGAAGCACGATATGGGCAGGTGTTCGCGCCAAACCCTTGCGGTCCGGCGCATTGTACCAGTGCACGCGGAACAGGTTCGCCGGATCGGCGGCATCGGGATCTACGGACATGAGGCTCGAACGCAAGGTGTCGGACAGGGCGAACGGGTCTGCGAGCTGGGCGAATGTGGGCAGTGTTACGCCGTTCTCGCCGAGCCGCGCGACCGTCTGGCGATAGACCTGCTGATCGTCTATTTCGGTTGGAAAATCGAAAGGCCCCATTACGTGTTCCACTCGCTCCTGCGTGTCCCCGCCAGAACCATCAATTCACCCTGTCTCTTGGCTTCACTCTTGGCAATTGATATGGTTGTACTAATATTAGTACAACTAGTATCAATGATACATTACGCGACGCAACCCCTTTGCGTGGAAAAACAGTTGGTAAGGCGGTGATTGTGCCGAAGATGAGATCAGATTTCGGGCGTTTGCCATGACATGGCATGCATTGGCAGGGGATGAGGACACAATTTCATGACTGAAGGGCAAATGACAATTCCAGGGCAGGTGATTGAAGATACCGTTGTGCCTGCCTGTGAGCCGTGGAGCGCGGAGGTGCGCAAGGGAGATGTTGTCCGTCTGGTCGACATTGAAGGGCAGCAGGCGGTGGATTTTCTCTGTTACGACCTGGCCGACAGGGCAGAGCGCTACAACGCCGCCAACACGATCAAGCTCAACAACAACATCTATCTCGGGCAGGGGACCGTTCTCTGGTCGGTGCGCGCGCGTCCGATGATGACGATAATTGCCGACACCTGCGGATCCCATGACACATTGTACGGGTGCTGTTCGATCGAGATCGACCGCGTCCGTTTCGAGAAGGAGAACAGCTGGGGTTGCCAGCAGAATTTCGAGAAGGAACTTGCCAAGCACGGCATGGGCGAAAAGGACATCGCCGCGAACGTGAATTTCTTCATGTACGTTCCGGTTCGTGAAGACGGGGAGATCGCGATTGCAGACGGCCTTTCCAAGCCCGGCGACTATGTGGACCTGATGGCGGAACGAGACGTACTGGTCATCATTTCCAATTGCCCCGAACGGGATAATGCCGCCGCCGGTTACGAGCCGACACCCGTCCGGGCCATCGTTTACACGCCGGCAGATCGCTAGAGCATCATGCGTTCAGACTGACGCGTTTCGTCGCGAAATCCGAACGCATAAAGATGCTCTAACACTTTAAGATATAGAGCAAATTTATCCGATTAGGTTGAAACAGAGTGAGTCAACCTAATCGGATTTTGCTCTAGGGACCTCGGCCGGGGTCGTGGGAATGCCGGCGCCCAGTTTTTGGGGCCCGTCACGTATTGACTCGGTCTTTGCCGGCTCGCCAGATGGTCGTTTTCATACTCCGAGTTTCCAGAATTTCAGGCAATGAAAGC
>CBDHYJ010000042.1:0-32251 GCA_965275905.1 Hyphomicrobiales bacterium | reverse complement strand
GTCGCCAGATTGATTGCGGTGGTGGTCTTGCCCACACCACCTTTCTGATTGGCGAGCGCCAGAACCCTGGGCCTGGCTGCGGTGTTCAGGTCTTGCGCGCTGCTTTCAAGTGTCGACACGACTGGCCTCTTTAACGATGAGAATGGTTCCGCCGCTATGGATGCGACTCGGCACCCGATCCACGCAGAGTCTCCAATATTTAGCTGCTTCGGTCAATTCATCATCAACATCTTGTCCCTTTAAAAAAATACCCACAGCACCGTCTTGCAGCGCCTGTTGGGCGAGATTGAGCAGGTCTGTCAGGGGTGCAAGCGCCCTCGCCGTCACGATATGCGGTACAGGCGACAGAGCGTTGACATCAATGCTTTCAATACGCGTCGCATGGACGGTCGCAGCCGCTCCGGTCACCCGCACGGCCTCCCGGAGAAATGCGGATTTCTTTGCATTGCTCTCGACAAGATGGACATGACCGGGTCCGCGGTCGGCGAACATCATCGCCAGAATCATCCCCGGCATGCCGGCGCCGGAACCAAGGTCGATGACCCGCTGCCCGGTGCGAGGGATGAACTCCAGAAGCTGAGCTGAGTCGGCGACGTGACGGTGCCAGATCTCCTCGACGGTCGAACGCCCGATCAGGTTGATTCGTTTCTGCCAGCGTTCCAGGAGAGCAACATACGTCGTCACCCGATCCAATGTTTCACGTGAAATATCGAATCGATTCGCGAAATCTTCTGGTCCCGAAATGATCGGAAGGCTTGCCATCTCTGATCCTGAAGATGCCTCAGGCGGATTGCCGTACCTTGTGGCCGCCACGCTTGACGTGTCCGAGCAACAGGGTCAGCGCGGCCGGTGTCATACCGTCGATCCGGGCCGCCTGACCGAGCGTCCGCGGGCGGACCGATTCCAGTTTCTGCCGGACCTCCGTCGACAGTCCTCCTATTGCGCCGTAGTCGATTGTCCCGGGAAGAACCAGTTGTTCATCTTTTCTAAACGCCTGGATATCGAGATCCTGGCGATCGAGATAGCCGGAATATTTCGCATCGATTTCGAGCTGCTCGGCAACCGCGGCAGGAAGGCCCCTGAGCTCCGGCCAGATTTCCGCCAGGCGCTCCAGGTCCAGATCAGGGTAGGCCAACAGTTCGTGAACACTCCGCCGGACACCGTCCTGGTTCACCTTCAGGCCATGCCGGACAGCCTCGTTCGGGGTTAGCGTAAGACTGCGGGCAAGGTCCCGGGCGTGGGCAAGCGCCTCAGCCTTGACATTGAACGCCTTCGCCCTGTCCTGGCCAACACAGCCGATCTCGATCCCGACGGGCGTCAGCCTCTGATCCGCATTGTCAGCGCGCAATGTGAGGCGGTACTCGGCCCTGGACGTGAACATCCGATAGGGCTCGGTCACGCCTTTTGTCACGAGATCATCGATCATGACGCCAATATAGGCTTCGGCCCGGTCGAGGACGATCGCCCCCTGCCCTGCGCTTGATCGCGCGGCATTCAGACCGGCCATGAGGCCCTGCGCCGCCGCCTCTTCGTAACCTGTCGTGCCGTTGATTTGTCCGGCGAGATAGAGCCCGCGCATGTGCTTCAACTCAAGGCTCGGTTCGAGTTCCCGCGGATCCACGTAGTCGTATTCGATGGCGTATCCGGGCCTGACGATCTGCGCGTTCCCAAGGCCCGGTATCGTCTTCAGGAATGCAAGCTGAACCTCTTCGGGCAACGACGTCGAAATGCCGTTCGGATAGACCGTATGGTCATCGAGGCCTTCCGGCTCGAGGAAGATCTGATGGGTGTCGCGTTCGCCGAATCGGACCACCTTGTCCTCGATCGACGGACAGTACCGCGGGCCGACACCCTCTATCTGCCCCGAATAGATCGGAGCGCGGCCGAGATTGTTTTCGATCACCTCATGCGTCTGTCGCGTCGTTCCGGTGATGAAGCATGAGATCTGAGGCGTCGTGATTCTCTCCGTGAGAAAGGAGAACGGCACGGGCGGACTATCGCCCTTCTGTTCTTCCAGAGACTTCCAGGCAATCGTCTTTCCATCGAGCCGAGGCGGCGTCCCGGTCTTGAGCCGGCCCATCCGGACGCCCAGTCCATAAAGCCGGTCGGAAAGCCCCACCGCCGGTGCCTCGCCGATTCGACCGGCGGGGATGCGGTCCTCACCGATATGGATGACGCCTTTGAGAAATGTCCCCGTCGTCAGCACGACGCCAGACGCGCGAATTTCGGTATTGTCGGCCAGGCGCACGCCCGAGACCGACTTGTCCGTCACCAGGACATCCGTGACTTCTCCCTCAATGACACTCAGATTCCTGATCGAGGAAATCTCCGACTGCATCGCTGCGCGATAGAGCTTGCGGTCCGATTGCGCGCGCGGCCCCCTCACCGCCGGGCCTTTCCGTTTATTGAGCATCCGGAACTGGATACCGCCGGCATCGGCAACGCGGCCCATCAGACCATCGAGCGCATCGATCTCCCGGACGAGGTGTCCCTTCCCCAGACCGCCGATGGCCGGATTGCAGGACATTTCTCCGACTGTCGCGAACCGATGCGTGACCAAGCAAGTCCTGGCACCGAGACGCGCGGAAGCAGCCGCCGCCTCGCAGCCCGCGTGGCCGCCGCCGATTACAATCACGTCGTAGTCGAGTCGAGTCACGTGCCAATCCTACGAGAGAATGAGTCTTGCGCCGCTTTTACGCTTCCGACCGAGTCTAGTCAAAGCTTCCCGACATCAGCGTAAAGAACCGAAAACGGTTTCGGACGTGGAATGTTTCACGTGAAACATGAATCTCATTTACCTATACAAAAGTCCGCGAAGATCACATCGAGTAAGTCTTCGACATCGACACGGCCCGTGATCCGTCCCAGGGCGTGCACCGCCCCCCGCATGTCCTCTCCGGCAAGCTCCGGATAGTCCGGATCCGCCCGAAGCGCACGCTCAAGGGAATCCCGGCAGTGTTCCAGCGCGTGTCTGTGACGCAACCGGGTAATGACCGAATCTTCACCCGTGCCCGCAATTTCTCCGGCCTTCGCCGATAGACGCTCGACAAGCGCATCGACGCCCGCCCCGGTCCGCGCCGACACGGCGAAGACCGGAGTCGCAAACCTCAACGCAGCGTCTTCCAGAACCGACGTTTCGAGAAGGTCCATCTTGTTCGCAACCACAATCGAAGCCGCCAATGCCTCCGCCCGCTGCCCTGCCTTTTTGACCTCCGATGACGTCGAAGCCCCGTCAAAGACGAACACGACGATATCCGCATCGGCGATCCGCTGCTCGGCTCTCTTCACCCCTTCACTCTCGACCGCGCTCTCAGCATCCCGCAGTCCCGCCGTATCGGCCACGATCGCCGCAACACCACCCAGATCAAGGTGCACTTCGATCACGTCCCTCGTCGTCCCGGCTTCCTCGGAAACAATCGCGACATCCCTGCGAGCCAGTTGATTCATCAGGCTCGACTTCCCGACATTCGGTTCCCCCGCGATTACGATCCTAACCCCGTCCCGCAGGCGCTCCCCTTTCCGCCCGTCCTCGAGATGACGGCCGACTTCGCCCACAAGATCGGCGATGCGCGCCCGTGACGCAGTGATCAGATCCTGAGGAACATCGCCTTCGTCGGGAAAATCGATCTGTGCTTCGAAGTACGCCAGTTCTCGGACCAATCGAACCCGCCAGTCTTCGTAGAGCGCACTCACCTGTCCGGACATCTGACGGAAGGCCTGTCGGCGCTGAGCCTCGGTGTCCGCACCGATGAGATCGGCAAGACCCTCAACCTCGACAAGATCGAGTCGGCCATTGTCAAACGCCCGCCGTGTAAAGTCCCCGGCTTCGGCCGGCGCCAGGCCTTCAAGCCCGTCAAGAACCTCAAGCACGGCGGTCACCACCGCACGGCCACCATGAATATGCAGTTCCGCAACATCCTCTCCGGTGAAGCTCCGCGGCGCCGGAAACCAGAGAACGATCCCCTGGTCAATCACCTCTTCAGAAAGCGGGCTGTGAATCGCTCGCAACGACGCATATCGTGGTTCTGGCAAGTCTCCGGTGAGCGCGCTCAACGCCCGGCCCGCCTCCGGTCCCGAGATACGGATGACCGCAACACCAGACCGTCCCGGCGCGGATGACAATGCAAATATGGTCCCGGGGTTCATCTGTTGATCTCGTTTGTTTGCGCACCAATATCGTATCGAAACCGAATCGACCCGTTCCATCTGGATTCCGGAGTCGCGACCGTC
This sequence comes from Hyphomicrobiales bacterium, assembly GCA_965275905.1. GTDB lineage: Bacteria > Pseudomonadota > Alphaproteobacteria > Rhizobiales > JAJFHC01 > CBDAQD01. The sequence continues at coordinate 28,021 of CBDHYJ010000042.1, read as the reverse complement.
GCTCACTTGCGCTAGCGTCGGCAGCCCGTCAATCTCACCGTCTTCGGACACCGGAGCACGAATGTCCAGAAACCTGCTCGACCTTGAAACCAGCCCCTACCTGATCCAGCACAAGGACAATCCTGTACACTGGATGCCATGGAGTCCGGAAGCCCTGGAGCGTGCCCGAAAGGAAGATAAACCTATCCTTCTGTCCATCGGCTACGCCGCCTGCCACTGGTGCCATGTCATGGCCCACGAAAGCTTCGAAGACGACGACACCGCCGCGGTGATGAACGACCTGTTCGTCAACATCAAGGTCGACCGCGAGGAACGTCCCGATATAGACCGGATCTACATGAATGCGCTCCACCATCTCGGAGAGCAGGGCGGTTGGCCACTGACAATGTTTCTGACCCCGGATGGCGAGCCGTTTTGGGGCGGCACGTATTTTCCGAAGACCGGCATGTATGGTCGTCCCAGTTTCGTCTCGGTGCTGAAGGAGGTATCGAGGATCTTCAAGGAGGAACGAAACAAGGTCGATATCAACCGCAAGGCGCTGGTCGACGCCCTGAACGATATCGCCGAGCCCGATCCGGACTTCACCGTTTCAATGCCGCTCGTCGATCACTTCGCGGAACGTGCCCATGAGCTTGTCGACAAGGTTGCAGGCGGGCTGAAGGGCCCGCGCCCAAGTTCCCCCAGACCATCCTTCTTCACCCTGCTATGGCGGGCCTGGCAGCGGACCGGCGAGCGCTCCGGTACCAGGCACGCGTGTAGACCGTCACCCTCGACACGCATGTCCCAGGGCGGCATCTACGACCATCGTCGGCGGGGGCTATCGCCCGCTACTCGGTCGACGACCGTTGGCTGGTCCCCCATTTCGAGAAGATGCTCTACGACAACGCGCTTCTCGTCGAGTTGATGACCCTGGTCTGGCAGCAGACGAGGGATCCGCTTCTTGAGAATCGTATCGCCGAAACCGTCGACTGGCTGTTCCGCGAAATGATTGCGGAGGGCGGCGGCTTTGCGGCCAGCCTCGATGCTGACTCCGAAGGGGAGGAGGGCCGCTTCTATGTCTGGCGTGAATCCGAAATCGACAATGTGCTCGGCGCGGACTCGGAACTCTTCAAGGCCGTATACGACATCTCGGCCGAAGGGAACTGGGAGGGCAACTCGATACCCAACCGTCTCCTCAGCCTGAAGCAGCGCTCCGAGAGCGACGAGACCGCACTGGCGGACATGCGCGCCCGTCTGCTCAAACGTCGCGCCAAACGGATTCGGCCGGGATGGGACGACAAGGTCCTGACCGACTGGAACGGCCTGATGATTGCGGCACTTGCGTTCGCCGGCATGACCTTCTCGCGAACCGACTGGATCGAGTCGGCTGCAACGGCATTCCGTTTCGTAACCGAATCCATGTCCGACGGCGATCGTCTTTATCACAGTTACCGCAAAGGCCAGGCCCGCCACACCGCCTACGCCGACGGATATGCCAACATGATCAAGGCGGCCCTCAATCTGTCCGAAGCAACCGGCGACCAGACCTACCTGGATCAGGCCAGGCGGTGGTCGACCGTACTCAGAGACGACTATTGGGATGAGGAGAGGGGCGGACTTTATTACACGGCGCATGACGCTGAAGGCCTGATCGCCAGAACCCGCACGGCGGCCGATGATGCCATCCCGAATGCAAATGCGATAACCCTTGGCAACCTTGGGAGGCTTTATGCCATCACCGGAGATCCGTCTTTCCACAGCGATGCAAATGCAATTCTGAAGGGCTTCTCAAGCGACATTAAGGCCAATCTGTTCGGTCACGCCGGCTTGCTCAACGGATTTGAATCCCTGGTGGACCTGGTTCAGATCGTGATTGTCGGTGATCCGTCCGAACCGCGGACCACAGCGCTTGTCGAAGAGATCAGTGGACACAGCCTTCCGGACCGGATGATCATTTATGTTCCGCCCGGCACCACCTTGCCCGAACAGCATCCCGCCGCTGGCAAGTCACAGGTCGACGGCAAACCAACGGCCTATGTCTGCCGCGGCACATCCTGCTCGCTGCCCGTGACGGAGCCGAATCGACTTTCGGAGGTGTTGGGTCGAGCCCCCCTGACGGCGCCTGGAACCTGACGGTCGATCAGGTATTCATCGACTCGAAAAATTCGTCATTGGTCTTCGTCTGCTTCAGCTTATCAAGCAGGAATTCGATACCATCGACCGTCCCCATCGGGTTGAGGATCCGCCGGAGCACGAACATCTTCTTGAGCACTTCCGGCTTGACGAGGAGTTCTTCCTTACGCGTGCCCGACCGCGCGATATCCATCGACGGGAAGACGCGCTTGTCGGCCACCTTGCGGTCAAGGATGATTTCCGAGTTACCCGTGCCCTTGAATTCTTCGAAGATGACTTCGTCCATCCGGCTCCCGGTGTCGATCAGAGCGGTAGCAATGATCGTCATCGAACCGCCTTCCTCGATATTCCGGGCCGCACCGAAGAACCGCTTCGGCCGCTGCAGGGCGTTCGCATCGACGCCACCGGTCAGCACCTTGCCGGACGACGGGACAACAGTGTTATAGGCGCGCCCGAGCCTGGTAATCGAGTCCAGCAGGATAACGACATCGCGCCCGTGCTCGACGAGGCGCTTGGCCTTTTCGATCACCATCTCGGCAACCTGGACGTGCCGGGCAGCCGGCTCGTCGAAGGTTGAGCTGATAACTTCTCCGCGGACCGACCGCTGCATGTCCGTCACTTCTTCCGGACGTTCGTCGATCAGTAGAACGATGAGATAGCACTCCGGATGATTGGTGGTGATGCTGTGCGCGATGTTCTGCAGCAGAACCGTCTTACCTGTCCGGGGCGGCGCCGTGATCAGACCGCGCTGGCCTTTGCCCAGTGGCGCGACCCAGATCGATCACGCGAGAGCTCAGATCCTTCTCCGTCGGGTTCTCTGTCTCCATCTCGAGACGCTCGTCCGGATATAGCGGTGTCAGGTTATCAAAGTGTACCTTGTGCCGCGCTTTCTCCGGTTCTTCAAAATTAATTGTATTAACTTTAAGAAGAGCAAAGTAACGCTCGCCGTCCTTGGGGCTCCGGATCTCGCCTTCGACGGTATCGCCGGTCCTCAGGCTGAACCGCCTGATCTGGCTTGGGCTGACATAGATATCGTCGGGTCCCGGGAGATAGTTCGCATCCGGCGACCGGAGGAAACCAAACCCGTCCTGCAGCACTTCGACCACACCCTCGCCAATGATGATGACGTCCCTTTCGGCGAGACTTTTCAGGATTGCAAACATGAGCTCCTGCTTTCGCATGGTGCTCGCGTTTTCGACCTCCAGCTCTTCGGCAAGCGTGAGCAGTTCCGTCGGAGACTTGCTCTTGAGGTCCTGTAGTTTGGTTTTTTCGAGTTCGGCAACTTCTGTCATGACAATTTAATCCGGATACGGGACAGCAGGCCCCGACAGGGAAGGGTGGTGAAGGTAGGGTCAAGGATCATGGGAATGATTTCCCGAAGATCTTTTCTGTGAGTGAGTATCTGAAGAGTGCTTTGCTGTCCGGCAACGTTCGGGATGTGCATCCCTGGTCACCAGCACCACTTATGTAGGACGATCGCAATCGGATTCGAGTTCCGACCTGAATCGCCGCTTTATAACAGATCGAACCAGGTAAGAAAACCGCAGAGTGATCTCCAAGTCAAATCACTCTTCAGAACGGCCTCACGATAACCAGAATGACGATACCGATCATGATGACGGTCGGCACTTCATTCAGTATACGGAAGAACTTGGCTGATTTTTGATTGTTGTCCGCAGCAAATGCCTTCACGTGCTTGGAGAACATCCCGTGCACGGCACTCATTCCCAGCACCAGCAAAAGTTTCGCATGCATCCAGAAATCACTGGACCAGTCGATAACTCCCGGCGTGAACGCCAGCGTCAGCCCGAAGATCCAGGTCGCAATCATTGCCGGATTGATGATCACCTTCAGCAGCCGCCGTTCCATGACCTTGAAGGTTTCGGACTGAACGCTTCCCGGTTCCGCATCGCAGTGATAGACGAACAATCGAGGCAGATAGAGCATACCGGCCATCCACGCGATGACCGAGATCACATGAAGTGCCTTGATCCACAGATACAGTTCAGCAATCACTGTGCAGCCTTTCTCTCATTGTGACCGCGCACCCGATCGATAACCCGCTGCACGTGTTCCGGCGGTGTCTCAGGCACCAGGCCGTGTCCAAGATTGAACACGAAAGGCCCGCCACTCAGCGTATCCATAATCCTGTCGACCGCCTCATCCAGCACTGCGCCGCCGGCAACAACTGCAAGGGGATCCAGATTGCCCTGTATGGCGAACTGCGGTTTACCCGGGGTGGCGCGCGCTCGGGCAATCTCGGCAATCCAGGATGGATCAACCGCTGTATCGAAGCTGACCGCATCGACGCCGGTCCTCAGAGCAAAGTCACGATAGGAAGGGCCGCAGCCGCGGGGAAATCCGATAATCGGCACATCCGGATATGTTTGTCTCACAAGTTCGACAAGATGCTTGGTTGGCCCGACGCACCAGTGATCGAATTCGATGGGAGCGAGATTGCCCGCCCAGCTGTCGAACACCTGAACACAGTCAGCGCCGGCCTCAATCTGACGGCACAAGTAGCTTGCCGACGCTTCCGTCAGAAGCGCAATGAGATCCTCGAACCACTTCTCTCTCGAATAACCGGCCATGCGCGCGGCCTTCTGGTCCGGCGATCCGCGACCGCCCACCATATAGGTGGCAACCGTCCAGGGAGCGCCGCAGAATCCGATCAACGCCGTTTCATCGGGTAACCCCTCGCGGACCCTGGAAACCGTCTCATACACAGGCGCCAGGTGGTCATGCAGCTTACTGTCGCTGAGTTTGCCGAATGCGCTTTGACCGTTGACAGGTTCGAGGACCGGCCCTTCGCCTTCTTTGAATGCCACATCCTGTCCGAGGGCGTCGGGCACAAGGAGGATATCGGCGAACACAATCGATGCATCGAACCCGTACCGCCTGATTGGTTGCAACGTAACCTCGCAAGCCAGTTCGGGGGAGTAACACAGATCGAGGAACGATCCGGCCTGCTTTCTGACCTCGCGATACTCCGGCAAGTACCGTCCGGCCTGACGCATCATCCAGATAGGGGGGACCGCTTCGCTCTGTCCCTTGAGAACTCTAATCAGTTTGCGCATATCGCTGCTATCTATAACCGGTGAAGGGCCTGCGTGCGCAGGTTTCACGTTGTGCTCCCCAATAAAAAAGTTAAGAGATTCTTAATTGTAGTTTTTGTTGGTCTGTGGGATTCGGGGATTGAAAGTTATTCCAGAGTCATCCACCGGCAACACCGACGCCGAAACAGATTTCCGGATCGAATTGTGAATTACCGCAATAGCCGGAAATCTGCTTTTGTTCAAAGGCTTGGCCTGGGGATAAACGGTGGATCGAATTTACACCCTGTGGAACCAGTGTGAATAAGATTGTCCAAACGCGTTTTCCGCGCCAGAGGACAAAGTGTTCCACAGCGAATTTTCCTTTGGATAAATCAGGTGCTTTCTGAAACAGTGTCGCCGCCTGGCTGCCGGAGAGCCGACTTATCAACAAACCTCAACATTTGACCACGCGATTTATGCCCCACAGGAACGCGCAGAAAAAATTTTTCCACCTTCATCTCGTGTCTGACTCAACCGGTGAAACTCTGAACGCGGTTGCCAAGGCCGCAACGGTTCAATATGCGGACTTCCAGCCAATCGAGCACGTTCATGCACTGATAAGGAACACCAAGCAGCTGGAGGCAGTGGTCCGCGATGTCGAAGCCAACCCGGGCATGGTTTTTTTCACACTCGTGAACGAGGATCTCCGGGCCGCGCTGGAAGAAGGATGCCGCAATGCCGGCGTACCATCGGTCTCGGTGCTCGATCCGGTTGTTTCCAGTCTGGCGACCTACCTCAACGCCAAGTCGACGCCACAGGTCGGAGGCCAGCATGCGCTCAATGCTGAATATTTCCGCCGCATCGATGCGCTGAATTTCACCATGATGCACGATGACGGCCAGCTTCCCGCCGAGCTCGATCAGGCGGACGTCGTCCTTGTGGGAATCAGCCGAACCTCAAAAACACCAACCAGCATCTATCTGGCGAACAGGGGAGTGAAGACGGCCAATATTCCCATGGTCCTGGGCGTTCCACTGCCACCGCAGCTCGAGAAGGTGAAGACGTCACTTGTCGTCGGTCTGGTGGCAAGTGCGGAACGGATTGTCCAGATCAGGCGCAATCGGCTGCTCTCTCTCAATGAAACCGATGAGACTGACTACATCGACAAGAAAAAGATCGCCGAAGAACTGACATATGCGCGAAAGATCTGCGCCCGGCACAATTGGCCCGTCATCGACGTGACCCGCCGCTCGATAGAGGAAACGGCGGCTGCTGTCCTCAACCTCTACTATCAGCGTCAGCATATCTGATGTCCGCGTTCCAACAGTCTGGCATCAATCTCGTTCTTGCCTCCGCGAGCAGGGTTCGCGCCGAGATGTTGGGTGGCGTAGGTCTCCGGTTCGACGTCAGACACTCGCCGGTGGACGAGGATGCCGTCAAAGCCGCATTGAAATCGGAGCGTGGTGAAATCACCGGAGAAGATCTCGCGACGATCCTTGCGCAGACCAAGGCGACCGCAGTTTCGGAGCAGGCGCCGTCAAGCCTGGTCATTGGCGCTGATCAGGTCCTCGGCTTCGAAGGCACGTTCTACGACAAGCCGAAAGGCATGAATGAGGCCCGTGACGCTCTCATTGCGATGCGAGGAAAGACCCACGTCCTGCACAGTGCCGTGGCCTGCGCCGAGGCGGGTAACGTCATCTGGCATCACGAGGCGTCGGTCACGATGACGATGCGCGACTTCTCGAACGACTTTCTGGGAAGCTACCTGGCGGAATGCGGTGAAGACATTCTGACAAGCGTCGGCGCCTACAAGCTCGAAGGACTGGGTGCCCAGCTGTTCGAGCGCATAGAAGGGGACTACTTTTCTGTTCTCGGCCTTCCGTTGCTCCCGTTGCTCGAGTTCCTGCGCAGCCACGGCGCGATTGAATCATGACGGCCCGGGCGCCATCCGGACGAAAGGCCTTCGTGATCGGATGGCCGATCGAACATTCCCGTTCCCCGATGATCCACAATCACTGGCTTGAACGGTATGGAATCGACGGTCACTACGAGCGGGTTCCCGTAGGGCCGGAGGATCTGGACGGGTTCATCGCAGGCCTCAAGGACTCAGGTTACATCGGTGGCAATGTCACGATCCCGCACAAGGAGACGGTGTTCTCGCTCGTTTCGCAGACGGAACAAGCCGCCGACCGCCTCGGTGCGGTTAATACGCTGTTCTGGCGGGACGGCGCACTCACCGGATCCAACACCGACGGTTTCGGTTTCATGGCGCACCTGCGCTCGACGATTCCCGCATGGTCTTCGCCTGCGGGACCGGTTGCGGTACTGGGCGCGGGCGGCGCTGCCCGTGCCATTGTGGCTGCATTGGTCGAAGATGGCGTTCCTGAGATCCGGATTGTCAATCGAAGCATCGATCGCGCAACCGCCCTGGCGCGCGAGCTTTGTCCCTGTGCGACCGTCATTCCCTGGTCAGATTATAAGGTGGCGCTCGATTCCGTGCAGCTCCTGGTCAATACGACGTCTCTCGGCATGGCGGACATGCCGCCGCTCGAGATCGACGTTTCATCCCTGCCGCGAGATGCCGTGGTATCCGACATCGTTTACGTTCCGCTGCGGACCGGTCTTCTGCAGAACGCCGCAGCCGCCGGGCTCCGGACAGTTGACGGCCTGGGCATGCTGCTCCATCAGGCCGTTCCGGGATTCGAGGCCTGGTTTGGTGTCCGACCCGAAGTTGACAGTGCGCTGCGGACGATGATCGAAAACGATATCGGGCGACATTCATGATTATTCTTGGCCTCACCGGTTCGATCGGGATGGGCAAGACGGCAACGGCCGGAATGTTCCGCAAGCTTGGAGTCCCGGTCTTCGACGCCGATGCCGCCGTCCATGCGTTGTACGCGCGCGGAGGTGATGCGGTCGGCCCGGTTGGTGAGACCTTTCCGGGTACGGTGGTCGACGGTGCGGTCGACCGCGGTGCACTTTCGAAGGCCGTGCTCGATCAACCGGCCGCAGTGAGAAAACTGGAAGCCATCGTTCATCCGCTCGTCAGAAAGATGCAGGGGAAATTCCTGGACGATGCGCGAGACGATGGACATGACATCGTTGTTCTCGACATTCCTCTCCTGTTTGAGACAGACGGCGCGGATCGTGTCGACCGGATTGTCGTGGTCAGCGCGCCGGCGGACGTTCAGAGAACCCGGGTCCTGGCCCGGCCCGGAATGACCGAAGAGAAGTTTCACGCGATCCTGTCACACCAGATACCTGACGAAGAAAAGAGGTCTCGGGCTGACTTTATTGTGGATTCCAGCCGCGGCCTGGATGATGCGCTCCGACAGGTCGAGCGAATCGTGGCACAGTTGAGATCGGGAGACGCAAGCGATGCGTGAGATTGTTCTCGATACCGAGACCACGGGGCTGAAGCCCGAGGACGGCCACAAGGTCGTCGAGATCGGCTGCGTCGAGCTGATAAATCACGTGGCCACCGGCGAGACCTATCACGTCTACATCAACCCTGAACGGGACATGCCGACCGAGGCCTTTGAGATCCACGGCCTGTCGGAACAGTTCCTGTCGGATAAACCCGTATTCGCGGAGATTGCCGCACCGTTCCTGGAATTTGTCGGAGACGCGCCGCTGGTGATCCACAACGCGTCCTTCGACATGAAATTCCTGAACTACGAGCTGCGTCTCGCCGGGCACCAGACCATGCCATCGGAACGGGCCATCGACACCCTGCATATCGCAAGGCGCAAGCACCCGACCGGTCAGAACAGTCTGGACGCCTTGTGCCGACGGTACGGCGTCGACAACTCCGCTCGAACCAAACACGGCGCGCTGCTCGATTGCGAGTTGCTGGCGGAAGTCTATCTCGAGCTGATCGGCGGACGGCAGCCGCACCTCACTCTGGTTGATGTCAAATCGGGGCCCCGCAGCCGCGAGGTCGCTAAGACGGCGTATCAGCCGCGTCCGCGCCCGCTTCCGTCACGCCTGAGCGAAGACGAAGCTGCTGATCACCAGGCCTTCGTCGACACTCTTGGCGAGAACGCTGTCTGGAAGAAATTCGTCGGCTGATCCGATTTCACTCTAGGCGGTGGCCGACTCCTGTTCGATGCGCTGATTGTACATGCTGGCGAAATCGATCGGATCGATCATCAGTGGCGGGAAGCCGCCGTTCCGTGTTGCGTCGGCCAGGATATGCCGGGCAAACGGGAACAGCATGCGCGGGCATTCGACGAGCACGACCGGGTGCATGGTTTCTTCCGACATGTTCTCCAGCCGGAAGATGCCGGCGTAGAGAATCTCCGCCGCAAACACAACTTCGTCAGCTTCCACCGCTTTGGCCTGAAGTTCGAGTTCGACTTCAAAATCCGTCTCTGCCAGGGCCCGCGCGTTGACATTCACCGAGATGTCGATCTGCGGATTTGACTCCGGATTCATGAGAGACTGCGGCGCCTTGGGATTCTCGAACGAGAGGTCTTTGAGATACTGCGCGAGGATGCGCATGGACGGTGCGTCACCGCCGGTTGCGCCATCTTCACCATTCGCTGCGGCTGCCCCGTTCTCTTCCGGGCCAGCGTTGGAGTCATCGGTCATTTTTCCGTTCCTTGTTCTGACGCCCCGACGCTGTTCTTCTTCCGCAGACCAGGCGCAATTCCCTTCACTCGCGGCAAGTGGCTAACATGGATGCACCATTCCGACAATACCGGAACGCCGCTGTGGCCGGACGTCACCGCCGCCAGGGCGAATCATCTTCATCATCTCTTTGTGAGGGTTTGTCTTCCTGGACTATTTCACCTTCGATGACCGGACCCGCTTTGTCCCGGTTCGCGCTGTGCGGCCCGGTTGTTTCCTGATCAAAATGACCCATATCAATGTTACTGGCATGGACGTTCGGCGATTGCCGCACGACGTTCTTTATCCATCGTGCTATCGAAAGACGCACCGGCGGAACGAGGAAAATGAAGCCGACGGCATCGGTGAGGAATCCGGGGGTCAACAGTAATACGCCTGCGACCAGCAAAAACAGACCGTGAACCACCGAATCGATGGGAAGTCGGCCGCGATCGAGGCTGCTCCGCGTCTTTGCGATCGTCGCAAGCCCCTGATGGCGCAGGATCTTGGCCCCGATGACGGCGGTAAGGACGATCGTGGCAAGAGTAGGCCAGAGGCCGATCAGATCGCCGACCTGAATGAACATGGCGATCTCGACTATCGGAATGCCGATAAAAAGGAGGGGCAGGAGGAATCTCAATCCGGTTCGGCCTTTGTTAAGAATGTCATGAATAAAGCATAATCGACGGGTTTGGTCGGCAGGCGCGACAATTCAGCGTAAATTGCGCTGATTGCTCGCCGGGTTGCCTTACTTGCGTTATACATGTAGGCAGCGCGTCGGTTCGCCGCAATGTGACATTTGGCAAGCTCCTGCTTGTTGATGTCCATCTCTCCGCCGGCACCGAATTCAGGTATGCCAGGAAGGCATTGATCAAAATGAGTGACGCATTCGATCTTACAACACTGTTTTTCCTCGTACTCGCGGTTGTCATCTTCCTGCGACTCCGCGGTGTATTGGGCAGGCGGACCGGCAACGAACGCCCGCCCTTTGATCCGTATTCGCAGCGCGACGTCAATCAGAAGCCCGGTGACGAGGCTGCCCAGGAAGGCAACGTCATCACCATGCCCGGCACCGCGAAGATCGAGCCGGCGAATGCCGAACAGCAAAACCGGGACGAACCGGAACCCGTGTGGGGCGGTTATGCCGAGCCGGATACACCGCTGGCCACCTCTTTGGACGAAATCGCCGCTGCCGACAATACATTCACGCCGGCCGGGTTCATCGACGGCGCCAAAGTGGCGTACGAGCTGATTGTGACCGCCTTCGCCGACGGCGACCGGAGAACGCTCAAGAACCTGCTCAACAAGGACGTGTTTTCCAGTTTCGACTCAGCCATCTCCGATCGCCAGAAGCGCAAGGAAACAATGGAGTCCAGCTTTGTCGGTATCGACAAGGCGTCCATCATCGAGGCCGAACTGAAGGACCGCAAGGCCCGGGTGACCGTCAAGTTCGTAAGCGAACTGATTTCCGCGACCAAGGATTCCGAAGGCCGCGTCATAGACGGCGATCCCAAGCGGGTGCGGGAAGTGGTCGACATCTGGACGTTCAGCCGCGACGTGTCATCGCGCGATCCGAACTGGCAGCTGGTGGCCACCGAGGCTGCCAACTGAGTTCCGACTGCGGCAGCGATGGGAATGCTCCCGAAATGGCTCCGCAGCATCGCGCCGATATCGTTTGCCGTCATTGTAGGCATCGGGCTCGGCGTCGCCACCACCGTCTATTTCTGGCGTCCCGCCGTGCCGCCTGACGGCCAGGCCGAAAAAGCGCCGGCGACAGGGTTCGATGCTTTGCCCGGATGGCGTGATGACCGTCATGCCGAGATCCTGTCCGCATTCCGGCGCTCCTGCATATTTCTCGACGAACGCCCAGACGGCGACACGATGGGTATGACCGGCGGGTCGGTGGCGGACTGGCGGTTGGTCTGCCGCGCTGTTCGGGAACTGGTCGATCCGGTTACCGATGCCCGGGCGCGGGCATTCTTCGAGACACATTTCCGGCCGGTTGCCATTTCCGGTGACGACGGTCCGGACGGATTGTTCACCGGCTACTTCGAGCCGGAACTGCTTGGCTCCAGAGAGCCCGGCCCGGAATACCCGGTTCCGCTTTATGCCCGGCCGTCGGACCTTGTTCTGTTCGACGCTGCAGTTCCGCGTGATCCGTCGGCGCGCGACCTGAAACGGGGCCGTATCGTGGACGGCCGTGCCCGTCCTTACTTCACCCGCGAAGAGATCGAGAGAGGCGCGCTCAAGGACAAGGTCGAGCCGATACTCTATCTCAAGGACAAGGTTGACGCCTTTTTCCTTCATATTCAGGGATCGGGCCGGGTCCGTCTCGCTGACGGCAGTGTCCAGCGGGTCGGCTTCGCCGCCAAGAGCGGGCAGCCCTATACACCGATTGGACGCGTTCTCATTGAAAGGAAAGAGATCAAGAAGGAAGACGTCTCGATGCAGTCCATCAAGGCGTGGCTGCGGTCCAACCCGGATCAGGCCGATGCTCTGATGTGGCAGAACAAGTCGTACATCTTCTTTCGTCTGATCGACGGGGATCCCGAACTGGGTCCGCCGGGCGCGCAGGGCGTGCCGTTGACACCGGGGCGGTCGCTGGCGGTCGACAGGCGGTTCCATGCTTACGGTTCGCTGTTCTGGCTCGACACGACCGCGCCGTCCGGCGAAAGCGGTGCTGAACAGAATTTTCGCAGACTGATGATCGCTCAGGACACCGGATCGGCGATTCTGGGCGCAGTCAGGGGCGACGTTTTCTGGGGGTCCGGGGAGAGGGCAGGGGAAGTCGCGGGCCGCATGAAAAGCACCGGCAGGTTGTACGCTCTTGTACCGCATGTTGTCGCCGCGACGCTCGATGCGGGAAGTCCGCGAGACTGATGAGCGATCGCGGTCGCGACGACAGACGCACACGAATACCGCCCGGCCTGAGCCGGCAGGATCTCGAACTCTGGCGCAAGGTCACTGAAGGTGTCGAACCGATCGACCGGTCCCGCCTTGCCAACCCCCTGCAGTCTCCCGGCGCGGCGGCGCCGGAGCCTTCAGGCGATCGCCCACCGTCGCGAAAGCCCAAGCCTCCACCAACCTCGACTGCGGTCCGTCACCAGGCGCCGGCACAGCCGGTCCGCCCGCAGGAGAATGACCTGTCCGGGATCGACCGGCGCACGCGCCAGCGTCTGTTTCGGGGTCAGGTGGAAGTCGATGCCAGGATAGATCTCCACGGGCTCACACAGGCTGAAGCGAAAATCGCCTTGCGGGGATTCCTGTCGACCGCGATAGCGCGCGGATACAGACTGGTCCTGGTCATTACGGGCAAGGGTGCTGCGCCGTTCGCCCGGCACACGCTGCATTCGGGCGAAATCTATCATGATCCGGAACGGCAGGGCGTGCTCCGGCGCGCGCTGCCTCAGTGGCTTGGCGAGCGGGAATTCAGCGACATGGTGACCGGCTTTCAGCCGGCGCATCCGAAACATGGCGGCGGCGGCGCGTTTTATGTCCGTCTTCGTCGTGCAAAAGGCCCGGGCCGTTGACCCCGTTCGGCGTCAAGCTGCGTGCGTTGCGCGCCCAACGCGGAATCACGCTCAAGGAAATGGCTGACGCCATCGGTGTGTCGAGCGCCTATCTTTCGGCGCTGGAGCACGGGCGCCGGGGCCGTCCGAGCTGGTATCTCGTTCAGCGGATCATCACGTTTTTCAACGTGATCTGGGACGAGGCGGAGGAAATCGAGCGGCTGGCAGCAATTTCCCATCCCCGGGTGGTCATCGACACGGCCGGCCTTGATCCGAAGGCGACCGAACTTGCCAACCTGATGGCGGACAGCATCGCGAGCCTCGATCATGCGGAATTGGAGCAGATGATCCGGCAGTTGCGAAAACGGTCGGGCGGAAAACCTGTCGATAACTCTGTGGGCAACAAGAGGAAAAAACAGCGGAAAAAGCAGTGAGAACGCTGCCGGGAAAACGTGGACACCCTGTTGAGAACCTGTGGATCAGAGAATGAATTTCGACAGATCCGCGTCCTTCGCCAGGTCGCCGATATGTTCGTCCACGTAAGCCGCGTCAATCACAACGGTCTCGCCCGACTTGTCGGTCGCGTCGAAGCTGATCTGGTCCAGCACCCGCTCCATCACGGTCTGTAGCCGGCGTGCACCGATGTTCTCGATCGTCGAGTTGATCTCGGCGGCAAGGTCGGCGACCGCGTCTATACCGTCTTCGGTAAAATCCAGTTCGACGCCTTCAGTCGCCAGAAGGGCCTTGTACTGCTTGACCAGGCTCGCTTCCGGTTCGGTCAGGATGCGCCGGAAGTCCTCGTTCGTAAGCGCGCGCAGCTCCACTCTGATCGGCAGGCGGCCCTGCAGTTCAGGCAGCAGATCCGACGGCTTGGCGACGTGGAATGCGCCCGACGCGATGAACAGGATATGGTCCGTTTTCACCGGCCCGTGTTTGGTGCTCACTGTCGTGCCTTCGATCAGCGGCAGCAGGTCGCGCTGCACGCCTTCGCGGCTCACATCGGCGCCGGCCCGGTCCGAGCGCGCCGAGATCTTGTCGATCTCATCGAGGAAGACGATACCGTTGTTCTCCACCAGATCGATTGCTTCATGGACGAGTTGTTCCTCGTCGAGCAGTTTGTCGGACTCCTCGGCCATGAGGATCTCGTAGCTGTCCTTGACCTGAATACGGCGGGGTTTTGTCCGCCCGCCGAAGGCATTGCCGAACACGTCATTGAGATTCAGCATCCCCATCTGCGCGCCGGGCATGCCGGGGATTTCGAAGCTCGGCATGGACATGCCGGTGTCGGCGACCTGGACCTCGATCTCCTTGTCGTCGAGCTCGCCGTCGCGAAGTTTCTTGCGGAAGCTCTCCCGGGTGGAGGCGCTCGCGTTCTCCCCGACAAGGGCGTCGAGCACGCGCTCTTCCGCGTTGAGATGTGCTGCCGCCTCGACCTCCTTGCGCTTGGAGTCGCGGATCAGGCCGATGCCGATTTCCACGAGGTCCCGAACCATCTGTTCCACGTCACGGCCGACATAGCCGACCTCGGTGAATTTGGTCGCTTCCACTTTCACGAAGGGCGCATTGGCCAGCCGCGCCAGGCGGCGGGAGATCTCCGTCTTGCCGACGCCGGTCGGACCGATCATCAGGATGTTCTTCGGCAGCACCTCTTCGCGCATCTGCCCTTCCAGCTGCCGTCTCCGCCAGCGGTTGCGCAGGGCGATCGCCACCGCACGTTTGGCGTCGCGCTGGCCGATGATGTAGCGGTCGAGTTCGGATACGATTTCGCGTGGAGAAAAGTCCGTCATGAAATGGCTTTCGGATGGGCAGTCAACGCTGCGGACTTCAGGTGTCCGCGCAGAGGCCGGTTACTCGCTGAGGGTTTCGACTACAATACTCTCGTTCGTATAAACACAGATATCTGCGGCAATCTTCATCGCGCGCCGCGCGATCTCTTCGGCTTCCAGATCCTGGTCAATCAGGGCGCGGGCCGCGGCCATGGCATAGTTGCCGCCGGACCCGATGCCGATGACGCCGCCCTCGGGCTCGAGCACGTCGCCGGTTCCGGTGAGCACGAGGCTGGCACTCTTGTCCGCCACAATCATCATGGCTTCGAGCCGCCTCAGATACCGGTCCGTCCGCCAGTCTTTCGCAAGCTCGACACAGGCACGCGTCAACTGCGCGGGATATTGTTCGAGTTTCGATTCAAGACGCTCGAACAGGGTCATGGCGTCCGCCGTCGCACCGGCGAATCCGGCGATGACGTTGCCGGTTCCGAGCGGGCGCACTTTGCGGGCATTACCCTTGATCACGGTGTCGCCCAGACTGACCTGGCCATCACCGGCAACCACGACCTTGCCGCTCTTGCGCACGGTCAGGATTGTGGTGCCATGCCAGATTCCATAGGGATTATTCGTTTCCTGCGCCACGTCGTTGTCCTTGCCGGGTTTGGGAACTGCAGCCGAGCCACGTTTTCACCGGTGACATTTATGGACTCCGGCACAAAAGGTAAAGTGGCGCGTTTCGGCAGGCTGTAAAGGGATTGACGCAAGCGTTAACGTGCAATTCCGTTTCATCCATGCGGCAACTGGCCATCCTCAGGCCGACCTGATAAAAGTGCGCTCGTCTCGGCGGGCCGATTTTCCCGACGGTGGGTCCGCCGACATCATGACGCAGAATTCGGAGCGCTGAGATGCGAACCGCAGAGGTCGAACGCAAGACCAGCGAAACGGAGATTTCCGTTTCGATCAATCTCGATGGAACCGGGAAGTATGACGTCCAGACAGGCGTCGGCTTTCTCGATCACATGCTCGAGCAGCTCTCGAAGCACTCGCTCATCGATGTGACGGTGCGGGCAAAGGGCGATCTCCACATCGACATGCACCATACCACCGAGGATACCGGCATTGCGCTTGGTCTTGCCCTGCGCAAGGCATTGGGCGACATGCGCGGCGTCCGCAGGTTCGCGAGCGCCATGCTTGCCATGGACGAAGCATTGAGCCGTGCCGTGATCGACGTGTCCGGTCGACCGTACCTGATCTGGAATGTCGAGTTCTCCCGTCCCAAGATCGGCGAGATGGATACCGAGTTGTTCCGGGAGTGGTTCCAGGCGTTCGCCCAGAATGCCGGCATCACGCTGCATGTCGAGAATCTCTACGGAGACAACAATCACCATATCGTCGAGTCGTGTTTCAAGGCACTGGCCCGCGCCCTGCGCGACGCCATTGAACCGGATCCGCGGCAGGCGGATGCCATCCCCTCGACCAAGGGCAAGCTCGGCGACTGACGTTTCGGAATCTGCAAGGCAGTTACAATGCGTAGTTTCACGGTGCATCATCCGGAAGAGGAATTCCGCATCATCGCGGAGACCCCGGACGACACGATTCTGGTCCGGGACGGCTTCTGCTGGAGCGCATTTTTCTTCCCTCCGGTCTGGCTGTGCGTTCGCGGTCTTTGGCTCGAACTGGCCGGATATGTTCTCGCGCTTGTCATCGTCGTAGGGCTTTCCAACTTTGCCGGTATCGATCTCGTCGCGGTCCTTGGTATTTTCCTGGCACTGAATTTTCTTGTCGGGCTTGAGGGCAAGGAACTGCTGCGCTGGAAGCTGAGCCGCGCGGGGTTCCAAACCGTGGCGGTGGTGCAGGCCGAGTCTCTCGAAGCGGCGGAACGGCGTTTCTTCGAAAACCTGTTCACGCTGGCCGGCGATCCGCCATTGCGCATCGAGACAGGACCGCAGGCGGCATTTTCAAAGGCGCGTCCGGGCACCGTTTGGGCCGATCAGGGGCGCAGCGATGAAGACGAGATTGTCGGGCTGTTTCCACGGCCGGAGGGCAAGGCGTGATCGTCGCCATTATCGATTACGGTTCGGGCAATTTGCGCTCCGCATCGAAGGCGTTCGAGCGGGCGTCTCGCGAATCCGGTGTCACGGCGGAAATCGCTGTAACGTCGGACCCCGAGCAGGTCAACCGTGCCGACCGCGTCGTTCTCCCGGGAGTGGGCGCATTCGCCGATTGTTGCGACGGCCTGAAGGCCGTCGACGGAATGTGGGATGCTCTGCATGATGTCGTGCGCACCAGGGCGAGGCCGTTTCTCGGCATTTGCGTCGGCATGCAGTTGATGGCCACGCGGGGCCTTGAGTTCGGTGTGACCGAGGGTCTCGGCTGGATCGGCGGTGATGTGAGTGCGATCGAGCCGTCAGATCCGTCTCTCAAGGTGCCGCACATGGGCTGGAACACGCTGACGCGAGAACGGCAACATCCGGTGTTTGAAGGCATCGATCTCGGTCCGGATGGCCTGCACGCCTACTTCGTGCACAGCTACCACCTTGTCCCGGCCGATGCCGGCCATCTCGTTGCCCGAGCTGACTATGGTGGTCCCGTCACGGCCGCAGTTGGTCATGACAACATGGTCGGTACCCAATTCCACCCCGAAAAGAGCCAAAAACTCGGCCTTTCGCTGATCGCCAACTTTTTGCGCTGGGCGCCGTGACATGATCCTGTTTCCCGCAATCGATCTCAAGGACGGCCAGTGCGTCCGCCTCGTGAAAGGCGAAATGGACCAGGCGACCGTCTTCAATGACGACCCGGCGGCTCAGGCGGCCGAGTTCGAAAGCCAGGGATTCGAGTGGCTTCATCTGGTTGATCTCAACGGGGCGTTCGCGGGCCGGCCGGTGAACGGCGAGGCCGTCGACGCGATCCTGGGCGCGATCCGCATTCCCGTGCAGCTCGGCGGCGGCATCCGCGATCTCGGCACCATTGAGATGTGGCTGGAGAAGGGCGTGACGCGCGTCATTCTGGGGACCGTGGCGGTCCGTGATCCTGACCTTGTGATCAAGGCCTGCCGCCGGTTTCCGGACCGGATTGTCGTCGGCATGGATGCCCGCGACGGTCGCGTTGCCGTCGAAGGCTGGGCGGAGACATCGGATCTTTCGGCTGCCGAACTTGCGGCGCGCTTCACGGATGCCGGCGTCGCCGCCATTATCTTTACCGATATCGATCGCGATGGCGTGCTCCAGGGCCTCAATCTCGAAGCGACCGTGAACCTTGCGCGCAGCACATCCATTCCCGTCATCGCGAGCGGCGGCCTGTCTTCCCTTGACGACATCGCCAGGCTGCTCGAACCGGAAAACGCTATTCTTGCCGGCGCCGTATCCGGCCGCGCTCTTTACGACGGCAGACTCGATCCGGCGGCAGCACTCGCTATGATCGGGCAAGCGAGACAGCCGGGCGGAACAAATGCTTAAGGCGCGGGTCATACCCTGCCTCGACGTCAAGGACGGGCGGGTCGTCAAGGGCGTCAACTTCGTCGACCTGCGCGATGCCGGCGACCCGGTCGAATCAGGCCAAGGCTCTACGATGCCGCCGGCGCCGACGAGCTCTGTTTCCTCGACATCACCGCGAGCCACGAGAACCGAGGACACCATGCTGGACGTGGTTGCGCGCACGGCCGAACAGTGCTTCATGCCACTGACCGTGGGCGGCGGGGTCCGCACAGTCGAGGACATCCGCAAGCTGCTGCTGGCCGGGGCCGACAAGGTCTCGATCAACACCGCCGCCGTCGCGCGATCCGCGACTTCGTCCGCCGAGGCGGCCGAGAAATTCGGCAGCCAGTGCATCGTCGTCGCCGTCGACGCCAAGCGGGAGGACGGCGCAGGCGCGGGGGCCTCGCCGGTCTCGCAGACCTCGCTGGTCTCGCTTCGGCAATCTTCACCCACGGTGGCCGCGAGCCGACCGGTCATCGACGCGATCGGCTGGTGCCAACGGATGGTCGAATACTGGGGCCGGCGAGATCCTGCTGACATCAATGGACCGGGACGGAACCAAGATCGGCTTCGACATCGGTTTGACGCGGGCAATCTCTGATGCGGTGCCCGTTCCGGTAATTGCAAGCGGTGGCGTCGGCACGCTCGATCACCTGGTCGAAGGCGTTCGCGACGGCCATGCCAGCGCCGTTCTTGCCGCATCGATCTTTCATTTCGGCGAATACTCCATCGCCGAGGCGAAAGCGCATATGGCGGCTGGCGGCGTTCCGGTCAGGCCGGCCTGGCAAACGGACGGCTGAACCGGCCATGTCGGAAAGAGCTTCAGACCTAAGTTGCGTTTTCAGCAACGGGCGTAACGTGTATGACCGGTTCTGTTCAGCGGGTGGAACGTCAGACCATGACTGAGAGCACGACCAATTCCGGTGCGCTTGCGCGTCTCGCGGCAACCATTGCCGCGCGGCGGGCCGAAGGCTCATCTGAGTCTTACACCGTCAAATTGATTGAAAGCGGCGTACCCAAGTGCGCTCAGAAACTTGGCGAGGAAGCCGTCGAGGCGGTCATCGCCGCGATAAGCGGCGACAGCGAAGCGGTCGTGTCAGAGTCCGCTGACCTCCTGTATCATCTGCTGGTAATGCTTGAAGCGAGCGGCGTGTCACTTGACGAAGTCTTGTCTGAACTGGCGCGGCGCGAGGGGGTTGGCGGTCTTGCTGAAAAGGCCTCCAGGGAACAGGGGTAACGGGACCCTTTCTGCCATGAACAGCACGCTGGATCTGAACGCGCGCGACGAGCTGTCTCCATACAGCACTTTCTCCATCGCCGAATGGAGCAAGCTGCGCATGGACACGCCGCTGACGCTGACCGAGGCTGACGTTGAGGAACTGCGCGGTCTGAACGACCCGGTCTCTCTCGATGACGTGGTCGAGGTCTATCTGCCGATGTCGCGTCTTCTTAATCTCTATGTCGCCGCGATCCAGTCACTGTTCGGTGTGACCCAGCAGTTCCTTGGCGGCCGGGAGCACAAGGTTCCCTATATCATCGGCATTGCCGGGAGCGTCGCGTGCGGAAAGAGCACGACATCGCGTCTTCTGCGCGCGCTCCTGGCGCGCTGGCCGGACCATCCGAAGGTCGAGTTTCTGCCGACCGACGGGTTCCTGTTGCCCAATGCGGTTCTGCAGGCGGAAGGGTTGATGGATCGCAAGGGATTTCCGGAGAGCTACAACCTGCCGGGACTTCTGAAGTTTCTGTCCGACATCAAGGCCGGCAAGCGGAATGTCGAGGCACCGGTCTATTCGCATCTTTCCTACGACGTAATGGAGGGCGAGAAGATCACCGTCGATCAGCCCGATATCCTGATCGTCGAGGGCCTCAACGTCCTGCAGACCGGCAAACCGCCCAGGGACGGCAAGGCGATTCCCTACGTCTCGGACTTCTTCGATTTCTCTATTTACATCGATGCCGACGAGGACGTTCTGAAACGCTGGTACGTGGCCCGGTTCCTGCGCCTTCGCGAGACGGCATTCCGCAATCCGAAGTCTTACTTTCACCGCTATTCCACGTTGTCGGATGATGAGGCGGTTGAGATTGCCAGCGATATTTGGACACGCATTAACTTGCTGAATTTGAAGGAAAATATCGTTCCGACAAGGCAGCGCGCCGACCTTATCCTTCAAAAGGGTCCTCATCACGCGATCGAGCGTGTGGCTTTGCGCAAGTTATGACCGGACCGGACCGGGACTGGCATTACGACGACGATCACGTCGGATTTCTCGAGGCACTTTGGGGTGATGGCTACATGTCGCCCGGCGGCCCGGAGGAGGTCGCCCGCCTGCTTGACGGCATCGATCTGTCCGGGAAGACGGTGATTGACATAGGTTGTGGCGCCGGCGGCATAACGGTGGCGCTGGCGCGAGACTACGGAGCCGCCCGGGTGATCGGGGTCGATGTCGAAGCTCCGGTCTGCGCCCACGCACGCCGCCGGGTCGAGCGCGAGGGCGTCAGCGATCGCGTGGAGATCCGGCAGACTGAACCTGGCCCGCTTCCGGTCGGCGACGGCTCCACCGACATTGTCTTCAGCAAGGACTCGATCGTTCATATCCCGGACAAGGAACAACTCGCCCGCGACGTCTGCCGCGTGCTCAGGCCGGGCGGCTGGTTTGTCGCTTCGGACTGGCTGATATCCCATGATGGTGAGCCGTCGCCTGAGATGGCGCATTACCTGAAGCTCGAGGACCTGGACTTCGGCATGGCCTCGCCGTGCCGCTACGAGCGTGCCTTGCATGCTGCAGGCTTCGAGGAGATTTCACTGGTCAACCGCAACGCCTGGTATCTTGAAACGGCGAGGGGTGAGCTCGACAGCCTTCAGGGAGATGACCGGGCCAGGTTCGAGGCCGCTATTGGCGCGGATGAGGTCGGCAAGCAGATCGAGACCTGGAAGGCTATGATCCCTGTCATCGAGACAGGCGAGCACTGTCCGCATCATTTCAGGGCGAGAAAGCCGCAATAACAATCGAATTTGCGGACCGAAGTTGATTTGCCAGTACTCACAGGCGGTGACACTATCGCCCGCGAGATTTGCGACAGGCGTTCTTGCCCATGACTGTGAAATCCGAGTTTATTCGCTCCGCCGCCGTGATCGAAGTGCGCGATGTGCTTGCGAGCCGGGATTTCTACACGGACAAGCTGGGATTCGACTCGGCGGGCGTCTGGGGTGAACCGCCGTGCTTCTGCATTGTCGGGCGCGGCACCACCACCCTGTTCCTGGACCAGTCGCGCGGTGAGGGTGCATTGCCGGTCAATCAGTACTGGGCGGCCTACATTTATGTCAGTGACCTGGCGGCCCTGATTGAAGAATACCAAGCCCGAGGCATCGAGATCCTTCGTGGTCCGGAGGACATGCCTCATGGCTGCCGCGAGATCGATGTCCGGGATCCGGACGGCCACATCATCTGCTTCGGTCAGGACCTTCAGCCCGGACCCGAAGGACCGGGATTGTAGTCGAGTACGGACTCCCGCGCTGCGGAGTTCACGGGAGTGAGTCATGCGTAAACTGTTCGCCGCAATCGCCGGTGTCATCACGGCTGTCCTGACCGTCGGCGCGATCCAGAGTCTGGGGCACATGATCTTCCCGCCCCCGCCGGATGCCAATCTGTCGGACCCGGACCAGCTTGCCGCATTCATTGAGCGCCTGCCTCCATCGGCACTGCTGTTCGTTGTGGCGGCATGGCTCATCGGCAGTTTTGCCGGCGCTGTCGTCGCAACATTGGTTGCCCGGCGGGAGACGATTGTTCCGGCAATGGCGGTCGCGGCCGCAGTGCTGTTCGGCGCGCTCTATTCTCTGTTCATGATCCCGCATCCGCTCTGGATGGCGGTCGCCGGCATCGCCTTGCCTCTGCCCTTTGCATGGCTCGGCGCCATTGTCGCCGGAATCAGGAGGTCGTGAATCTGCTTCGCAGCCGGCCGATCAGCTGCCGCGAAGTTTCTTGAGGATTTTTGTTCCGGGCCGTCCGGTTGGCTTCATGCCGAATTTCTGTTCCGCCTTCCTGATCGCCGCACGGGTGATCGGACCGACCTTGCCGTCCGCCTCGCCGATATCGTAGCCGCTCTTGATCAGCAGCTTCTGCAGTTCGAGACGCTGCGCCCGCGACAGGCCGGGATCGTTGGTCGGCCATGCCTTGGCGAAGGGTTTCCCGCCCTTCAGGCGATCCGAAAGATGTCCGATGGCGAGCGCATAGGATTCCGCCGCGTTATAGGAATAGAGCGCGCTGAAGTTGCGATAGACGAGGAAGCCCGGGCCGTTGCGTCCGGCCGGCCTGATGAGTCCGGCGGTCGCCTTGCCGCCGAGAGCCTTGCCGTTGATCTTTCTGAAGCCGCGTTTTCCCCAACGGGTGAGCGATGCGCGGCGCTTGCGGCCGACGGGACCGCGATAGCGCTTGGGCATGCGCACCTCGAAGCCCCAGCGCTGACCCTTGCGCCACCCGGCTCCACGCAGATAGTTGGCGGCGGACGCGAGTGCGTCGGGAACGGAATGGACAAGGTCTCGCCGCCCATCCCGGTCGAAGTCGACCGCATACCGGCGGTATGTCGAGGGAAGGAACTGCGTCTGCCCGAACGCACCGGCCCACGATCCCCGCAGATCCGACATTCTGAGATCGCCTCTCGTCACCAGCCGCAGAGCCTGGATCAGTTCGTTGCGGAAGAACTTCCGCTTCCGTCCGAGGCAGGCGATGTTGGAGAGCGCGTTGGGCAGAAAGAAATCGCCCGTGATCTTGCCGTAATTGCTCTCGATACCCCACAGCGCAAGAAGCACGTAGCGGTCAACGCCGTACTTCTTCTCGACCGCGCGCAGGGTCTTGTCATGAGTCTTGAGAAGTGCGCGCCCGGTGTCGATGCGCTCCTGATCGACCAGGAACGCCATATAGTCCCAGATCGGGGTCCTGTATTCCGGCTGGCTGCGGGAGAACCGCAGCACCTTCTTGTCCCTCTTTATGTCGGCGAACGCCTTGTTGGCGACCGCGCGGCTGACCCCCGCCTTGATCGCTGCGCGCTTGATGTTTGCGACGCAGCTCTTGAACGAGGCTTCCGCCGGGGAGGGCGCGACAACGCTCGCGGAAAGGGCGATGGCGGCAGACAGAATCAGGGAACGCACCAGCATGCGCCGAACACTATCACAATCACATTGGTTTGGATTCGCGCGAATTCGATTTGCACAGATGGATGAACAGATTCGCAGAACTTCAACCGTTTAGAGGACTCAGAAGCACGACTCGTTCGATATTCACGCCGTTTTATTGACAAGCGTAAATTTATGATGCATCGTAAATATGCGTAAAATTCAGCTAAAGTCAAACTATGCAAGGCGATCTATTTTCGAATCCTTACCGTCCGGCTGCTGGCCACGAGCCCCCATATCTGGCGGGGCGGAGCCCTGAAAAGTCTGAATTTCAAAGACTTTTGCTTCAAGAGGTGATCACGGAAAACCTTATTCTAAGTGGGCTCCGTGGTGTTGGAAAGACAGTCCTGTTGAGTCATATGAAGCCAATTGCTCAGGGCAGTGGCTGGCTTTGGACGGGCGAAGACCTAACTGAACAAGCATCCCTTACAGAAGAACGCATCGCAACTAGAATAATTACTGATTTGGCTTCGTTGCTTAGCCCTCTTTTTGTTCAAGAACAAGCGCAACTACCTATTGGTTTTACTAAAAGTAAATCAAAAGAGCACAGACCACTTCATTATAATGACTTAGAGCAGATATATAGAACAACGCCAGGCCTTGTAAGTGACAAACTAAAGTCGGTTCTTCGTCACGTCGGAAATATAGTAAAAAACACTCAAATAAAGGGCATAGTATTTGCTTACGATGAGGCTCAAAATTTAACAGATCATTCTTCAAAAGAACAATTTCCATTATCTCTTATATTAGATGTTTTTCAGTCGCTCCAGAGGCAACCTGATAATCTTCCTTTTATTTTGGTATTGACGGGATTGCCGACTCTGTTTCCGAAATTAATTGACGCTCGGACTTACTCTGAGCGTATGTTTCACACGATTTTTCTGGATCGATTATCGGAGCAAGACAGTAAAGAGGCTATCACCAAGCCACTCGAAAGTGAAGGAAATCCAGTAAAATTCACAAAAAAAACAGTTGATCTCATTTCAGATTTGGCCGGCGGATACCCTTATTTCATACAATTTATCTGTAAAGAGGCATTTGACATAATCAATGCGAAATTATTATTAGATGAAAAGCCATCTGTTTCTTCGGATTTAATAATGAGGAAACTAGATCAGGATTTCTTCGCAGCAAGGTGGGAAAACGTCACCGATAAGCAAAGGATATTTTTGAGCGTGGTTGCTCAACTTGAAAATTGCGAAGAAGAATTTACTGCAAATGAAATAGTTTCACTGTCAGGCGATATCCTGGAAAAGAGTTACAGTGCGAGCAGTGTTTCACAATTTTTGAAGCGACTTTCAGAAATTGGCCTCATATACAAAAACCGCCGTGGAAAGTATCAATTTGCTGTGCCCATGCTTTCCGGCTTCATATCACGGCAAATCAATGCAGACCTTAGCAGCTAAGTACATCGAAACACAAAATTGCTGATGAAACTCAGATCAGGCCGTTCTCACGCGCCATTTCAGCGAGGTTGGCTTCGGGTCGGGCCCCGATATGGCTGAGAATCTCCGCGGCTGCCATGGCGCCCAGGCGTCCGCAATCGACAAGCGGCTTGCCGGTCGTAATCCCGTGCAGGAACCCGGCTGCAAACAGGTCGCCGGCGCCCGTCGCGTCGACCACGCGTTCGACGGGATGAGCGTCGACAACGTGTACCTCGTCTCCCCGCACGATGACGCATCCCTTTTCGCTTCGGGTCAGCGCCGCGAGCGCACAATCCCCGCGGACCGCCTGGAGCGCGGAATCGAAATCGTCAACTTCGTAGAGCGAACAGATCTCGGCTTCATTGGCGAACAGGATGTCGATGTCCTCAACAATGAGCTTCTTGAATTCATCGCGGTAACGGTCGACGCAGAATGAGTCCGACAGGGTCAGCGAGACCTGCCGTCCTGCCTGGTGCGCAAGGGCTGCGGCCTTGAGGAAGGCTTCTTTCGCCGCCGGCGGGTCCCAGAGATAGCCCTCCATGTAAGTGACGCTGGCGGACCCGATCTCGTCCGGGTCGATGTCCTCAGGCCCGAGACGGACACAGGCACCGAGAAAGGTATTCATCGTGCGCTCGCCGTCCGGCGTTACCAGGATCATGCTCCGCGCGGTGGCCGGGCCGTCCGTTGTTCGGGCGGAGTTGAAGGTGACCCCGATCGACCGGATATCGTGCGTGAAGACGTCGCCCAGCTGATCGTCCCGCACCTTGCCGATATAGGCGCCCCGACCGCCAAACGACGCAATGCCGGCGATCGTGTTTGCCGCAGAGCCGCCGGAAATTTCCACCGCCGGTCCCATGTCATCGTAGAGCGCCTTCGACTGGGTTTCATCGACAAGGTGCATCGCGCCTTTTACGATTCCATGGGCATCCAGGAAGGCATCGTCGGTTCGTGCAAGTATGTCGACGATGGCGTTGCCGATACCGACAACGTCGAACGTGGCTTGGGTCATGTCTTTGGGAAAGCTCCGGAAGGGTGGGGTAATCTTGTCCGCAGAAAAATCGTCTTTTCGCGCGAGAGTATAGGGATTGGGCATTGCCGGAAGCAAACGGAATCCCGTCATTTGCGCCCATTTGAGCCTTGTTTTTGCCCGCCGGAGCGATTACCTCGGGAGAACCATTCCTGAGAGAGCAAAGGTTGCGCGCTGCCTGATGATTTCCGGTGCCCTCAAGGCGATGGAGCAGATGCTCTCGCCGCCCTTCCGTATCGTGCTTTTCAAGTCGGTCGGCCTGACAATCGGGCTCTTCGTGGCCGTGGGCGTGGCCTTGCAGGCATTTCTCGCCAGCGTAACGATCTCAACCTGGCCCTATGTCGATCAGGCGCTGGCCGTGCTGGCGGGCCTCGGCGTCATTCTCGGGTTTGTCTTCCTTGTCGGGCCGGTGACGGCGCTGTTCGCCGGCATCTTTCTCGACGAGGTGGCCGAGCATGTCGAGAAGGCCCATTACCCTTACGACAGGCCCGGAACCGAGTTACCGGTCCTGACCGCGATGGGCGTCGCGCTCAAATTCTTCGGTATCCTGATACTGGTGAACATTCTGGTTCTGATGGTTGCCTGGGTGCCCGGCCTCAACCTGATCGCCTACCTGTCCGGCAACGGATATCTGCTTGGCCGGGAATTTTTCGAAATGATCGGCATGCGCCATATGAGTCCGGAGGATGCGCGCGCACTCAGGAAGGCGAATGCATCACGCGTGTTCTTCGCCGGCGTCCTGATCGCGGCGCTGGCCATGATTCCGTTTGCCAATCTGCTTGTACCGCTGTTCGCGACAGCGTTCATGGTGCACGTCTTCAAGCGCGTGCACGGTCAGGCAACCGGCCGAGTGGCCGAAGCGCACTGAGAGAAGCTGCCGCTCCGATTGTGGTGATGCCGTCCGCGTTCCCGACGGCGCTGAAGCTTACTTCGGCTGTTCGATCTTGGCCTTCGAGCGCAGGTCTTCCAGCGCCTTCTGCAGCCGTTCGCCCTGCATCGCGGTGCGGACCTGATCCTTAACCTGATCGAAGGCGGGCAGCGGCTTGTCGCGGGTCTCCTCGACCTTGATGACGTGCCAGCCGAATTGTGTCTTCACCGGCGCCTTCGATACCTCGCCTGGCTTCAGCGCGAACACGGCCTTGTCGAACGCCGGCACCATGCGCCCCTGGCCGAAGAAGCCCAGATCGCCGCCATTCGGTCCGCTCGGGCCGGTCGACTTTTTCTTGGCAAGCTCGACAAAGTCCGCGCCGCCGTCCAGTTCGGAGATCACCGCCTTGGCTTCGTCTTCAGTCTTGACCAGGATGTGACGCGCGCGAACTTCCTTTTCCGGCTTGATGCCCTTGGTCAGCTCGTCGTATTTGGCCTTCACGTCCTTGTCGGTGAGCGTGGCGTTGATCTTCTCGTTGATGTAGACCTCGCGCAAGGCACGCATGGTCATCCACTCGACGCGTTTCTTGAATTCGGCGGTGTCCGCCAGACCGGCAGCGCGTGCCGCGTTGGCGATCAGATGCGTGTCGATCAGCACCTTTGTCAACACCTCCTGCCGCTGCGCCTCGGGGACCTGGGCGATGCCGGAGCCGACGGCTTCAATGGCGTCCTTTACGTCCGATTCCGTTATTTTCTTGCCGTCGACAGTCGCCAGGACCTTGTCCCCTTCTGCATGCGCCGGCGTAACGGCAAGCGACATTCCGGCAATCGCGGTAGCAAGAAACAGGGCGCGCGAAGAGGCGCGGAAGGGTGCGGCAGAGAGCATTAGGCTAATCCTTTACGATACTGCGGCCAGACAATACGGGCCGAATGTGCTGGCGGTGTGGATCTGCGCGGAGTTCAGGGCGAGACAGACGACCGCAGTGAATTTCGGGGGGATCATGGCAGTTCGGCTCGGCTATTGAAA
>CBDHYJ010000041.1:0-11787 GCA_965275905.1 Hyphomicrobiales bacterium | reverse complement strand
ACTTGTGGAAAGAGTTCGAGCAGTTTCGCGATCACGTCGCGGTATAGACTCTCTTCGTTGCCGTCGCCGAACCCGCCACGCCCTCCCATAATGAGGCGATTGTCGCTCTCAAGCCGGAAATAGTTGGTCAGTCTCTTGACGTCCGCCGCGGTATGGCCTTCGGGAAGGATTGTGCGCGCGACATTGTCGGAGAGCGGGACGGTCGCGACCTGATACGTGAATGCCGGAACCAGACTCTGCGCCACGCCCGGCCACGGGCGGTTCTGCCCCGCGAGATCGGAATAGGCGTTGGTGCAGATTATGACCTGCTCGGCATTCACCGCACCGCGATCCGAGATCACACGCCAGCAATTGTCGCCAGGCTCGATAGACGTCACCACCGTGCTGCCATGCACGGTAGCGCCGACACTGATCGCGGCTCTGGCGAGGCCTCTGGCATAACTGAGAGGTTGAAGCCGGCCCGCCCGACGATCGAGCATTGAACCGCAATACCACTCGGTTCCCAGCAAACGTTCTGTTTCGTAACGGCCGACCAGTTCGACGTCGGCGCCGATAGTACTCCAGCTCTCACTCCAGGACGCCAGCGTTTCAAGCGACCTGGCGGAATGTGCGCCCTGGATCCACCCTGAGCGGCTTGCTTCACACTCAATCCCGTGACGTTCGATAAGCTCGAATACCGTGTCGGCGAATCCGCCGGTATATTCGAGGATCCGTCTGCCACGTTCCCTACCGAATTTCTTGATGATCTCCGGCGGCCCGATTTTCAGGCCAGGTACGACCTGACCGCCATTGCGACCCGAAGCACCCCATCCAGGTTCGGCTGCTTCCAGAAGAGTTGCGTCGCACCCGGCCTCGGCGAGATGCAGTGCGGCCGACAAGCCTGCGTATCCTCCTCCAACAATGGCTACGTCGGTGGAGATCTCGCCGCCGAACGGATGAGTTTCCACCGGTGCGATTGCGGTCGATGCCCAAAGCGATTCCGGAATGTCCAAGTCAAGCATGACCTGAGCATGTCATTTTCAAAGGTCAGCGGGGAAGGTAATTCTCGCTCCACGTTTCGGCTATGACCTCTTCCTCGATCATCGCATTGATGTCGCGATGTCGATAACCCAACTCGATAAGGATATCGCGGGTGTGGGTCCCATATTTGGGTGCCGCAGGCGGGATCTTGATCTTCGCGCGTTTCGACCGTACGGCGTTCGGCGCCACCAACTCGACCATATAACCGCTGGGATGGTCGGTGTGATGAATAAACCGCATTGTGGGGCCCATAAGGTCGGTCATTTCGCTTTCGGTCACGAGGTTCCTCTCGCGCACGTTCGCCAGCGAATTGATTGCATGCGCACCAACACCGATTGCCCTGAACGCGGTGACCCAGTACTCGCGGGTTTTGCTTCGAAATCGCTCAGCGAGCCACGGTTCAAGATTGTCTTCATCCACTTCGAAAGCGCCAACCAGTTCACGAACGCGCTCGAACCGACGCAGTCTGTTCTTGTGCGCCGCGAGAAAAAACCATCCGTCAGAGGCCTCGTAACAGCGGTATAGGGCGTGCTCACCCATTGCGTCTCTGCCGGAAGGTTCGTTGAAGGGGCCCCGCTCCTTATAGTCGAACATGAACGGCAACTGGATCAGCTGGCCCGCCGCAGCGAGGGAGGTCCTCGCCACGTCGCCCCCTTGGCCGTTCTGTCTCTTGACGAGGGCTACTGCTGTCGCCAGAGCACCGCAGAAGCCGGCCAGGACATCAATCGTACCGAAGTGTGCGTGTTCTTCAGGTGTGTCGAGGGAACCGCCGAATCTGGCCATGACACCGGTCGTGGCCTGGACCAGATCATCATAACCAGGGTGGTTTGTCAGCGGTCCGCGAGATGGGCCGCCATAGGCGTCGAGCTGACAAAGTATGAGTTCGGGATTGATCTTCTTGAGCGATCGCTGGTCCAGCCCCAGGTCGCTCAGCTGCCGGTCAAGCACGTTGGCCGTGACAACATCCGCATCGCGAAGCAGTCGCTTGAGTATCTCTTTGCCTTGGGGTGCCTTGAGATCGACCAGGATGCTCGACTTGCCGCGATTGGCGTGTATCCCGAACACAATCGTGTTCCATGGATCAAGCGCCGGTTTGGGCGGATCGATGCTGATTACTTCGGCACCGAAACGCGAAAGCAGTGAAGCGATTGTCGGACCGGCAATCACGTTTGTGAGGTCGACAATCTTGAGACCATCCAGCCATCCTTCTTCGTTGTCCGGTGTATTTTCGTAGTCAACCGGACCAAGTGAGTTGCCGATTTCATCCAGCAAGGCTTCGCGGTCGGCGTTTGGCTCCGGTGCCGGTTGCTTTTCGGCAATTCTGACGCCAGTGCTCTTCAGCCACACCGTATTGCCACACTGTTTCATTTTGCCGGCGGCAGGGTCGTCAACGCTGACGATCAATCGAGACTTCAGTGCATGATCGCTGGCAATCCACTCTTTGGTCGTGCGGTGCGCGACGCCGGGGACTCCGGCTTCGCCGAATAGTTTCTCCCACTCCTCCGCAGGTTTAGTGGCGAATGCGTCCTTCATTTTTGCCGCCACCATGTAGGACCAGGGCGGGGTCAGCGGATAGGCCAGCAATGTGCAGTCTGTCAGTCCCCAGGAGTCTGTATCGGTGTACGGGTCCTCCAGGGGGATCCCGGCCGACTTGATTTCTTTCCAGATGCCGAGGACCTCGAGAGCCCTTATCGGATGGCTGGCATGAGAGGAACAGACAGCGTAGAAGGGCCGGCCGTCGGAACAGACATATGTCCGGTAAAAGGGGTCGAGGAACTCCTGAAGATCTTCGTAAGACATATCGAGCGCTTCGCCAGCGGCTTGCCTTCTTTCGATCTCACGCTCGCGCAAAGACTTGTATCGTTCCGGCAAGCCATCGATCACCATTGAATTGTAGGCAAGGGCTTCCAGCAGTGCGGACGCGAGCGGAACCTCGACCAGATCGCCCTGACCCGTGGCCTGCCTCTTGTGGTAAGCCAGAAGCGCGCCGGTAGCGCCAAGAACCGCGGCATACGCAGAAGCAAGGGGGAGGGGGGAAAAAGACGGGTTGATCCCCATAAGCACACGATTCAGGCCCATGTCCATGAACTGACCGACGGCCGACGATATGATGCCTTCCCAGGCCTGAACGTGCGCGTAGTCGGGGTCGGATGCCGAAAAGCCCGGCAGTGAGAGATAGACAAGATGCGAGTGCAGGGTGGTCATTGTCGGCCCGTCGAGGCCGAAGCGTTTCATCACGGCGGGGCGAAAATTCTCAACCACGATGTCCGCCGAGGCAATGAGGTCGCGCGCAATCGACTGATCCTTTTCCTCTTTAAGGTCGAGGACAATGCTCTTTTTGCCGCGGTTCAGGATCGCGTTCGCGGGGCTGTCCCACATCGGACCGTCCGGACGGTCGACTCGAATGACCTCGGCTCCCTGATCAGCCAACATCATTGCCGCCGCCGGACCGGCGATAAACTGCCCGAAGTCGATGACCCTTATTCCCGCGAGCGGAAGCGCAATCTGGTCGGAGTCGTCCCCCATCACCTGGAGCCTTGAAATAAGTGAGTGATTCCTGCCGCGCACAGACTACGGTTTGCGCCGTGCCTGCGACAGAGGTTTTGAATGTTTATCCGTAACTTGCTTCGGTTCGGCTGTATCTGAAGTGACTCAATGATGCGCAGCCGTCTACCAGGGCGACGGTT
The DNA here is from genome assembly GCA_965275905.1 of Hyphomicrobiales bacterium. Classification (GTDB taxonomy): domain Bacteria; phylum Pseudomonadota; class Alphaproteobacteria; order Rhizobiales; family JAJFHC01; genus CBDAQD01. The sequence continues at coordinate 8,080 of CBDHYJ010000041.1, read as the reverse complement.
GATCCTTGCAACAAAGCCGAATTTCCTTACTGCCGAAAATCCGGCTCCTCGGAATCGAGAATTTCGCGCAAATCGTAAAAGTGCCGGTCAGCCTGCTCGTCGTAATCTTCGACTTGGCTCGCCGTCAATTCAGCAATCTCGTCAGACAAGACGCGCAACTCGCGGCCGGTGGAGTAGGCCGTGATCAGGGTTTCAGCCGCACGCTCGAAATAATAGAGCCTGTTGAACGCATCAGCCACCGTCTGGCCGATCACCATCACCCCGTGATTACCCATTACGAGAACTTTGACCCGTGGATCGGCCAGCATCGCGCAGGCGCGTTCCGCCTCTTCTTCGAATGCGAGGCCGCCGAAATTTTCATCAACCGCAATCCGATTGAAGAACATTGCCGTGTTCTGGTCGATCGGCGGCATCGTTGAATCCTGAAGAGCGGCGAGTACCGTCGCGTATTTCGAATGAACATGCAGGGCGCACCGGGCATGCTTGCAGTTCCGGTGAAGGGCGCCGTGAAGGGCCCATGCCGTCGCATCGGGTGCATCGGGCCTGTTCATTGTTTCCGGATCGTTTGCGTCCAGCAGCAACAGGTCGCTCGCCTTGATCAGCGAAAAATGCCTTTGATTCGGGTTTACGAGGAACTTCGTCCCGTCATCATTCACCGCGAGGCTGAAGTGGTTGGCGACGGCCTCGTGCCAGTTAAAACGAACCGCCCACCGAAACGCGCAGGCAAGATCCACCCTCTCATCCCAATAGGGTTCGTTGCTTTGGAACGGTGTGACCAGCGTGCTCTGGCTCATGGCGAGGGTTCCCTCTCGATCTGGAGACTTGGAAACATGATCGTGCGCAAATTCTGATTGCGCAACGGAAAAATCCGGCCTGCAGTTACACCGACTTGCGGGTTAGAGTTGTTGCTCGACGACCTGCGGGAGGTAAATCAAATGAATGCAAGCGTCCGGCTGATCTCTGCAATGACCATCGCTCTGGCTTCTTTTGGAGTTGCAGCGAATGCGCAGGAGCGCCCGCTCACCGGCGAAGAAATCAGGGCAGCTCTGGCCGGCAAGTCGGTTACGGGCGAGCGACGTGGAAAATCCTGGTCCCAGTCTTTCGATGAGAGTGGCGCGACCACGTATGTTTCCGACGGTCGCCCTTCGCCTGGACGATGGCGTGTGGACGGCGACCGATATTGCTCACAGTGGCCGCCCGCGTCGCGTTGGGACTGCTACAAGATGACGGGTGATCTAACGGCTTCGCCGCCTACGGTGACCTGGATATATCCGGACGGAACACGATGGCCGGGAACGATCGAATGAGCGATTTGGTCGCCGTGAAGCCAGGTGGTTCGCCGGGGGTGAGACGTGATAGCCTGAGGTCATAAATTTGTGATCGACGGCAGATAGAACAAGGCTTGTTATTGGGCGATAGCATCCCCAAATGACAACAGAAGGGACGTGTCCCTCCCCTTGACGTCTCTTCAATGTACAACCTTCTCCCCAAGAGGTTGCTGAGCGTCCGCCCATCCCTCCCTAGGGCGGACGCTCTATTTTTTTGCCTGCGTAATGCACGGATAATGGAGTTGTGGCGGACGCAATCAGCGATGCTGCGTCAGTCGGAGAGAGGGTGCGGCACGGCTCCGGCCTTGGCGGCCCGCAGGCAAAGATATTCAAGGGCAATGGTCGCTGCAGCCATGGCGGTAACATCGCCGGTATCGTAGGGAGGCGACACTTCGACAATATCCGCGCCGACGAAATTCACCTCGCCCAGCTTTCGCAATATCGACAGTGCCTGATGGCTCGATAGACCGCCTGGAACGGGTGTGCCGGTACCCGGTGCGAATGCGGGGTCGAGGCAGTCAATGTCGAATGTCAGATAGGCTGGCGAACTGCCGACGACGCGCGCCACTTCATCGGCGACTTCCTGCGCCGACATTTCATGAACGCGGTCTGCATAAAGGATCGTCATGCCGAAGCGCTGTTCGCCATGATAGGTGGTCCGGATTCCGATCTGAATTGAACGCTTCGGATCGATGACGCCATCGCGGATCGCATAACTGAACATTGTTCCATGGTCGATGCGCCCGCCCTGGTCCGGTTCCACATCGCGGTGAGCGTCAAACTGGATGAGCGACAACGGACCAAACTTTTCTGCGTGGGCGCAGAGCAGGGGGTATGTGACGTAGTGATCGCCACCGAAGGTCAACATGGAGACATTCGCGTCGAGTATCTCCTTGGCATGTCGTTCTGTGGACGGCTTGATCGAGCCCGGCGTCCCGTGGTCGAAGTAGCAGTCGCCGTAATCGGTGACCGCAAGAGTATCGAACGGATCGAACATCCAGGGCCAGATCGGACCCCATGCGTTTTGCACTGACGCACGGCGAATTGCCTCCGGCCCCAGCCGTGTGCCGGCGCGATTGGTTGCCGCAAGGTCGAAGGGTATGCCGCTGATGGCGACGTCCACGCCGGTGAGGTCGCGCGTGTACTTGCGCCTCATGAACGAAAGCGCTCCGGCATAGCTTGGTTCTATTCGGGTTCCTTTCAGATCCGAGCGTCTGAATGCGTCGTCTCCGGGGACATCGCTCCCGCGTGACCAGTGGTCGTCGGTCATGGTGAATGCCTTTGTTGTTTTGATCGCCCGGACCCTAGTCGGATAAACCCGCGCCGCCAAGCCTCGAGAAGGAGGTCGATTATGGCGTCTTCAGCACACCTGGGGTTCGCAATCCTTTACGTCGAAGCGGGTTGACTCACCCAGTCTGACTGCATCGAAATTGCGACCATCGGCGCAGTGAACGCGGCTTGATACACTCGCCTGGCCGGCAAGCTCTGTTTCGCGCACGTTCGTCAGATACTCAACCGCGCATTGCTTTTCGGCAAGCATCTGATCGTTCAACTGTTGTTTCCAATCGTCCTCCGCTGCCCATGCGATGGGAAGTTGAACAAGACTGGCAGCGGTGATCAATGCGAGGCGCGAAGGCAGGTTCTGAAGCATGGCAATTTCACATCCCTTTGTTTCTGAATTCAGAGTGGCAAGGATGATCAACTGCCGGTCTCGTCCCGTCATTGACGGGTGTCAACGTCCGGGACACGAAGAAATTTTCGTCGCACCACTTGAATGCGATGACTTAGCCCCCACATCAGGACTGTTGAAAGACACCCCCCTCAGTCTTTCTTCGGATGCATTACCTCCCCCAAAGGTTGCAAAGCGCCCGTCTCCCCCAAGGCGGGCGCGCTCTTTTGTTCCGCAGTGCTCTGTGAGCGACCATCCTGACGCGTCAACTTAACCGGATCAGGAAAGAAACTGAATTCACTCGAATTTCTTGGTTTGGGCAACGGATTCCGCGTTGCAGGTGCCCGGCTCCAGCCGGTGGTTGACCGTAATCCGGTCATCGAACACAAAGCATTCGCCGTGCCAAAGGCTCTCGGCCTCCGGGGTGTCTTCGAGATATTTCAGTATGCCGCCTTCAAGGTGAAAGACTTCTGCAACCCCCCGGTCTTTCAGGTAGGACGTTGCCTTCTCGCATCTGATCCCTCCGGTGCAGAACATCGCAACCCGGGACTTTCCGCGCAGCGCATCCGTTTCCTCGACCCATTTGGGAAACTCCCGGAAAGAAGCGATTTCGGGATTTATGGCATTGTCGAATGTGCCGAGTGTGACTTCGTATTCATTGCGTACGTCGACCACCGCGACATCGGGGTCGGAGATCAGGGCGTTCCAACGGTCGGCATTCACGTATGTGCCGACCGTTTTCAGCGGATCGACGTCGGGCATGCCCATGGTCACGATTTCCTTCTTCAAGCGCACCTTCATGCGCTGGAAGGGCTGATCGTCGGCGAATGATTCCTTGTGCGTGAGGTCAGCCAGGCGTTCATCACGCCGCAGCCAGACGAGAACTTGCCGGACCCTGTCCGGAGTCCCCGCTATCGTGCCGTTGATACCCTCCGAGGCGAGCAGAATGGTTCCCCGCAGATCTGCGTCAAGGCACTGCTGGCGTAATGGCACCTTGATTTCGGCGAAGTCGGCCAGCGGCACGAACTTGTAAAATGCGGCGATCAAAAACTGAGGCATTGGCGCCAATCTCACGTTGCAACGACTGCTGTCATAAGCCGGGACAGTCGTCGACTTCAACCTCTCGTTCCAGAAAATCGCGATCCACCTTGTTCTTCATTCCGATGCAATGCTGATCAATCGGCATTGTCTGGCTGGCCGGATACGAATTGACCTGAGCAATCAGTCTGAGCTGGTCGGAAGTGATCAGTCGAAACGGGGCAGGGGCTCCGCTGCCAGACCCTTCGCTATCCGTTCGTGAGTGCCGGCCCGGTTACGTCTTCGGGAGTCCGGGTCGGCCGTCTCCGCCAATGCCTTCAGCCGCAAGCCACTGAATTCGGGAACCGGAGTCCCTGCGTCGTGCATTCCTTCCAGTCTGTCGTGGACGGCCAGTTTCTTGCGGACCTGGTGCGGCTGAAAGTCGTCCATGTCCCGAAACCCGATCTCTTCAGTCAGAACGATCGTGCCAGCGCCGACAGCGTCTTCAAGCAGTTCGAGGCCCTTCGGCGTTCGCGCAAGAATGCCGTTGAAGCCGTCATCCTCGCCCGTCGGGCCCCCGCCCGGCCACACATCCGATGCCGCGATGTCAGAGAGCTCGCCGATGGCGTCTGGGCAGATCTTGCATCGAAACTGGAGGCGCCAGGTGCCTTCGTCCTCCCAAAGCTCATTGTATGTCACTTCGAGCGACCGTCCGTCTCTGGTTTCTATGCGCGTTGGTCCGGGATTGCCGTGGCCGCGGTAGCGCAGCAGGGAGACTTCATCCTCGGTGATGTCGTTTTGTTCGATCAAGTCCGTGGTTTTCGTGAACTCTGATGCTCCGCCGCAGACGAGTGTCAGCATGTACGGAACGAGTGCGTCAACCCTGGGGTCGTGTCGGGCGAGATTGCGCATGGCTCCGATATCGCAGGGCTTGCCGATAAATGCGAAGCGGCGCCCCTCGTCGAGCAGGCGGCAGACATCGGTCAAGGGTGCCGCCGGTCCGTATCGCGATCCGGCTCCACGGAGCACCTGTGCTCGATCGAAGCTCACGTGATTTGTCGATCGCATCGGTTTTTCCGACGAAGCCGCGACATGAAGCACAAAATCAACTTTGCCGGACTCGATCAGATAGAGGCCCAGAGCAGTGAGCACACCGCCCGTCGCGCCCTTGAAGCGTATTTCCGGATCACCGGCGAAGCCAATAGCAATCCGACCGGCGGGACCCCAGACAGGATCGACTTCGAAGCCGTCAGGCAGGTTTTCGGTCTCCGGTCCCTTGATACGCACTCCGGGGCATGTGGCGTTTATGCGTGACAGGATTTCATCATCCAACGGTCGCTTCGGAACCGGGCGTTCTCGGCCCTCCGGGCTCATCCCGAACGCGACCGCGTCAGCGCCCGCGATGCTTTGACAGAGACCGCATCCGATACACAGGCCGTTCTCGACGATCGATTCGAGGCTCAGATTGCTCTCGGTCATTGTGTTACTCCCGGATAGTCATGTCGGCCAGAACTCAATGATCGGTCTTGCAAAGCTCATGATCCGCGAGCACTTCGATGATCCGGCATTGGGAAACACTGCCGCCGGCGCATTCGGCAATCATCCGCTTCAGTTCCTTCTTCAGGGCATTCAACTTTTGAATCCGGTGTTCGACTTCGGCCAATCTATCACAGGCGAGTTGATCAACTTCGGCGCAAGGCGCGTCAGGCTCGTCGCTCAGTTGCAAAAGCCTGCGGATGGAATCGACACTGAAGCCGAGTTCCCTCGCATGGCGGATGAAACTGAGCCGTTGCATATGGCCCGAGTTGTAACGCCTCTGGTTTCCCGAAGTTCGGAGCGGCAACGGCAGTAACCCGATTTCCTCATAGTAGCGGATCGTAGGGACTTTCACGCCGGTTGCGCCCGAAAGCTCTCCAATTGAAATGGCCATCGAATTCCTCTTGAACCTCTAGTGACTAGAGACCTTATGTTCGGTCAACCGGAACTTCAAGGACAGATAAATGCCTGGGTGCTGCGGTTCGAACACGACCTTTGACGGCCTGTCGGTGCCATACAAGCGCCGTCTCTGGGCGATCATCGCAATAAACGCGACGATGTTCATGATCGAGATGACAGCCGGTCATCTTTCGCGGTCGCAGGCACTGCAGGCGGACGCGCTCGACTTTTTTGGCGACGCCGTGACTTACGGCATCTCTCTTGCGGTGATTGGAAGCTCCCTGCGCATCAGGGCGAGTGCGGCTTTCGTCAAGGGACTTACCCTGCTTGCGATGGGCATCTGGGTGTTTGCGTACACCGGATACAAGGTCTTTGCCGTCGGAACACCGCAAGCGGAAGTCATGGGCGCCATCGGGTTTCTGGCGCTGGCGGCAAATCTTGTATGCGTTGCATTACTGGTCCCGTACCGGGACGGTGACGCCAATGTCCGCTCGGTGTGGCTGTGCAGCCGCAATGATGCGATCGGAAACGTTGCGGTCATGGTCGCGGCGCTCGGGGTCTGGGGGACGGCGACCGGATGGCCCGATCTCCTGGTGGCAGGCATCATGGCCGCGCTTTTCCTGAATTCCGCCGCACAGGTATTAAGGCAGGCATGGGCGGAGTTTTCAGAACAAGCTCTTGCGGAGCAGTCGGCGTCGTAGTGATCTCGACCCGTCTTGACGCCCGGAGCTTGCTGGAATACGCCTCAGCCTCTCAAAGTTTCAAGAGGATCTGCCGATGGACGTCACGCACTTGATCACGTTTGCCGTCGTCGCCGGATTGCTGGTGATTTCTCCGGGACCAAACGGCGTCCTTATTGCGAAGACTGTTCCGACGTCGGGCAGAGCGGCAGGATTTGCAAATATCGCTGGCTTCACGGCTGCATTCGTGACGCATGGCGCACTTTCCATACTCGGCATTTCGATACTGCTGGTTCGATCGGCGGAATTGTTCTTCTGGTTCAAGATTGCTGGAGCTGCCTATCTCGCTTACCTCGGTCTCAAAGCCGTTTATGAGGCGTGGCGCGGTCTCTCGGCGCCGCGGCAGGTCGCCCCGGCCAAAAGAAGAAGAACGATGATCAAGGCCTGGGGCGAGGGCTACCTGACCAACGCGCTGAATCCCAAGGTGTCGATGTTCTACCTCGCTGCATTTCCGCAATTCATCCCGCAGGGGAGTGGAGGCGTAAGTGCCGCATTCGTGCTGGTTGCGGTGCATTGCCTCCTGAACCTGGTCTGGTTCGGTGCCATGATCATGCTCTTCCACCGCTTGGCCGCATTCGGCAGATCAGGACGAGTCCAGCGCTGGATCAAAGGAGCGACCGGACTGATCTTCGTGGGCTTCGCCGCGAAGCTGGCCGCATTCAGGCCGTGAAAGGGATGTTGCCTTAGAGTCTGACGCGCTCAGGGCTCACCCTCGCCGATCTCAATCTTGCGCCGTGCGATATAGTCGTTGAGCGCCTCTTTGATTGCCGGATCCATCGCCGGTTCCTCGTATTCACGAAGCGCCTGTTGCCAGACCTCGGTCGCCCGCTCGGTGGCATCCTTCGCGCCGGCCAACTCCCAGTTTTCGTAATTCTGCCAGTCGGAAACCAGCGGCTGATAAAACGCTGTCTCGTAGCGTTCCATTGTGTGCGGTTCACCGAAAAAGTGGCCGCCTGTCGGTACGCCCTTGATGGCGTCGAACGCCAGCGTTTCTTCGGATATCTCGATCGGCAGCAGGAACTCCGCCATGTGCTGCAGCATTTCGATGTCGAGCACGAATTTTTCGAATGATGCCGTCAGCCCGCCTTCGAGCCAGCCCGCCGCGTGGTAGAGCAGATTTGTATGACCCATGACGGCGCCCCAGAGAGCCATCTCAGTCTCATAAGCCGCCTGCGCATCTGCGGCATTCGATGCGTTTGTATTGGATGAGCGGTAAGGCAGGCCGTATCGCCTGGCAAGCTGGCCACTGGCCACATTGGCCTTGGTGTTTTCGGGTGTGCCGAAGGCGGGCGCACCTGAACGCATGTCTACATTCGATGTATATGCGCCGTAGAGCACCGGCGCCCCCGGGTTCACAAGCTGCGTCAGAACCACGCCAAACAGCGCTTCTG
>CBDHYJ010000040.1:0-19225 GCA_965275905.1 Hyphomicrobiales bacterium | reverse complement strand
GACTCTGATCGATCGCGTCGCGGTGCTTCCGCGGGGAATTCTTGCCCGCCGGGCGGGTTACGCGACGTCGTTACCGGTGCAAACATGACTCAAAGACTGAAATTGAACGAGAGCCAGGTCTTCGACGGATCAGGCCTGTTCAAGATGAGCAATACCGACGCGATCACCGAGATCGCCGAGCAAATATTCGAGTTCAAGGTCTATGCCCGGCACAAGGACCTCACCCTGCTCGCCCATTTGCTCGGAATGGCCGAGATCGAAGCGCGCCATGCTGCCGATGATGCCCAGCAAGCGGCACGCCAGGACAAAATGCCTGTGGCTGCACCGGAATAGGACAAACGGTTCTGACGATGAGGGCAACCGGCTTGGCGGAATATCCCGATTAGAGAACACATTCGCGGTCCTTGGCGAGCCAAGCGCTTGAGGACCGCGGCGGCGCGACCGGGCGGGGGCGGTTTCCGGTCGCGCCATCATCCGCTCACAGTGGCACCAGTTGACGACCGGAAGGCGGCCCGATTTGCGATCCGCTGCGGGACAGAATTGTGGATCGCGAAGGCGTGGCCGGACACGGATGGACTGCCGTCCTGACAGCCCGGTCACGCCACCCGTTACGTAAGCGGACCCCGGCGGGGAGAGCGCCGGGGATCCGCAAAGTGACGGCCGGTATCGGGGGCGGGTTCCGGCCGCACTGATAACCGAAGCGTTACTGAGCGGAGCTCTTGCTTCTGTCGGTGGTGTTCGTCGCCACCGAATACTCCTTCGGCGACAGTTCTCCATCGCCGTCAGTGTCGATGGACTTGAAGAGGTTGGCATCCACTTCCGGATGGGCCTCAGCCACCTCCTCCATGCTCAGCTTGCCGCTGCCGTCCTTGTCGACCTTCGTGAAATTGTCCTCTCCGGCAAACGCCGATGACGCTGCGAAGACCAGACCTGCGGCAAGGGCAATAGGTGTCATCTTCATCTCAAGTTCCTTTCTCAAATCCCTGTTTTCAATGCGAAATCCGGGAGTTCAGACCTCGCCGGCCAATGGCAGCCGCGCGCCTGTTCGTTCATGTTCACGAACGCATGGGACGGCTTTGCTGCCCGGCCATGCCACGACAGATGGGGGCCGTTTGCGGCGAGAACCGGAGATGGGAGAGGAGGATTTGTGATCGTTTCGGGATGATTTCTTGGCGGCAGCCAGGAGATCCCCGGCCCGGAAAAGTTATCATTCCGGCGGAAATTGGCGAGTTTTCAAGGCGTTGCAGCCGAGGCTAGGCCCGGCCGGAAGAACTGCGCAACCGGGTTTTACCGCCGGCAATTGACTTCATCCATTTCGCGCAAGCGCGTTTTCAGCACCTTCCCGTAATTGTTTTTAGGCAGCTCATCCACGAGCCGATAGTCCTTGGGACGCTTGAACCGCGCCATTTCGGCTATGCAGTGACCGTCGAGTCGCTCCGGCGTCACACCGGACCCCGCATCGGCAACGACATAGGCCACGACGACCTCACCCCACTCCGCATCAGGCCGGCCAATGACGGAGACCTCTGCCACGCCGGGCGCGCGCATGAGCACCTCCTCCACCTCGCGCGGATAAATGTTGGCCCCGCCCGAGATAATCAGGTCCTTCGAACGGCCCGTCATCGTCAGGAACCCGTCTTCGTCGAAGTACCCGACATCGCCCGTGAACAGCCAGCCGTCCCGTATCGCATCGGCGGTCGCCTGCGGATTGTTCCAGTAGCCGGTCATGACCGTGTCCCCCCGGCAGATGACTTCGCCCGTTTCCCCACCGGCAGCGGATTGCCGTCCCCGTCGGCCACCCTCACCTGAACGACGCTCTGGGCAACTCCGGCAGACCCCAACCGCTCCCGCCAGCGCGCATGATCGCGGTCCGCGTGCATCGCACGGCTCAAATGCGTGATGGTCATCGGGCTTTCGCCCTGGCCGTAAAGTTGAACGAGCTTGTCTCCGAACCGGTCGAGCGCGGCAATACTGTCCTCGACATACATCGGCGCCCCGCCATAGGCGATGGTCTTGAGGTTGGCGGTATCGGCCGGCGCTTCATGCACCGTCAGACGCCGGACCATCGTCGGCGCCGCAAACATGGTCACGCCCGGCCAATGTCCGATCAGGTCGAAAATTTCGGCCGGATGGAAGCCGCCGCTTTCCGGTATGACATTGCACGCAGCCTCCGCAACGTGCGGAAGCATGTAGAGGCCCGATCCGTGGCTGAGAGGGGCGGCATGGAGGATGCAGTCGCCGGCGGAGATGTCATCCATGTCGGCGAAGTAGTTCAAGGCCATAGCAACCAGATTGCGGTGGGAGAGCATGGCCCCCTTGGGCCGGCCGGTCGTACCCGACGTGTAGAACAGCCACGCCAGGGACAGCGGGTCGACGATTTCAAGCGGTATCGGGTCAGCCTCGAACAGGCTTTCATATCCGGCGGACCCGACCTCAATGACCTGCTCGACGGACGGCACATCGGCCTCGTTCACCGTTTCGAGCAGGTCCGGCGTTACGAAGCAGATCCTGGCGCCGGAGTCGCCAAGGATGTAGGCGAACTCGTCAGGGTGAAGCTTCGCGTTGGCGGGCACGGCGGCAAGCCCGGCATGCCAGATCGAAAACAGGATTTCGATATAGGCCGGGCAGTTCTTCATCACCAGGGCCACCCGGTCACCCGGTTCAAGGCTGCAGGTCCTGCGCAGGGATGCCGCCAGACGTTCCACCCGGCGTCCGAACATTGCGTAATCGCAGACGACGGTCTTCCCCAGAGCCAAGGCGGGGCGGTCACCGTGCGCCCGCTTCGCGCGCTCAACCCATGCTGCCAGATTCATCGGGTGCCGTTCCTTGACAACGGTTCTGCGCGTTTTTTTGCGGCAGATATCATTTCCGGAAGGTGTCGAGAGGACACGCTGCTACTGTCACTGTTTGCTCCAGGCCTGATCATTCGCGTCAAGATAGGCGGCAATCGCGGCTCTCATCGAGTCGACGCTGCTGCGCACGTTGTGGCCCGGGTAAACCGCCGTTGCGGGCACATCCCTCAAACGCCTGATCGTGTCACAGAATCGAGCACGGTTCGCGTCTTCACTGCGTTCAGCCGGTTCGCCGTCGTAGACATAGCCGTCACGCCAAACGAATGCTTCGCCCGTGAAGAGCGCTCCGCTTTGTCTTTCAAACAGTCCGCACGTCCCGTCAGTAACGCCAGGAAGGTGCAACACCTCGAGAACACGATCGCCAAGATCAATCGTGTCGCCGTCGGCGAGCAGTCTTGTCGGTTCACAGGCAGGCATGACAAAGGTCGCCGGGTCAAACCCATCCTGCGGCCGCCCGGTGAACCCTGCATTCATGTAATACTCCGCCACCGTATTGTGACGGGATGGCTCTCTCAAACGATGCGCGTCATCTTTATGGATCAGTCGTTCGTCAAACTGATGCAGGCCGCCTGCATGATCGTAGTAACCCACTGACGTGAAGGCTATGATCGGTTTGTCGGTTTGAGCCTCAAGAAACTCGCGCAGGGGTGCAAAACCGACTCCCGTCTCGACGATCAGGCAACGCTCACTGCCTTCGACCAACCACATATTGCCGCCGCCGAATTCGTGGCTGTGCGCTTCTTTCACAAGGCGTACGCCGTATTCATCTGCCGGTTCCAATGTGAACCAGTCTTCGGCAGTCGGCAGTTGCTCAGCCATTGTCATCGTTCCATTGTTCTCGGGTCAGACCGCGACTCTACTCGGTCATTTGCGCATTGCCAGAGCCATTTAACACGATGCCGCGGAACGCACGCACGACGGTCTGGAGTGAGTTTGGGTCATCGCCGAGAGCAGATTTCGTCAAGCCACGCGCGCAGAGCGCTGACGGGTGGAGACCGTTGGTCGCCGTCCCGGCAAACAAGATACAGCGCTTTCTCCTGATCGACACAGACGTCGCTCAAACAGACCAGCCGGCCCGCATCGAGGTCGTCCGCCACGAGAATGTGGCGCACCAGGATCGCGCCTTGCCCTTCGATGGCGGCCGCAATCAGAACGGCGGAATCGGGGAACGCGGAACTCTTCGATTGAACGTCCGCGTCGCACATGCCCGCACCCGTCGCCCATGCGTCCCAGTGCGGATAAAACCGGTCATGAAACAAAGGGAGCTGCGTGATCGACTCAGGCGCTATCAAACCTTCCCGCGCCAGGGACGGCGCAGCAACGACGACCAGGCGTTCACTCATCAGAGGCTCGCAATAGAGCTCGCTCGACTGATTGCTTCCGTACCGCAACGCCGCATCGGCATCGCTGTCTGCGAAGTCGACCACTTGATCGTCGATGTCCAGATGTATCGAGATGCCGGGGTGGCGTGCGCGGAAATCCGGAAGCCTCGGCACCAGCCACTTAATCGCCAGTGACGACGACAGCGATATGGTTACGGAACGCCGCTTTCGGGTTCGCCTGGTCGCCGCGATCCCTTGCTCCAACGCCCCGAATGCCTGCTGTGTCGCCTGATGCAGCTGTGCGCCCGCATCAGTGAGTTGGACGCCGTCGGGCAGCCTTCGCAGTAGCGCGACATCCAGGTATTGCTCCAGTTGTTTGATCTGGCGGCTGACCGCGCCGTGTGTCACGCCCAGATCCTCGGCAGCCTTGCTGAGGTTTAAGCGTGACGCCGCGACGTCGAACGCCTGCAATGCCCGGAGATGCCTGACGGTGGTCATAGCTATGAGTTTATCTCACATCCGGTCGCAGTAAAGTCGTTACACCGGGCGCAAATTCTCTCTTATCCTTCGCGGGAGTTGAGAAAAATCATCACAGCGGAGGCAAACCGATGACAGATGTCAAAGTGGCCCTGATGACCGGAACTGGTCAGGGCATCGGCAAGGGATGCGCAATCGAGATGGCGAAGGCCGGTTACAAGGTCTCGCTGATGTCGCCGTCGCCGCGTTCCAAGGAACTGGCCGAGGAACTGGGCGGGATCGGATGCCAGGGCTCGGTTCTCGACAATGCCGATCTGCACGCGATGGTGGACGCGACACTCGAGACGTATGGCAGGATCGATGCCGTCGTCAGCAATATGGGCCACGGCGGCGGCGTACCGGAAGCGATCAAGACCGTCGGCTTTGATCCGGACTTCGACGGACCGTTATTGGAACTGCCGGATGAGCTTTGGCACGAAAGTCTCGACATGTACGTGCTCAACGTCGTCAAGCTGGCGCGGGTCGTGACCCCGATCATGATCGAGCAGGGCGGCGGATCTTTCGTGAACATCTCGTCCATGAATACGGTCGAGCCGCGCGCGCCCTATCCGATGAGCATGTTGAGGGGCGCGCTTCACAGCTTTGCCAAGCTGTTCGGAGATCGGTACGCCCGCCACAACATCAATATGAACAACCTTATGCCCGGGTTTTGCGAGAACGTGAATCTGTCCGAATTCGCGAGACAGTCCATCCCCGCTCAACGTCCGGCATCGTTCGCCGAAATCGGCCAGGCTTGCGTCTTCCTCGCTTCAGAAGGGGCGCGGTACATTACCGGTCAGAACATCCTGTCAGATGGCGGCATGAACCGCGCTGTGCGGTAACCGTTTAAGGCGAAGATTTTCCCGGCAGCACTCGCTTTGTCGCAAGTGTCTGGTCGCCGACAATTTCGGAATTGGTTTCGCTCCGGAATGCTGACAGGCTGCTGTCAGCATAAGCGCGCTAAGCTCCCGGCATGCCGCTTTTCCCTCTCCCAGCATCGGAGTGCCCCATGTCCGCAGACCACCCTTCCATCGGCGCCAGGTTCCGTTCTCTCCATCAAGCCGGCAAGGCCTTCATCATCCCCAATCCATGGGACGTCGGGACCGCGAGGATTCTGGCGGCGACGGGCTTTGAAGCGCTGGCGACAACCAGTGCGGGCCTGGCCTTCTCCATGGGGGTCGCCGAGGGCGGCGTGTCACGCGATCAGGCACTCGAACACTGCCGGACGATCGTCGACGCAACCGATCTGCCGGTTTCAGCCGACCTCGAGAAGGGGTTCGGCGATACTCCGGAAACCGTGGCCGAAACGGTCGGACTGGCCTTCGAGACCGGGCTGGCCGGATGCTCGATCGAAGACCACACCGGCGACCGCTCCAACCCGATTTTCGAATTCGGCCTCACCGTCGAACGCATCATGGCCGCCGTAGAGGCCAGCCGTGCTCTGCCGAGCGATTTTGTCCTGACCGCCCGATGCGAGAATTTCCTCTGGGGGCGCAAGGACCTGGACGACACGATAAAGCGTCTTCAGGCCTTCGATGAGGCGGGCGCCGACGTGCTCTATGCGCCCGGACTGCACGACCTTGAGACGATCCGGACGGTTTGCAGCGCGGTGTCGAAACCCGTCAACGTGGTGATGGGGCTGCCGGGGGCCACATTCGGTGTTTCGGAACTCGAAGCTGCAGGCGTAACGCGGATCAGTGTCGGCTCGGCGCTTACCCGTGCGGCCTTCGGCACATTCGTGCGCGCCGCCGGCGAAATGGCACAGCACGGCACGTTCCGGTTCGCCGACGACGCGATGGGCTTTGCCGAACTCGAAGGTTTTTTCACGGGTGGCGCAAAGCTGCCCTGACGGCCGTCACGTTTCGACAAGCTTGCGGTAGAGATGCCAGGTCGAGTGGCCGAGCACCGGCATCACGATCGCAAGTCCGATGAAAAACGGCAGCGCGCCGGCAACGAGCGCGCCGGCAACGAACATGCCCCAGACCAGCATCGGTACCGGATTCACCTGAACCGCCTTCACGGATGTCAGGATCGCCACGACAACCCCGACATTCCGGTCCAGCAGAAGCGGAAACGAAACGACGGAGATGCTCATGGCGACAACCGCGAAGAGCAGGCCCACGCCGTTGCCGACAAAAATGAGCGTCCAGCCCTCCGTCGTGGTCAGGACACGCTCGGCAAAGCTCCAGACCGATGCCGGAACCGCCGCTCCCATGATCTCCACATAGATCGCCTGTGCCGTATAGAGCCAGCAGAGAAAGATGATGAAGAGAACGACACCCAGAATAAGAATCCCGCCGAATGAGGCCGACTTCGTGACGCCAAGGGCATCCTTCCAGGTGACATCGAGACCCTGTTCGCGGCGGCGACTGATCTCGTAAAGGCCGATGGCGGCAAACGGGCCGATCAGGGCAAATCCCGCGATCAGCGGGAACAGGAGCGGGAGCACATCGTAGCCGAACGCCAGACGGCTCAGGACAATTCCCATGATCGGGTAGATCAGGCACAGGAACACGATGTGCGTGGGCCTCGCCCCGAAGTCGTCAAGCCCGCGGCCCACGGCATCGGCGAGATCCGCGGTCCGGATAACGCGGACGTTCAACGGGACAGCCCGTTCGTCCGGCTCGATAAGCGTGCTTTCTTTGGCCATGGTCGTTCCTCCTCAACCGTTGGCAAAACCACGTGCGGAGTGTCGCGACCCATATTGTGCGAATGCAGCGCCGGTCCCGGCGCGGTTCACAGCGCCATCCGGACTTAACGTTCCAAGACCGGCCGCGTAAAGCCGCGACCTGCATCTGACAACCATGCTACGCCTCCAACCGGCCGGTGTCGCCTCTACGAACGAACACTTTTTCGGGATCGGGCCAGGGCACGGATGGACAGATCGCCAGTTTCCGGGCAATTCTGCGCGCAAGTCGTATGCAAGCAACTTCAGGAGAACGGCTGGTGACGAAGATCGAGATCGAGTACCTCGGCGGACCGGACATTGCGCAGATTGACCTCTCCAATGACGACATTCTGGATGCCGTCGACGCCGGGCTCGTTGCGGCCGGCCGCGGCGAAACGGTGATCGAACCGCGATTGCACCTCACGCCCGACTCCAAATTCAACGGTCACTTCAACGTCCTGAGGGGCTATGTCGCCCCGCTTGGCTATGCCGGCGTGAAAATCGTGGGCGACTACGTCGACAACTACAAAAAGGGCCTGCCGTCGGAAATGGCCCTGCTCAATCTGTTCTGTCCGGAAACCGGAATGCCGAAAGCCGTGATCGACGCCGCCGGCATTACCGACATGCGGACCGGGGCGCTGACCGCGCTGGGCGCGAAACGGCTTGCACCGGCCAATCCGCGCGTTCTCGGTCACGTCGGCGCACGCGGGACCGCATACTGGAACGTGAGGCTGCTCGACCATCTGTTCGACTTCGACGAGATCCGGGTTCATTCGCGCCGTCCGGAAAGCCGCGACGCCTTTGCCGAAAGGCTCACGACCGATCTCGGCAAACCGGTTGTCGCGACCGGCGACTGGGAGTCCTGCCTTGCCGGCGCCGATATCATGATCGAGGCGTCCAGGCTGAACCAGCCGGAGCCGTTGTTCCGGACCGAATGGGTCAAGCCGGGCTCGCTGGTCGTTCCCTACGGAACGATGAGCGCCCTTCCGCTGGAGTTCACCGACATCATCGACAAGTTCGTCATGGACGATCTGGGCCAGATGCGGTCCGGGCATCTTGGCGCGTTGCGCCCGCATATCGACGCGGGCAAGATCACCGAAGAGAGCTTCTACGCGGAGATTGGCGAGATCGCGGCCGGATCGAAGCCTGGCCGGGAAACCGCGTCGGAGACAATCCTGTTCTGGCATCGCGGGCTTGCCACCAGCGACATCGCGCTGGGCGCCGCCATTCTCGAGAAGGCGCGCGCGGCGGGCCTCGTTCGCCTGCTGCCCTATGCCTGATGCGTGAACGCGCCGTCGTCGATGAGGGCGGCGAGCGCGTCGACTTCCGATCCGAGCGGCCGGTCACCGTCAAGCGAAGGGCTAACCTCCCGGACGGCCCCCAGGGCGGCATGGGTCGCCGGCGCCAGGTCGCCGCCGATCTCGCGCAGTTCGACCGCCTGAGCGGCGACCATCAGTTCTATAGCCGTAAGGCGGGACGCCCGTTCCGCGATCGTCAGCAGACTCTTGGCGGCGACCGGCGCTGACGTCAGCGCATCCTCGACACCGTCCGCATTCACGCTCGGCCAGACGGGCGCCGGATAGGAGGCGTGAACGATCTCTCCGGCCAGAGCCTCCGCGGTCTTGAGTATCGGCGCGAACCCGTTGGAGTCCGTATCGGGACGGGCAAGGAAAATCGGCAGGTCGGTAAAGCGGGGCGAGAGCAGTTTCGACAGCCTCGCCACCTGGGCCATTCCCAGTTGCGCAATTGCGCGGGACAGCGTTTCGAGGGCATTCGCCAGATGCGGCGTGTGGTATGCCCCCGCCGAGACGATCGTGCGGTCTTCGATCAGCGCAACCGGGTTGTCGCTGGCCCCGTTGATCTCGACATCGACCGCTTGCCGCGCAAATTCGAGTGCGGCCAGTGCGGAACCGTGGATCTGCGGCAGGTTGCGGATCGAAAGCGGGTCCTGCAGACGGCGGGCGATTCCCGCCTGGTTAAGGGCCCCGCCGACAAGCCGGGCGCGGATGCCGGCCGCCGCCTCCATCTGGCCGGGCTGAGGCCGAAGCGCAAGCACCGACGGCGAAAACGGCGTCAGGTTCGCCCTGACGCCTTCCATCGTCAGCGCAGCGGCGGTCTGGGCCGCCTCAAGGCACGTGGATATTCTGGCCACGCCCAGGGCGCCGAGCGCTCCGGAGAACCCGGAGTGATTGATCAGGGCCAGGCCGTCCTTGGGCCCCAGAACCAGTCTCGAAATTCCGGCCGCCCGCATTGCCTGGTCGCCGGGGCGGGTCCGCCCGCCTCCGTCGCGCACCGGCCCCTCGCCGATCAGCGCCAGTGCAAGTGTCGCGTTCCAGACCAGATCGCCAGCCCCTATCGAGGCCGTCTCGCCGACCATCGGGGTGACCTGTTCGTTGATGCAGGCGACAAGGTGTTCCGCCACCGCTGTGTTCGCGGCGGCTGCCCCGAGCAGCAGCGTGTTCAGGCGGACGATCATTGCTGCCCGGACATGCTCATCTGGCAATGGTGTGCCGACGGCATGGGCGCGTCCCCGGATCGTCTGGACAGAGAACTGCGTCATTTCCTCCGGACTGAGCACTTCGGCGGCCCGGGCACCGAGGCCGGTCGTGAGGCCATAGACCGCATCACCCCGCGTGATGGCCTGCTCGACCAGAGCGCGTGCCGCGGACATCCGTTCCAGCCCCGCCGGATCAAGCCGTACCGCCATTTCCCCCTGCGCCGCCGCCAGAAGCGCTTCGCAAGTCAGGTCGTGACCGGTCAAGTTCAATTCTGAGTGCGACACCAGTGGTACCCCGCGCGGTTCCGTAACGTCTCGCAATATTGTCCAACGACGCCACTGCTTCGCAACCGTCCATTTGCAGCGCGTAGCACAGACACCTGTGGCCACATAACAGTTCTGGAAATGACGGCCGCACAACCGGACGCGGCACAGGGACGGCAGCGCGAACGCGGGGCGCACGACCGGAGAAGACGTAACGTTGAGGGTGTTATCGCTGCCGCAGCTTCGACGTCACGTCATGGAACTGGTAGATATTGCGCCTGCTCGGAAAGACATGGGACCGGTCCGGCAGCGCCGGCAGGTCGGCCTCGAAGTATTCTCTCAGGATCAGCCGGAAAGTGTTGACCGGCGTTGCATCGGAAGAGAGCTCCACGTTGTCCAGACCGGGCAAATGGACGGCATTGAGAATGGCCATCTTTTCGCGCAGTTCAGAGTTTGTGGCGTCCAGCCATTCGACATGGCTCACGTCCACACCCAGACGATGAATTTCATCCCGGGCATATTGCTTCGGCCATGGCCCCTCGTCCGCCTGCAGCACGATAATCGGCCGGGGACCGCCGGCCTCCTTGACGCGGTCGAGAAATGCCAGCACCTGTTGGTTGGCGTATCTGACCTGCTGCACGTAGTTTTCCTCACGGCTGCGACCGGCAACCGTCCCGGCACTCAGGCAGTTGCCCTCCGCGTCAATGACAAACGGCGGGTGCGGCACCAGAAAGTGCGCGAATACAAACCTGGGCTTCCCGGGATCGCGGCGTGTCGCGGCTTCCGAGAGAGCCGCGAACTTCAGTTTCGCCCGGCGGCACTGCAACTGCCGCGCGTCGAGATCCGAAACCCGGAACCAAGGGGCCAGTTTCGACCCGAACGAGTTTTCGAAAACGATCCGCGCAAGTTCCGGCCATGCACGATAGTTGATCTCGCTGTCAGCGTGATGATTGCGCCGGGTGGGCTCCCACCACGAGCCGAAGAAATGAAACGCGTAGCCTGATCGGGTCAGAACGTCGGCGAGCCTGGAGTGGCGGATACGGTCGTAGAGCGGCACCCAGTCGGACTTCGCTTTTTCGTCGCTGTGCGGTTCACCGGGAAGGTAATCCATGTTCAGTGACGACACGAGCGAATGGGCCGTCCGCTGGTAGTTGGAATAGGCATCGTCGGCAATCGAGAACCCGTGCGCGCGCAACGCCTCCATGAACGCCGAATTGTCGAAGCCGTAGACATCCTTCAACTGGTCCGCCCGGGCGTAACGATCGAGAACGATGTAATAGATATCGCGCTTGACCGCACCTGTGGCGGTCGCCGCCGGTAGTTTCGGGAATTGACCTTCGAAGGTGCGAGAAAGACTCGAACGTTCCCAGAGTACGGGCCAGGAGATCGCCACGGCGGCTGTGGTAATCGCGGTTACGAGGGTGGCCGCACTGAGAAACCGTCCGAAGGGCGCCCGGAGCGGCTCGAAAAGGCACACGATTCCCGCCACGGCCGACCAACATGCCATCCAGATCCAGTGGTTCGACCCGAGGAAATAAGGCGCCATGGTCGCGCCGATGAAGACGCATGCCAACACCAGGTCTGCGGTCCGCTTTTGGCCGACGAGGAACCGGAGCGCCAGATTCAGTGCCAGATAGGCGATCACGGCCATCGCGGCGGCGTTCAGGAAAGCGGCCAGAGGCAGGCGATGGTGGTTGCCGCCGTAGACCATCAGAAACGGCATCAGCGGTAATGCGTAGCTGTAGAACGGCAGCATCGCCCGAATGCGGGTAGAGCCTTCCGTCTCCGAGGCAGGTGCCCGGTCCGGTGCGCTCGCGCTCCAGCCCCGGATGCGAATGCTCATGTGCGGTCGTACCAGAAGATCGTTCGGCCCGTTGATGAGATCTTCCGTTTGGTGACAATCCTGGCTCTGCTTGCCAGGACGGCCTCGAACGACGCCTCGTCATAATCGTGGAAAATATCTTCGCGCAGCATGAGAAGCTGCTGAACCATCGGGTCGTCCTTCTGGATGAATTCGACGATACCGGTCGGCGCAAACGCCGTGATCCAGTCCATGAACCGGTCGATGGGCACGTTGCGGCCGATGGTAAGGTGGTGTTCAAACGCCAATGCAACCAGTGCGTCCGCCTTGTCGCGCTCGGACAGGGATTTGCGTTCCTCCCCGTTCCAACCCTGGCCGGGGCTCGGATTTGCGGCGTCGAGGAAGAGCGGCAAGAGCTTGAGGCCCTTGGCTGTCGCGCGTGCAAACGCGCGCTCCAGCGCACCCTGATCGAAGTCGAAACCGACCACGCGCTGCGCGCCCGATTGCAACGCGACCTCAGAGTATTCACCCGCATTGCAGCCGAAGTCGAACATGAGCCGCGGCTGGACCTTGGAGCAGAACTCGGCCACGACCTGATGTTTAGCCTCAAGGTCTTCCTGATCATAGGAGTGCGTCTGTTCGTAGTCCTGCCAGACGGTCGCCTTGGAACCCTTCGGCTCGAGCTTCGCGATCCAGTTCCGAAGCTGCAGCAGAATATGAACGTAGGCGTTGCGCGACAGACCCTTGTCTTTCGCGTGGATCATGGCCTGCTCGCGTTTTGCCGAGGCCTTCCGCTGCAGGTGCGACTGGACGGTGACATGGGTCAGAATATTGAGTGAAAGGTTCCGCCACCACGGCAGGAGCCCGGAAAGCCTCTCCGTTTCGATACCTTCCAGAGCGCCGCGGTACCAGGCATTGTGCGGAACACCGAGCTCGGCGCGCAAAAGGAGAGGATTGAGAAACTGCTCGCAGAACTGCTTGTAGCCGGCCCAGATCTCGCCTTCGCGGTATCGACGAAACGACAGGACGTCAATGAATACCGGATCCGGTCCGTCGAACTGGACATTGTATGCGCTGGCGTCCGACAGCGACACGCCGGACGAGATCGCTTCCAGTTGAACGTCCAGATGCAGAAGTGCTGCCTGCTTTAGCAGGGGAAATGACCATTCATAGGGATAGGAAACGAAAGGAATCCTGTCGTGGCGCAGGACCCGGTGACTGTCAGCCGCGCCTTCGCCCAGCACGTTATGGTCGACCTCCTCGGTTCCGACGACGCGGTGCGTCGAAACAAGCCTGTCGATCAGATCCGTGCTCTGGACAAAATCGTAGTCCGCGCTGGCATGCCTGGAAACGGTGCGGAAAACCTCGTTGCCGACCCTGAAGACCCGACCGCTCGGATCGCGGAACGATCCCTGATCGACGAGCGCCTCACTCACCGTGCTTCATCCGGCCTTGCCTGATCCGCACCGCGTTCGGTGCCGACCGCTTCATCGGACGAAAACCCAAGCAGCGTCTTGATTTTCCACCAGTATGATTTCGCGACGAACAGAGCGCCGGCGATTGCGCCGATGGCGCCTTGCAGAAGGATGGCACCGGTGCCCGGATCGAGATAGGCGTGCGCGTTGCCGGTGGATGCAAAAAGAACCACTGCGACCATGTAAATGGTTGCCAAACGCATGAGCTTGAACTCCACGGGTTTACAAACTGAGCTAACCGCTACGCCGCATCTGTTCGACAGATGCCGGCATGCGGAAACTATTGCGTTCCGCCACTTTGACGCGGACCTGTAAATTTTCGGTAAGCATGCAGTTCCACTCGGGATTTCCGCCCAAGAACGCCACCAAGGAGAATTCCGGAAACAGAGGAGCCTTGCTCTCTGTAATGGTGCCGCCCGCAACGGAAACACATCCGGATTCCGGCGTCCGAATAGATGAGACACCCGGACCTGCCGGGTGTAGCATCCCGGAAAATGTCGAGAACGCATCTGCTGAAGACACACGTAAGGAAGGGCCCCAAGCCATGGCTGTCCGCGACCGAAAGTCCTCGAGGAGACGCAGAGACCGGCAGGGCGAAAGCAACCGGTCCGCACCGCTTGGCAATCCCGCCTACAGGCGCCTGACCAACCCCTACCCGCCGATCGAGATCCTTTCGGATGACCAGGTCGAGGCCATCCATGAAACCTCGATGACGACGCTGGAAGAGATCGGCATCAAGGTGCTGCTCGACGAAGCGCGCACGATCCTGCGGGCGGCCGGAGCGGATGTCGACGAAGACTCCATGATTGTCCGTTTCGATCGCGGTCTCGTCGACAGCGCGCTGACGACCGTACCCGGGGCAGTGACGCTGCACGGACGCTCGCCCGAACGGAATGTGGCGTTCGGCGATCGAAATGTCGCCTTCGCGACCGTCGGAGGACCGCCGAACGTCTCCGACATGGAGAACGGCCGCAGGCCGGGCAGCCGCGAGAGCTTCAGCGACCTTGTCCGGCTGTCCCAGTCCTATGACGTCATCCATATTATCGGGCCGGTCGTCGAGCCGGTGGACATCCACCTTTCGGTGCGCCACCTCGAGGTTGCGCGGACGCTGGCGCTGAATTCGGACAAAGTGCCGTTCGTTTTTGCCCGCGGTCCTGATGCCGTGGCGGACTCGCTGGAGGTGGTCCGCATGGCACGCGGCGTTCCGGAAGAGCAGTTCGTCAATGAGCCGAGCTGCTACACGGTCGTGAACGCCAACTCGCCGCTCCAGCTCGACGCGCCCATGAGCCAGGGCATTATCGACTTTGCCCGCGCCGGACAGCTGATGATCCTGACGCCGTTCACACTTGCCGGCGCCATGGCGCCCGTCAGCCTCGCCGGCGCGCTCGCGCAGCAGAACGCGGAAGCGCTTGCCGGCATCACACTCGCCCAGCTCACACGCCCCGGCGCGCCGGTGGCCTACGGCGGCTTCACGTCCAACGTGGATATGAAATCGGGCGCGCCTGCGTTCGGCACGCCGGAGTATGTCAAGGCGGCGTTCGCAACAGGCCAGCTTACGCGGAAGTACGGCATCCCCTACCGGTCATCCAACGTGAATGCCTCGAACACGCCGGATGCCCAGGCCGCCTACGAATCCCAGATGTCGCTCTGGGGCGCCGTCATGGGCGGCTGCCACATTCTGATGCATGGTGCCGGGTGGCTCGAGGGCGGACTTACCGCATCGTTCGAGAAATTCATCATCGACATCGAGATGCTGCAAATGATGGCGGAACTGTTCACGGGCTTCGATGTCGACGAGCCGGCGCTTGCGCTCGACGCCATGCGCGAGGTCCGTCACGGCGGTCACTATTTCGGTGCCGCGCACACGCTCGAGCGCTACCAGACGGCGTTCTACTCACCCATCGTGTCAGACTGGCGGAACTTCGAAACCTGGTCGGAAGACGGCGCGCGCGACACGGCCTATCGTGCCCATGTGATCTTCAAGCAGGTGCTGGCCGACTATCAGCCACCGGCAATCGATGACGCCATTCGCGACGAGATCGACGCCTTTGTCGCGCGGCGCACGACCGAAGGTGGTGTCGCAACAGACTTTTGAGCGAATGACCCGCTTATTGCTGAAAACCGTGCGGCGCGGCAAATAAAGCGCGTGCCAATACTGCAGACGTGCGCTACTGTCCCCGCCTATCCACATATTCGCACTTTCCTGCGGTGTAATAAATCTGCGAATTGCCGAAACCGGGAGCGGAGCCCACGCCGGGCGAGGACCGGCATGCGTGTCTGCGCTCCCCGCGACAATGACGAGGGGTAACAATGCACCGAGCAGGACAACGGACGAACTTGCGCGTCTTTTTGGCGGTACTCTTGGGATGCGGGGCACTAGCGCTCGCGTCCTGCGCATCGAGCGATGTGGCTGCCGTCAAGAATATCCCGCAAGGCAGCACCAGCGATATCCGTGTGACCAGTGTCGCGGTCAAGATCGACACGCCACGGCCCAACCCGCAATTGCAGGCCGCCTTGAAAAGCGAGCTCGAAAACCGACTGGCGACCTGCGCAACCGGCAAGACGCCCCATCGGGTAAGCGTGGTGATCAACGAATTCGAGACACAGGACGTTGCCAAGTCGATCCTGATCGGCGACGAAATCGAACTTGGCGGCCGCGTCTATTTCAGGAACAGCGCAACAGGCAGGCAGGCAGGCGAATACTACGTCAAGGAGAGCTTCTTCTGGGGCGGTGTTCTCGGCGCGGCGATGATGTCAAATGCCCACAGAACGCTGAGCCAGGACTTTGCCAAGACGGTCTGCAAAAAGATCATCGGTGCCAAGACCTGAACGCTAAGCCTACCTACGCGAAAAACGTAGACGTTTAAAGGAGTTGGCACGCCGGGCTCACACGGCGATTGAGCAAGACGACAGGCATGTTATGATCGCCCATTGTCAGTTGGCGCGTATTCGGGTCTGCTGCACGGACAAGGGGGTATCGAAATGCCAGGACATCTGCTCGGCACGTGTGTGTCTGCGTCAATTCTGCTGTGTCTCGTGGCCGGCCAGTCGCTCGCGTCAGTGCCGGCCAAGGAAGCCGGCGCCGGCTGCAAGGTCCTCGGGGAGCTGTCGGTTGATGAAGGCGACCTGTTTGTCGCCGACAGCGCCGAGGGAGAATACGCCCCGATCTCCGAAAGCGATCTCAAATTCTCCGGCACAACCGCCCACCTCGTCTACGTCGTCAGGCCTATCGGGGAACCGAAACCGGGCGCTGTGATCGTCCGGCACAGGAAACAGATAGCCGCCGCGGGAAAGAGCCCGGAATACGCAGACACCGTCTATGTCCGGCGGAAACCGATGAGCGGCGACATGAAAGTCCGCCTGCCGTCCTTCAAGAGCTATCACGAAAACGGCGCAGGCAGCCGCACGCTCGCGCGGCATTTCCACGTGGACTACGGCGATGGCGACCGGGGCAGCTCGCGCACCGACGACACGCCGCTGAAGCTGCTGGCCGCGCAGTTGCAGGAGGCGGAGGCTTCGTCGGAAGACACGATCACCAAGCGTCTGCTGATCCCGTTCCAGCAGCACACGCTCGCGACATGCATCGATTTCCGGCTCTCGGTCGGGAATGCGGAACGGACTGTCATCTCGATCGAACGGATCGATGCCTACGATATCGACCGTGTACCGGCGCAGGCCGGGGCTGAACGCAAGGCAAGACAGCTGACGATCGAGACGTCCGGAGCGGCCGACGACGGGCAATGAGAAGCGACCTTCTCAGCCTTCGCTGGATTTTCGGGCTCGGCGATTTCCTGAGCAAAGCCAATTTCGTGGCCGTCTTCACGGATGCCGACTCGTCTTTCAAGCCGGCGAGCCTGCTCGGCATTCTCGTGCTCACGCTGTTCATTACGATTGCCCGGTTCGCCTCGCTGAGGAACAAGCCGACGGATGCCTATCTGCTGGCCGTGTTCGCCGGATGCGTCGCGATCATCATCATCGTGGTGCTGTTTCAGCGGCTGGCGCCCCTGGTCGCCGGTGACAAGTCCGTACGCGCCAACCTCATTGTCGACGTGATCTATGCGCAGGTGGTGCTGAGCCTTGTCCTGTTCATGCACAATTTCATTCCCGGCCTCAGCATTATCCCGTTCCTGGAAAAGAATGCGCCCGACCTGACGGCGCTCATCGATACCATTCCGGGCGCGATCAACTTCCTGATCGGCTGGCCGCCGGCCGGAGCGAACACGAGCAGCCGCTGGATGCTGGTCCAGCAACTGGACGTCACGCTCTTCAACCTGCTGCTGGCATCGGTCTATGCGACCGTGACGATGTTCTGGCTGCTGTTCCGGACCGACCCCTGGGTCCATCGGTATGCCCGCGCGAACCCGGGCAGCTTCAAGACCGAGAAACACAAGATTTACCGCGTGCTCTACTGGAACATGGCCACGTCGACGGTCGTGACGACGGCGATCATGTTCCTGTTCGTGACCGACGAGACCGACCGCGCGGTTTCCTACACGATCAACATGTCGATCGTGCTCAAGGTGCTCGGCATCAAGTTCTGAGTTCGTGGCAGCCAAGGCGCCGAGCGGTCTTGTCGCGGCCCGCCAGACCTGTCACCATACGACGTGGTCCCGCCCCTCGGACCGCTTTCCTTGATTGATATACCCGCTCCACTTTGGGTAACTGCCCGGGAGACTGCCCATGGCCGCCTATCGCTATCACACCCTCGATGTCTTCACTGCCAGCCGTTTCGGCGGCAATCAGCTTGCCGTCGTGCTTGATGCGGACGATCTCGATCAGGAGACGATGCAGACAGTGGCGAGGGAATTCAATTTCTCCGAGACGACATTTGTCCGCAAACCCGCCGACCCTCAAAACACGGCGAACGTGAAGATCTTCACGCCGGGATCGGAGCTGCCATTCGCCGGCCATCCGACGGTCGGCACCGCCGCCCTGCTCGCGCGCCTCTCCGGGGCGTCGGGCGACAGTGAAATCCGCCTCGAGGAAGTCGCCGGTCTGGTCCCGGTCGCGGTGAACGTGCCGGCGGACGGAGCCGCGTACGGCACCCTCACCTCACCGGTGCTGCCCGGCATGGCGGAGGCTGCACCCGACGCAGCGACGCTTGCCGCCGCGCTGCAGATAAGTGAGTCGGAGATCGGTTTCGACGGTCACGCTCCGGGTTTCGTCTCTGCCTCCAGTACATTCCTCTGCGTCCCGGTGGCGTCGCTCGATGCACTCGCCCGCGCCAGTCTTGACCCGACCCGGCAGGCACAGGTCCGGGGCGACCGCCATGCCGTCGAATGGTACGCCTACACCGGAGGCGGCAAGGCGGCGGACACGGACTTCCGTGCCCGCATGTTCGCGCCCGACATCGGGATTGCCGAAGACCCTGCAACGGGCGCGGCGGCGGCCACCTTTCCGGGACAGATCCTCTCGCAGGAAAGCCTCGCCGACGGCAGTTATTCCTGGCGCGTCGAACAAGGCTACGAAATGGGTCGGCCCAGCGAACTCGACATTCATGCCGAAATCAGCGGCGGTGCGGTCAGCGCCGTGCGGGTCGGCGGCCATGCTGTCGAGGTCATGCAGGGCACATTGGAAATCTGAGGCACGAAAAGATGACAAACGCACTTATCGTTACCGGCTCGAGCCGGGGCATCGGCGCGGCAACCGCAAGGGTCGCCGCCGCCCGGGGATGGCCGGTCTGCATCAACTACCGGTCCGGAAAGGCGGAGGCCGAAGCTGTGGCGCATGACGTCGAGCAGGCCGGCGGCAAGGCCATCGTCGTCGCCGGCGACATGGCGATCGAGGACGATATCCTCAACCTGTTCGAGACCTGCGACCGGGAACTGGG
>CBDHYJ010000039.1:0-18066 GCA_965275905.1 Hyphomicrobiales bacterium | reverse complement strand
GAGTGTCGTCTTTTCCCGTTCGGCAATGACGCGCTCAAGTCCGTCTTCGCCGAACGTCGCGCGCACGGAGCGCAGCACCTCCAGCGTGAGATCGGAATGGGCGTCCGGGAACCGGGCGTGGCCTTTTTCCGTCAGCGACCAGAGCCGTTCGGGCCGCCCGACACTGCCGGAGACGTTCTCGAATGTGACGAGACCCTCGGCTTCCAGTCGTGCAAGTTGCTTGCGGGCGGCGACAGCGCTCATGCCCAGGCGCTCGGCCATTCCGCCCGCGGTCTGACTGCCGCGGCTTTTGATCAGGTAAAGGAAGCGATCTTCGGCGGGTTGGGGCATGGCAAGTGGCACACAATTAGAAAACCATTTAGTTATTTAATTAGATGTGTGCCCGAATTCAATTGAAAACACCAGGACGGTTTCGAACAGGTCGGGAATGAACCGGAGTAAGCGCGGATCCGGAACCGCAGGTTCAGCCGGAAGGGGGCAGAATTCCGGGAATCTGAGCCGAACTCTTCCGCCAGATGCTGCAGAAACACGAGCAGTCTCTTCGGCTGATACCGGCTTGGCAGGAAGGCCGCGTTGACTGTGAGCGTTGCCGCCCGCCAGTCCGGCAGGAGGTCGATCAGCCGGCCGGCCTTGAGATCCTCCTCGACAAACCAGCGCGGCAGAACCGCAAAACCGACCCCCATGAGGGCGGCACGATGCAGCGCGAAGATGTTGTTGGTGCTGAGGCAAACCTCAGGCGTCATCACGAACGTGTCCCCCGACATTCCGGAAAGGCTGATGTTGCCGCCGTCAAACGGCTGAAGTGCGGCGCAGGGCAACGCGGCGACTTTGTCCGGGGACTTAAGCCGGTCGCGCCCGGCGAGTCCCGGAGCGGCAACCACCAGGCGCTCGACCCGTCCGAGTTCGCGCACGATCAGCGTGTCATCGGGCACCGGCCCGACCTTGATCCAGCAGTCGCATCCGATCTCGGCAAACCGGATCGTTTCGTCGTGAAGATGCCATCCGATCGATACGCCGCGGTGTGCGAGTTGAAACCGCAGAGCGATGTCCGCGAGGTAGAGCTGACCGAGTGCGACCGGCGCAACCACACTGAGCGCCCCTTTGACATCCTGGTCAGCACTCCCGTGCCTGTCCTCAAGTGCCTCCCAGCTTGCGGTCAGTTCGCGTGCATCGCGCAACAGATCCTGTCCTGCCGATGTCAGGGACAGGGAATGTGTTGTCCTGCGGACCAGTTGGGCGCCGAAGCGGTCTTCCAAGTCTTTCAGTTGCCGGCTGGCGGAGGCCTGCGACAGTCCGAGATCGCGTGCCGCCGCGCTGATGGAGCCGCGCGCGGCAATCCTGGCGAATGTCTCTAGCAGGGTCAGGCGGTCCAGGGGTTTGCTCATGCATATTACGTATAACAATAAGCCATTTAAGCTGTCTACCGAATGGCCGTGAAAACCTCCAGATTGATCTCCGAAGGCGGCGGATGCCGCAGCGAAAATGGAGATGACAGATGACGGACACAGCAAAGACATTTCAGATCGGCGGCGAGCTTGACGTAAACCGGCTGGGCTACGGCGCCATGAGGCTGACCGGGCAGCCCGGCAATTTCGGTCCGTATGAAAACTGGCAGGGCGGCCTCGATCTGCTGCGCCGCGCTGCGGATCTGGGCGTGACGTTCTTTGACAGCGCCTGGGCTTACGGACCGGAAACCGCTGACCGGATCGTCGGCGAGGCGCTGGACGGCCGCGATGTTGTCATCGCCACCAAGGGCGGCGTGGACAAGCCGGAAGCCGGTCGGATCGTTGTTGACGGATCGCGCGACACGCTGCTGCGCCAGATCGACAAGGCCCTGGTCAACCTGAGGCGCGACCGCATCGATCTGTTCCAGCTTCATCGGGTCGACCCCGAGACGCCGATAGAGGAGTCAGTGTCGGCCCTGGCTGAGGCGGTCGCGGACGGCCGCGTCGGCCACATCGGCCTTTCCAATGTTTCCCGCGAGCAACTCGACCGCGCGCTTGCCGTTGCGCCGATCGCCAGCGTCCAGAACCGGTTCAACATGGCGGAAACGGGTGAGAGTGATCTCGTCGACTACACCGCCCGGAAAGGTATCGCGTTCATTCCCTACGGACCGCTCGGCGCCAATCCGATGCAATCCGGTGCAAGGCTGGAGGCCCGCGAAGCGTTGGCCTGGCTCCTGGGAAGATCGCCCAACATCATTGTGATCCCCGGCACGACATCCATTGCTCACCTTGAGCAGAACTGGAGTGCCTGGGAGATCATCGATGGCGCGAAGGCGGGAGAGGGCGAATGAGACCGAACCGGCACAGGATGGCCCTGCTGACGTGGGCCGTCGTCTATCCGCTTATCACAGTGCTGATCGCAACCCTTGACCCCGTGGTCGGCGCCCTGCCGATGCCTCTGCGCACTCTGGTCCTTACCGCAATCATGGTGCCGGTGATGGTCTATCTCGCCATGCCGGCCGTGACCGGGCGTTTCGCGGCATGGCTCCACGGCCGGACACAGGGTTGATCGAGACGAATTTCCCGGGAAATCATGACCGGCGGCACCTCCCCCTCGGCCTGGTGCCGCCGGCTGGCCGTTAGAATCCGAACCGCAATCCGACAAGCGCGCTGTGATTGTCGAAGTCGACGGTGCTGGTTGTGCCGTCCACCGCCTGCAGGCTGATACTGTCGGTCGCGAAGTAGCGGTATTCGGCTTCTAACGTCCATTGTGGTGCAAACTGCCAGGATGCGCCCGCCATGAGCTGGTAGGCGAAATCGCCGTCGCTGTCGTCAAGAACGGTCAGACCGTTGGCGGCGAAGCCGTCGGCGTCGGCTTCGGCATAGCCGAGCCCGAAACCGACATACGGCCGGAACGCCGATCCCGGCAGGAAGTCGTGGTAGAGGTTGGCCATGAACGAGTACTGGTAGACATCGCCGTCGGCGGCGCCGCCCGTCACGTTTGCGCCGCCCACATTGTGCGAGTCGACGTCGTTGTGCCGGAAGCCGATCTCGCCTTCGAGGCGGAACTTGCCGAGCGTCCAGATATCGCCGGTGTCGTAACCGATGGCGCCGAAAAGCCCGTACCCGACATCATAGTCGGTGACGACCGTGGTGCCGAGGACGTTGAACCTGTTGTCTTCGAGAAAGTTCAGGCCGCCGCGTACGGCGAGATAGAAACTGCCGAGTGTCGGCGGCGGGGCCTGGAACGATTGTTGCGGCAGGTCGGCGGCGCGTGCGGTACCGCCGAAGGACATGCCGATGATGGCTAGTGCGAAGAGGAGTTTAGTGAAACGCGAACTCATGGACTGCTCCGTTACAGGTCGCCTTCCGTCCTTCGGAAAGCGGTGGGCAGCCCCCCTTGAATTTGCCTCAGAGTATTTGCCTCAGAGTGGGTGGTGTGCGCCGGACGTTTTGAGCCGGTGGCCAACTGTTGCGCCGCGTCTTGCGCGCGGTCAAGGCGTATTACGGAACACGAGGGCAGGAAGATCAGCGTCGATGCAAAATTGCAACTAATACGCGAAATCTGTTTCAATTCGAGACAATTCTCGACATGATTCTGTCATAATTTCTCGCGTTTTCTGCACAACCGGAAGGGGTAGCATGTGCGCGGGTCTGAGCGAACCCGGTCCGGGTCAACGCATCAGAGTGCCACGTGCAGCGCGCTGACTTCCCTGAAGCGGATGCGTTTCGACAGCCGGGGCGGTTCCACGAGCTGAAGGTCCGGGAACCGGCGGAACAGTTTCTCGAACGCGATCCTGGCCTCGATACGGGCCAGCGAGTTGCCCGCGCAGATGTGGATGCCGAGTCCAAAGGAAAGATGCCGGTTCGGACGCCGTGATATGTCGAATCGCTCCGGCTCGGGAAACTGGGTGGCGTCGTGGTTCCCGGCACCGATCATCAGATGCACCATGCTGCCGGCGGGCATCGGCGTGCCGGACAACTCGGTGTCTGTCAGCGCGCGCCGGTTGTTGATCTGGATCGGCGCCTGATAGCGCAACACCTCCTCGACCAAACTGTCGATCAGGACCGGGTCGGCATTGAGCTTGGCGATCTCGCCCGGGTTGCGCAGCATCTCGTGAATGCCGTGCGAGATCATGTTGGTCGACGTTTCATGTCCCGCATTGAGCAGGAAGATGCACTGGTGGAGCAGCTCCAATTCCGTGAGTCGTTCGCCGTCCTCTTCGGCGTCGATCAGCTTGGCGAGAATGTCGCTCTCGCTCCAGCCCCCGGGCTTTGCCTTGCGTTCCTTGACGCGCTCGCGCAGGTAGGCCTTGAAGTCCTCGACCGCGTCGCAGCCGGCCTTGAACTGTTCGTCCGTGAGCACCGGCTCAAGCCCGCCGAGAATGAGCAGGGCCCAGTCACGGATCAGACTGCGGTCCGAACTCGGCACGCCCAGCATGTCGCAGACGATCTCGATCGGCAGCTTGAAGGAAAACTCGGAAACGATCTCCATACGGCGCTGATCCTCCAGCCGGTCGAGAAAGTCGTCGACCAGGGCATGGATCCGGGGCTCGAGCGCCGCCAGCGCCTTGCGCGTGAAGCCTGCCTGGAACAGCTTCCGGATGCGCGTGTGGTCCGGCGGATCGCGGAACACCAGACTCGTCGTGTGATGTTCGTACAGAGGCGAGTCGCCGAACTTCGGCTTGAAGTCGATCTTCTTGTCCGAACTCCAGACCGACGGGTCACGGTAGACCGCGACCAGGTCGTCATAGCGCGTCAGCATGAAGGAGCCGTCGGAATTGCGGTGGATCGGACTCCGGTCCCTGAGGGCCGCGTAATAGTCGTAGGCGTTCGCCACGAAGTTGTCCGGCAGGTTCAGGATATCCAGTCCCGCGACGTCGATGTCGCCGGTGCCCGTCATGTCGCTCGGTGCTGAAGCCACGGCCGCGTTCCGTCCCGTCCATGTTCAATGCGAACGGAAGGTATCGTAACTCCCGCGATGCCGTCCAGACGGTGCGTCATTTCACGCTGGCAACTGCGAAGGCAAGGGCGCTTCGTCCGGTTTGCCGCGGCGGGTGCGGAAAAGGCTTATGACGGCGTGGTTTCGGCCTCGGCCTCGGCGGCCTGCATCGCCGCACTGCGTTTCTTGAAGCCTGTGGCCGCGCGGGCAAAGCCGCCGTCGGCGCCGTCGATGAAGTGCACGTGCTCGCCCTGGGCGATGCTGAAGACGAGGCAGGTCATGAGGGCCGCATCGGCCCGGTGCGTGCCGTAGAGCAGCCGGCCGGCGGCGTATTCGGCCTCAAGATGCTGCTCGATCGCGTCCGCCTGATCGGGCGTGACGTCGAGGACCATGCGCAGCGTGTCGTCATATTTGCGGAAGTCGGTGTTGGACCGCAGCTCCTCGCGGTAAACCGGCGCATCGTACTCACCCATCTTGACGTCGAAGCGCTCGCAGATCCATTGCAGGAAGGACTGCACCCAGACCTCGAGATAACGGCGCGCGAAACCGCGTCCGGCCGCAGTCGCTCGTGCCTCAAGGCCGAGGCCGCGCGGCGGCCACCGGAACCGCATCGAATGCTCGTTTGCCGGCGCGGCTTCGCGCGGGTTCTCTCCGAGTATGTCTCGGAAGGTGGCGACCGTTTCCTGCAGCACGGCGGATTCCGCGTTGGCGTCGGGTTTCACACCCCGGACCATCAATGTCAGAATTGTTCCGCCGCGAGGCACCAGCGGTTCCCAGCGGCAGGACAGGCCCTCCAGGTCGGGTTCCGGCGGATCGTCGGGGGCGACCGAGACATAGCGCGGGTCCGGCGGTTCGGCCTTGAGCAATGTGTCCGCCATTTCCATGCCGCCGCCGGTGAACATGGCGAGGTAGTTGCCGGGACTGAGGCGGAACTTGCGGATTCGGATGTCGCATCCTCTTTCGCGCACGTCCGCCACCGGCACGGTTCCCGTCCTGAGCGTGAGCCCGAATGTGGATTTCGACAGACCCTGAAGGCGCACCAGCGCGTCCGCGGCAGGCTCCCTCAGCGAACCTGGGACCAGCACCGTGCCGCCGTCGCCGCCGAAAACGAATGGCACCTCGATGTCGCCGCAGACATTCAGCACTGCCGTGATCGCGGCAGCGCCCACCATGTTGACGTCCTTGTAACGCCCGGCTTCGATCGCCTTGGTCGAACCCCGGATATCCGCGATCACCACGTGCCAGTCATCGGGCACGGGTTCGTAGGCTCCGAGTTCGGCGAAGTCGCCGAACACATCGAACGGGGCGAGGTCTGTGTAGAACCGGTCCATGTCAGCGTCCTGTCAGCGTCTTGCCGTGCGCTTCCCAAAACAGGAGAATCCACTACATAGTGATAGTAACGGTCTCGGGCGGTGTAAGTTGCACGTACGCCGCACTTTTCCCAACCGGTCCTCGAAACAGAAAGCCAGTCATGTTCGCATATTTCGAACGCCTGTTCGATCCGTTCGCGTCGGACACGGTCGAACGTCCGCCAACGGCGACAGCGGCATTCTTCCGCCATTTCCTGCATCCGATCCGCGGCCTGCTTGTCGCGATCCTCGCGGTGTCCGGCATCGCTGCGGTTGCGGAAATGTCGCTTTACGCGTTCCTCGGGCTGCTTGTCGAGTGGATGACGGTGACCGACCGGTCGGTGTTTCTCGAGACTTACGGCACGGCCCTGATCATCATGGGCATCATCGGCATCATCATCCGCCCGGTCGCCGTTCTGTTCTCACGCGGGCTGATCTCGCTGGCGCTCGTGCCCGGCCTCACCAGCCAGGTGCGCTGGCGTAACCATCGCTACGTGCTGCGCCAGAGCCTTGCCTATTTCCAGAACGATTTTGCCGGACGCATCGCCCAGAAGGTCATGCAGACCGGCCATGCCGTGCGCGAGGCCGTGCTTAACGTCATCGACGGCGTTTGGCTGCTGGTCATCTACCTGATCGGCACGGTCGCCCTGTTTGCCGCGCTCGACTGGCGGCTCATTATTCCCATCGTCGTGTGGACGGCGGCCTATGGCACAGTCATAGCCTTCATGGTGCCGCCCGTGCGCGGCCGGTCCGCCCACACTTCGGAAATGACCTCCGCGCTGTCCGGGCGCATCGTCGACAGCTACACCAACATCCAGGCGGTCAAGCTGTTCGCCCATGCAAAGCATGAGGACGATTTTGCCCGAGAAGGCATCGCGCGCCATACCCATGCGTTCCAGATGCTCATGCGGTCGATCTTCACCATGACCGTCGCCCTGACCGTGCTCAACAGCCTGCTCATCCTGGCCGTGGCCGCGACCTCGATCGCGTTCTGGCTCCAGGGCACGCTGTCGGTCGGGGCCATCGCGGTCGCCAATGGTCTGGTCATCCGGCTGACCCAGATGTCCGGCTGGATACTGCGCACGATCACGATCCTGTTCGAGAATATCGGCATGGTCGAAAACGGGATCGAAACAATCTCTCAGCCCTATGCGGTGAAGGACAGGACGAAGGCCGAAGCGCTGGAGGTCGGAGAGGGCGCCCTGACATTCGACCACGTGCGCTTTCACTACGGCAAGGCGGATGGCGTTATCGACGACCTGACCCTCGACATCGCGCCGGGCGAGAAGGTCGGCCTTGTCGGTCCGTCGGGGGCTGGCAAGTCCACGCTCGTCAATCTGCTGCTGCGCTTCTACGACCTGGAGGGCGGGCGCATTCTGATAGACGGACAGGACATTGCCGCGGTCAGGCAGGCGAGCCTCCGGAGCAAGATCGCCATGGTGACCCAGGACACCTCGCTGCTGCACCGCTCGATCCGGGACAACATCTGTTATGGCCGCCCCGATGCGACGGACGAGGACATGATGCGGGCCGCCGAGCTTGCCGAGGCCGCCCAGTTCATTCCCGACCTGACGGATCCGCAGGGCCGCACGGGCTACGACGCTCATGTCGGCGAACGCGGCGTCAAGCTCTCCGGCGGACAGCGCCAGCGCATCGCAATTGCCCGCGTGATCTTAAAGAACGCGCCGATCCTGGTGCTCGACGAGGCAACGTCGGCCCTCGACTCCGAGGTCGAGGCGGCGATTCAGGAACAGCTTCAGAATCTCATGGCGGGCAAGACGGTGATCGCAATCGCCCACCGCCTGTCGACCATCGCTGCGCTCGACCGTCTCGTTGTCATGGACGGGGGCCGGATCGTCGAGCAGGGCAGCCACGCCGAACTGATCCGGCACGGCGGCCTCTATGCACGGCTGTGGGAGCGCCAGTCCGGCGGGTTCCTGGGGCTCGATAGCCTTGAGAAGGCGTCTTAGACGTCGGCGGTTTCAGTCCGTGCCGTAGCGGTGCAGACCGGCGCCGTTTGCCTTGAGCCAGCGCTTGGACGACTGGGTATGCGGGCATACCCGGTTGACGTGCGCCCAGAAGGCCGGGCTGTGGTTCATCTCGATCAGATGCGCCACCTCGTGGGCCGCGACATAGTCGAGAATGTCCGGCGGCGCCAGGATGAGCCGCCAGGAAAAGGACAGTGTGCCGTTGGACGAGCATGAGCCCCAGCGCGAGGACTGGTCGCGCAGGCTGATGCGGCCGTGCCGCACATCGAGCAGGCCTGCATAACGCTCCACTGCCGACGAGAGATCGCGTTTGGCTTCAAGCTTCAGCCAGTCCTTGAGCCTGCGGGCGAGATGGTCCTCGCCGCCGGCGACATGGAGTTCCGGGGCGCCGCCGTTCTCCGCATCGTGGACAGTAACGGTTCCCCGCCGCCCCGGCGCGTGCGCGATCCTGTGCTCGACACCGCGCAACGGGATCAGCGCCTCCGGTTCGAACGGCACCGGCATCGGCATGGCGCCGATGCGCTCGGAAATCCAATCGCTGTGACGCCTGACGAAATCGAGCGCGTCGACCGTGCTGGCGCTGGCGGGCATGGTTACGCGGGCGCCCGTGCCGGATTTCTCCATGCGCAGAATGAAACGCCGCGCGCGCGCATTGGGCTTGAGGGTTACGGGTACCAGCCGGCCGCCGATTTCCACCTCGTGCAGCTCCGCGTCGCCACGGGAGCGGGCGCGTCCGTCTTTACCGAAGAGTCCTGCAAGGGCCATGGCGCACGTGAATCCGGCGAACGTTGAAACAGGTCGCCGCGCAGGCGCATCTGCGAATCAGTGCGGCATCGCGGTCATCATGCCACGACGCGAAGGATTTGTTGCCTGCGACTCCGGGTCCGCCAGATCAGGATGCGAGCTTGCGCCGCCGTACCTTGTTGGCCACGCGCTTGACCGCTGACTCGTGCTTGCGGTTCGAGCGGATGAAATCGGAAATGCGCGGCGCGATCTCGGACCGGAATCGTGCACCGTTGAAGACGCCGTAGTGGCCCACGCCCGGCTGCAGGTAGTGCGCCTTCTTGGCCGCCGGGATGTTGGTGCAGAGATCGTGCGCGGCCTCGGTCTGTCCGACGCCGGAAATGTCGTCCTTTTCTCCCTCGACGGTCAGGAGGGCCGTCCTCGTTATGGCCGCCGGATCGACCGGCTTGTCCCTGTGGGTCATGGTCCCTTCGGGCAGATCGTGCCGGATGAACACCTTCTCGACGGTCTGCAGATAGAATTCCGCTGTGAGGTCCATGACCGACATGTACTCGTCGTAGAATTCCGTATGTTTTTCCGCCGAGTCGCCGTCGCCCTCGATCAGGTGCATGAACAGTTCCTTGTGGGCGTTCATGTGGCGGTCGAGGTTCATGGACATGAAGCCGGTAAGCTGCAGGAAGCCCGGATAGACGCTGCGCATCATGCCGGCATGCGGGAAGGGCACCTTGACGATGACGTTGCGCGCGAACCAGTCGACGCCGCGCTCCACCGCCAGGTTGTTGACGACGGTCGGATTGCGGCGAGTGTCGATCGGGCCACCCATCAGGGTCATGGTCGCCGGCGCCATCGGATCCTTGGCGGCCTCCATGACCGAGACTGCCGTCAGCACCGGCACCGAAGGCTGGCACACCGCCATGATGTGCGTGTCGGGGCCAAGCACGTGCAGCATCTCGATCAGGTAATCGACATAGTCGTCGAGATCGAAGCGGCCTTCGGAAATGGGAACGCAGCGGGCGTCGATCCAGTCGGTGATGTAGACCTCATGGTTGGGCAGCATGGTCTCGACCGTGCCGCGCAGAAGCGTCGCGTAGTGTCCGGACATCGGTGCGACGATAAGCAGTTTGGGATCCGTATGGGTCCGCTGGGTGATGGCGCGCGAGAAATGAAGCAGGTTGCAGAACGGCTTGCTCCAGACCACCTGTTCGTCGACCTTGACCCGGACACCGTCAACCGAGGTTTCGGAAATGCCGAATTCCGGTTTGCCGTAGCGGCGCGTGACGCGTTCGAACACCTCGAAGCTCGCCGCCATGCTCTTGCCGAACGTGGTCTGTGAGATCGGATTGACCGGATTGCGGAAATAGAGCCGCCCCAGGTCCGCTGCCGCGCGAACCGGCGCCATCGCCGCGTGATTCAACTCGTAAAAATAATACAGCAATGCTGTGCCCACCCCTTGTTTCGCCACCGCAACATGATGTTGCAATGCGGAAGATGGTAACAAGGCGCCAGAGTCGGAGCAATTAGACCATTAGCAGGCAAACAATCCCTTAAGAGGTCTTGTCGACCTCCTTTTCGAGTCGGCCCGCCATGTCTTCGAATTTTGTTCCGTAAGCGAAATGAGTGAGGAATTTCCCTGATTTATCCATCAGATAGACGATTGCCGAGTGATCCATCGTGTACTCTTCCGGGTCGTCCTTGTCGTCGACCCGCCGATAGTAGACATGGTACTTTTTTGCAACACTGGCAATCTCTTCGGGCGTTCCGGTGAGCCCCATGATGCTGTCGTGGAAGTTCGAGACGTACTCCCCGAGGATCTCGGCATTGTCACGTTCAGGGTCGACCGTGACGAAAAGCGGCTGGATCGCCTTCGCCTTGTCGCCAAGTTTGTCGAGCGCGGCGCTGATCACCTGAAGCTCGGTCGGGCAGACGTCGGGGCAGTGCGTGAAGCCGAAAAAGACCAGCATGAATTTGCCCGCATAGTCCTTTTCGCTGACGCGCTTGCCGTTATGGTCGGTAAGCGTGAAGGCGCCGCCGATATTCGCAGTGCCCGTTGACTTGCCGACCCCGGAGACGGCGACGCCACCGGGGGTGCCCTGGTGCAGGGCGACGGCGACCAGGATGCCGGCCGCGATACCCAGCAGGGCGATTGCTGCGATATGTATCCGTTTCATGGTGCGAACAATGGCTGCTCAGGGTTGCAAAGTCCAAGCGCCGTTATGCCGCATGCCGAGGCCTGAGCGCGACATACCCGCCAACCGCGATCAGCGAACATGTCAGGATCACGGCGGTCATGGGAAGCGCCGTCTCGTTGTGCAGCACGCCGACCGCAAGAGCGGCGAGGCTTGCAGCGCCCATCTGCATTGAGCCCATGAGCGCGGATGCCGGGCCCTGCTGGTCGGCGTCGGCCGCATCGAGCAGGCAGATCGGTCCGCTCGCCAGGATCAGGCCGAGCCCGACGAAGAACATCCCCATGCCGATCATGATGACAATCAGGTCCTGTGTTCCGCGCAGCACAGGCACGAAAAGGACCAGTGACCCCAGCAGGGTGTAGAACATGGCCGCCTGGACCAGACGATCGGCCGAAACGCGCTCGGCAAGACGGTTGGCGGTCAGGCTGCCAAGGATGTAGCACATGATCAGGGCGCCGTAGGCGAACCCGTAGTATTGCGTTGGCACGCCCAACTGGTCGATCAGCACGAATGTGCCATCGGTCACGAACGCGAAGAATCCCCCGAATATTGCGGTCAGGGGAATCAGATAGCGCAGGTACCCGCGCTCGCCGAGCAGGCTGAGATATCCCGTGGCGATGCGTCTCGGCTGCAGGGCGGTGGTCACGCGCGTTCCGGTCTCCGGCAGATGCCTGATCACGGCAATGAGGACGATGGCGGCGATTGCGGCGAGCACGAAAAAGTTCATGCGCCAGCCCGCGGCAAGAAAGATGTAGCCGCCGATCAGCGGACCGACCGCAGGAAAGAATCCGACGGCCATGCCGTGTATCGCCATGATACCGACGGCTTTTTCGCCCTTGAAGAGCTCCCGGATCATCAGCACCACGACAACGGAAGGCACGCTGCTGAACAGGCCCTGCGCGAAGCGCCCCGCGATGAGATGGCCGATGTTGATCGCCAGCGCGCATCCGATTGTCGCCACCAGAAATCCGCACAGCGCAATGGTGAGGAGCCGTTTTCTGCCGAATCTGTCCGCGATGGGGCCGTGCGCCAGGTGCGCGATGGCATAGGCGAAAAGGTTGAGGCTCATCGTGAGCTTCACCGTGGCCTCATCCGTGTCGAGCAGGGTCTCGAGATGTGGAAGGCTCGGCACGTAGAGATCGGTCGAGAGAATGCTGACGGCCGTGCACGACACCAGTATTGCGGGCGCAATCCACTGGGTCGGCGCAGAGTCCTGCTGAAGAGTACGTGTCACGGGTAGTGTCTTGCCCCTCTTTTTGTTTCTACCCCGCCGTAGACACAAGCAAAGAGTGGCGTTTTACTCTACGCGTTGCAACTACTATCTTATATAATTCACATGTATTAATGGATTCATGTCCGCAGTTTATTCGCCGATCTGAAGAATCGACCCGTTTCGTCTCGCCGCTCTAAAGAATGCGTAGAAAGCGACCAGCCCGAAGCCGAAATATACAATGTTGAGCACGAGTGCGGAAAGCATCAGATCGAGTCTGATCTGATTGTCGATCAGCAGCGCGCGCATACCTTCGAAGACGTAGGTCGGCGCCAGCATGTATGCGATGGCCTGCAGCCAGGCCGGCAGCGTCTCGGCCGGATAGTAGACACAGCACAGGGGAAGCAGGACGAAGACGAGGCTCCACGCGAGGCTCTCGGCGCCCAGACCCTGGCGCAGGACGATTCCGCAAACCACCAGGCCGATCGCCCAACTCGTCAGAATGAGGTTGAGAAAGAACGCCACCAGCATCAGGCCCATCTCGTAGACGTTGAAGCCGAAAAATCCGATGGCGAGCAGGGTCACCGGCAACAGGCCGATCAGAACCCTGACGATGCTCATTACCATCAGTGCGGCGACGAACTCGACCGGCCGGAGCGGGCTTGCCATCAGGTGACCGAGATTGCGCGACCACATTT
Organism: Hyphomicrobiales bacterium; assembly: GCA_965275905.1. Taxonomy (GTDB): domain Bacteria; phylum Pseudomonadota; class Alphaproteobacteria; order Rhizobiales; family JAJFHC01; genus CBDAQD01. Next base: position 5,004 of record CBDHYJ010000039.1, on the reverse strand, counting down.
CCTCGAGAAACGATATCGAAAACCCCATCTGGCCCCGGAAAAGGATGTCCCACAGCATGACCGCGCCAATGAGCACGCCGCCGGCGGTGGCGAAGAAGCTGGAGGTCTCGGCGAGATAGAGCTGCAGAAATCCCCACATCATGAGCTGGACCGACGGCCAGTAGACCAGTTCGAGCAGCCGCGGCCACGACCCCTTGAGCAGATACCAGTATCGCAGCACCAGAGCGGAGACGCGTGCACCCGAAAACCCGGCCGAATGCCCGGTGCTGCCGGAGCCTTTGTCGGCGGGCATCATGACGCGAACTGCTCAGTGCCGCGCGCGACGTCCAGAAACACTTCCTCCATCGTGCTGCGCCCGTAACGTTCGATCAGGGAGGCGGGGCTGCCGTCGTCCACGATACGTCCCCCCTTCATCATAAGGACGCGGCCGCACAGCCGTTCGACCTCGGCCATGTTGTGTGAGGCGAGCAGGATCGTTGCACCGGTTTCCCGGCGATAGCTTTCCAGATGCCCGCGAACCCAGTCCGCGGTATCGGGGTCGAGTGAGGCGGTCGGCTCGTCGAGCAGAAGGACCTGCGGCCGGTTGATCAGCGCCTTGGCGAGGCCGACCCTGGTTTTCTGTCCGGCCGAGAGCTTACCCGTCGCCCGGTCGAGGAAGTCCATGAGATTCAGGTCCCCGGCGATGGCGTCGATCCGGCTTTCAAGATCGGCCACGCCGTAAAGCTTGCCGTAGATCGTGAGGTTCTGCCGCACGGTCAGGCGCAGCGGCATGTCCACGTATGGGCTTTCGAAATTCATGGTCGGGGCAACATGGTGGCGATCCCGTGCCATATCGCGGCCCAGGATCTCGATTCGCCCCGCGGTTGGCTCCACCAGACCGAGCAGCATGGCGATCGTGGTTGTTTTTCCGGCACCGTTGCCGCCCAGCAGGCCGGTCGTCTCGCCCTCGGGGACGGCGAAATCGAGGTGGTCCACTGCAACGACCGCACCGTAGGTCTTGCGCAGGCCCTCCACGGTGATTGCGGCACCGGCGGTCGGCGCGCTTGTCTGTGCTGCGGCGTGCTGGTCCATCGCTCGATCCGGATTGACGGGAAACCACCGGCGACGAATGCGGTCGCGTTCGTGCCATGCTATCAGCGATCATAAGGCTTGCGTCTGATATAACGTAGAGGATTGTGGTTCCGATCACGTGACGACATTGAAGCGGAAATGACAACAGGCCTGGAAACAATCGAGTTGCGCGGCGGCGGGTCGCCGGCGATTCCGTTCGCGCCGTCCCGTCAGCGGCCCGGCGCCAGCCGGCTGCGTCTTCAGACTCTGGTGCGCCTCCGCTGGCTTGCGGTGGCGGGTCAGTCGACGGCCGTTATTGTCGTGTATTTCGGGCTCGGATTCCCGCTCGCGCTCGGTCCCTGTCTGGCGGTCATCGCCATGTCGGCGTGGCTCAACATTTTCCTGGCGATCCGCTACCGGGCGAACCTGCGACTGCGCAACCGTTACGCCGCCCTGCTGCTCGGCTACGACGTCCTGCAACTCGCCGGTCTGCTCTATCTGACCGGAGGCCTCCAGAATCCGTTCGCGTTCCTGTTTCTTGTGCCGGCGACCGTGTCGGCCGCCACGTTGCCCCTGCGCAGGACGGTCTGGATCCAGTGTCTGACGCTCGCCTGCATCACCTTCCTGTTGAGCCAGCATCAGCCATTGCCGTGGGACCCCGATGATCCGCTGAACCTGCCGTCCATTTACCTGATCGGCATGTGGACCGCTCTGGCCTGCGGCCTCTTCTTCAACGGCATCTATGCCTGGCGCGTGTCGGAGGAGACCCGGCGCATGTCCGACGCGCTGGCGGCGACGGAAATGGTCCTGGCCAGAGAGCAGCAGTTGTCGGCGCTTGACGGTCTTGCCGCCGCGGCGGCCCATGAACTGGGGACGCCGCTGGCGACGATCGCCCTTGTCGCGAAGGAATTGAGGCGCGAGCTGCCTAACGCGGAAGCCTTTGCCGAGGACCTTGACCTGCTCAATACCCAGACCGAACGCTGCCGGAAAATCCTGTCCACGCTGACCCAGCACCCGGACGAGGGCGATGCCATGTTCGGCCGGATGCGCCTTTCGGCCATGCTGGAGGAGATTGTCGAGCCGTTGCGGTCCGGCGACGTGTCCATCTCCGTCTCCGTGCGTGGCGAGGGCCGGGAGCCGGAAGTCCGGCGCAATGCAGGCATGCTCCACGGACTGGGCAATCTGACGGACAATGCGGCCGATTTCGCGTCGACGTGGGTCGATGTCCGGGCCAGCTGGGATGATCGCGCCGTGGTGATCAAGATTGAGGACGACGGCCCGGGCTTTGCGCAGGAGATTATCGACAAGCTCGGCGAGCCCTACGTGACGACGCGGCGCTCGCGCGGACCGACGCCGCCCGCGGATGGTGGCCATGACGGCATGGGACTGGGCTTTTTCATTGCCAAGACATTGCTTGAGCGCTCCGGTGCCTGGGTAACGCTTGCCAATAGACCATTGCCCTCTCATGGGGCTATTGTGCGCGTCGAGTGGCCCCGGGAGGCCGTAGATCTATATGTATCCGGGAAAGATTCAGGATAACTCTCGAAAACGCTGGCTTTACCGCGCGGAGATTGCGACTTTTGCTATGGAACATCGTGACAGTATAGTGACACGTGTTGAAGAACGTTCGGGAAACACACCTTCCGCCATGACGAACGACAGCACATTGGAACTGCCGGACGACGCGACATTGCTGCTCGTCGACGACGACACCCCGTTTTTGAACCGGCTCGCCCGCGCGATGACGTCGCGCGGATTCTCGGTCGAGGCCGTCGACAATGTGTCCGCCGGGATTGATCTGGTGCGCCGCTCGCCGCCGGCCTTCGCCGTTGTGGATATGCGTCTGGAGGACGGCAACGGACTCGACGTCATCTCCGCCCTGCACGAGGCCAGGCCCGATGCCCGCGCCATCGTGCTGACGGGATACGGCAACATCGCCACGGCCGTGAACGCGGTCAAGCTCGGAGCGGTGGACTATCTCGCCAAGCCGGCGGATGCGGACGATGTCTGTTCGTCCCTGCTGGCGGAGCCTGGCGAAAAGGCGGATCCGCCGGAAAATCCGATGTCCGCGGACCGTGTTCGCTGGGAACACATTCAGCGCGTTTACGAGTTGTGCGACCGCAACGTCTCCGAGACCGCGCGCCGCCTCAACATGCACCGCCGCACGTTGCAGCGTATCCTGGCCAAGCGCGCCCCGCGCTGACGGGGCCGCACGGGCCGAACCTCGAAATCAGTCCAGCATGTGACCCGGGTCGTTGACGCCCTGGAGCCTGAGCGCACAGGCGCGCGCGAACCTGAGCGTGACCGCCTTGCGGCGGGCTGCGGCCAGGCGGTGCTCGGCGGCCGGTCTGAGGATTTCGGCGCCGAACCGGTCGGCAATGATCAGCCCCGCGTCCTCGGGCATGATCTCCGGCGGCACCTCTGCCGGAATGGCGAAATAGAGCAGGTCGCAGAAGTCCCGGTATTCGGGCCACTTCGAATCGGCGCGAAAGTCGGCGATCGACGACTTGATCTCGATGATCGTGATATCGCCCTTGCGGTCCATGGCCATGATGTCCGCGCGCCGTCCGTTGGCGAGCGGCAGTTCCGTTACCGACGCCAGCCCCATGGAACGGAGCATCCGGCAGGTGCCTCGCTGCACTGCTGCGGCCTGCTCCGATTGCCGGCCGTCGGTAATGATCAGTTCGTCGTCCTCGTCCATGGCGGCGAGAGTACTCCCGTGATCCGTCCATGAACAGGCGGTGCTTCACCAGGTGACATGCAGAGCCTCGAGGCCCCTGAAGTGATAGCGGTCTGCGTAGCGCGGCTCAGCGGCAAGTCTGAGTCCCGGCAGACGTTGAAACAGGATCGGCAGGACGGTCTGAAGCTCGAGCCGGGCAAGCGCCGCGCCGATGCAGAAATGAACCCCGGCCCGAAACTCACATTCCCGCCGTCGGCCCGCCCGGGATCGAACCGGTCCGGGTCCGCAAACCGCGCGGTGTCGCGGTTGGCGGCGCCGAGCAGGACGCCGACCACGTCTCCCTGCCTGAGCGTGAGTGACCTGTATTCCATGTCTTCAAGCGCGTAGCGCGTGAACATGTGCAGCGGCGCGTCATAGCGCAGCAACTCTTCGACCGTCGCCGCGGTCGCCGCTGGATCGGCGAACACGACGGCCGGATCCGCCTGCTCGTCCAGCAGCACTTTTATCGCGTTTCCGATTGCGTGGACGGTCGCTTCATGACCGGCGTTCAACAGCAGGATCGCATTGGTGATCAGCTCGTCTGTCGACAGCCGGTCACCCTGCTCCTCGACCGTGATCAGGTGGCTCAGGAGATCGTCGCCCAGTTTGTTCCGGCGCGCTTCGACATGCCCGCGCATGAATTCGGAGAACGCAGCTGTTGCCGCCAGGGCTGCATCCTCGGTCTCCCGCGTGCGGTTGAACTGGTACATGGCGACCATCCTGTGCGACCAGTCGAGCAGTTGCGGTGCCATTGCGGGCGGCACGCCGAGCAGATCCGCGATGACCGTTACGGGGATCGGTTCGCCGAAGGCCGGAAGCAGGTCTGCCTCGCGCTTGGGCTCGATCCTGTCGATGAGGCTGTTGGCGAGTGCCTCGATCGATGGCCGCATGCGTTCGACCTGTCTGGAGACGAAGGCCCGGTTCACGAGACTCCGCAGCCGGGTATGCTCAGGCGGTTCCCGCTCGAGCATGGAGCGGCTTTCGAAGGCGTAGAAGGGTTGCAGCCGTTCCGGGATTTCAGGCCAGCCCAGCGCTTCACGGGACGTAACGTGCAGGACCTCGCGGCCGAACCGGCGGTCGCGGAGAATGGCGTTGACATCGTCGAACGAGGCGAAGCACCAGTGACCGTAGTCCTCCCAGAAAAACGCCTCGCCGATCTGGTGAAACCGCCGATACGCCGCATAGGGGTCCTGATAAAAGTCGAAGTCTCCGGGTGATATGCTGACCGTCGGTTC
>CBDHYJ010000038.1:0-96657 GCA_965275905.1 Hyphomicrobiales bacterium | reverse complement strand
AACCATACGGGTGAAGGTGATGCCATGCCTTTTCTCTTTGCGTTTTCAGTAAGTTATGCCCTTAAGCTAAGGCCATGTCGCGACCAACCCAAGTGGCCTGCTTTTTTGACGCATATCACCGCTTCGTGAGCTTCAGTCGAGGATCCGTGACCGGCGATCTTGCAAACCTCGAGGGCGGTCTCCAATTCAAGGTCGTTCCAACGCGAACACTAACGGACAACACCCGCTGACGACGCGAAAAAAGAGATCGAGAGTCGAGACGTCAGCGACGACAACGGTCAAACGAGGAGACGGAACCAATGTTGAAGAAGACAACCATCGCAGCAGGCACCCTGGCAGCAGCAATTCTCGCCTTTCAGCCCGCAGCGGAAGCCGGTAAAGCCAAGTTCTCTCTGAGCATAGGCTCGGGACACTGGCATCACGGTTACCATGATCCCTATTACGATCCCTACTACGCGCCGGCGCACTACGGGTATTACGTCATGCCGCGCTGGAAAGTGTACCGGAAGCTCAATCGCCGCGGTTTCCATGGTTTCCATCGCACGTGGCGCAAGGGCCCCTACTACCGTCTCCGCGCATATCGGAACGGCCGCCTGTTCAAGATCAAGGTCGATGCCCGCTCGGGCAGGATCGTTTGGAAGCGCCGCATCGGCTAAGCCGAAGACGCCAGTTTTAGTTACGCATCAGGCACCCGTCTGATTCCCCAAACACGGAATCCGGACTGAGCCCACCACCACCGCCACGTGCCTGATGCGGTGCTCGTTCCCTCCGGAACCGAGCCGCCCGGAGCGTCCCCACCAACGCTCCGGGCTTTTTCATTCAGCCAGAATTCCAGGGAACGGATCGCCCTGCCGTGTTTAAATGTCGGCATGACACCGCTGGAACCCGCAAAGAACGAGCCGTTCGAGCGCGATGCGTTCGTGAATGAGATTGCCGGCTGGCTCATGACGGAGGCTCTCTCGAGCATGCCGCTGGAAGATATCTTCTCCGGTTGCGCGGCACAGCTCGCAGCAGCCGGTATTCCGGTTGAACGCGCCCACGTCGCGTTTGAGACGCTTCATCCGCTGTACTCAGGCGTTGGACTCACATGGACATTCCAGAACGGCTTGGAGAAACAGACGTTTGACCACCGGAGATCAGACGAAGACCTGCCGGTGTCGTGGACGCAGAGCCCACTTTATTTTCTCGCCGAGAACGATCTGCCTTTCCTCCGGCGGCGACTAACCGGCCCCGAGGCGCTGATCGATTTTCCTCTTCTGCATCAACTGCATGCGGAGGGAGCGACTGATTACATCGCTTATGCAATTCGTTTCGGAGAAGGACATCGCGATGGAATCGTCGGGTCATGGACCACTAATCGCGATGCCGGCTTCACCAACCGTGACATTGCAAGCCTGCAACGCATCCAGAAGCGGTTCGCGGTTGCTTGCAAGATGCGTATCAGGGAGCAGATTGCGGTCAACGTCGTCAAAACCTATCTGGGCCGCAATGCGGGCCTGCGTGTTCTCGATGGACAGATTGTTCGTGGCGACGGTGAAACCATCAGCGCCGCTTTCTGGTACAGCGACCTCCGAGGTTCCACCACGCTCGCCGAGGCGCTCCCCCCGGAAGAATTCATCAAGCTCCTGAATTCGTATTATGAGGTCTCAGCAGGCGCAGTGATCGCGGCCGGTGGCGAAATCCTCAGCTTTATCGGGGATGCCGTTTTGGCGGCATTTCCGATCACAACCGCCGGAGACGACCCGCAAACCGCGTGCCAAAGAGCTATGTCTGCTTATAAGGAGTCGCGTCGCAAGCTGACCGCACTCAACAGGAGTCGGGGCAAAGACAAACACGGAGACCTGCGGTTTGGAACAGCACTCCATCTTGGAAAGGCCGTCTTTGGCAACATCGGGGTGCAGGAGAGACTGGCGTTCACCGTTGTCGGCACGACCATCAATGAAGTGGCACGGTTGCAATCTCTAACAAAGTCCCTGGGATCCGACGGCGTCGCGAGCGGCAATTTCGTCAGCCAGACCGGCATGGAAATGCAGTCCTTAGGGTTCCACGCGTTGCGCGGAATAGAAGGTCAGGTCGAAGTTTTCGCAATTCCGGATTAGCCAAAAAAGCAATCCCTTCCTGCCGCAAAACTTAACCCGTCGTTATCCATTGACCCGCATTATCCCAATGGATTCGATTTGCAATGCTGGAGGGCGGCCATGATCGGTCGGCGTAAAGGTCAACAGACCGGGCGCAGATCGCTGATGACTCAGTATGCCGATACCCTTGGCAACGCAGTCATTCGACACCGCGCTGACCTTGCGTTGAAGGCGGCCAATGTGGAGGCTGACCTCGCCAGTCGCGCGCGCGCAGCGTTCATCGCCAACATGAGTCATGAATTGCGCACACCCCTCAATGCGATAATCGGCTTCTCCGACGTGCTGCGGGGAACCGGCGGCGACTTTCAATCAGAAGTGAAAGTTCCGGAGTATTCGGAACTGATCCATACGTCTGCGATCGAACTGCTCGAGATGATCAACAGGCTTCTTGAGTTAACAAAGATCCACAGCGGTTCAGTCAAGATTGAGTATGACACGGTCGATGTGGGCGAACTCGCTCTGATCTGTGTCGGCGAGTTCAGGGAACGGGCAGTGCAAGCCGGCCTTCAGATTGAATGCGAGATCCTCGACGACTCATGCCTCGCCTGGGCCGATCAAGCCAAGGTGCTCGAAATCATGAGATGTCTCGTGGACAACGCAATCAAGTTCTCCGGTGACGGCGAGGTTATTCAGCTTTCAGTCAAGGAGGCAGCAAGTGACCGGATCGCAATTGTGGTTGCCGACCATGGTATCGGAATGTCGGCAGAGGAGATCGAACTGGCGACGTCGAGATTTGGCCAGGTTGATTCAGGCTTGAACCGGCGCCACGAGGGAGCCGGCCTCGGCTTGCCGATCGCCAAATCGCTGACTGAAATTCAAGGCGGTGTGCTCGCGATCGCTTCACAGACTGGCGAAGGCACCGAAGTCACTGTGACAATACCGGCTTCCAATCCCGGAGACGCCGCAGTTCAGAACTCGATGAGAGCAAGGGTCGCGTAATGTCCGCCAACAAGATGCAGGTTCCGGATTACCTCGTCTCGTCCAACCCGACCATCGGTCGCGTAGTGTCGATAAGCGGATCGCAGGCGATTGTCGCGCTGGATGGCGATATCGGCGTCCAGGACGCGCAGGGCGCTCAAATGGGGACGCTGCTCGCCGTCGAAACACGCGCGTCAACGGCCTTTGGTCTTGTGACGGCGCTGAGTATTCCAGCACCTGCGCAGAGCGCCGGCGAGAAGGAGATTCTCGTTGCCGAATTGGAGCTGATGGGAGAACTCTGCTCGCCCGAAGAAGGTGCTCCGATCGAGTTTCGCCGCGGGATCACCAAGTATCCCGCTCTCGGCGACAGGGTTTGTATCGCGTCACACACGCAACTCCAGCAGGCTTATTGCAATCCCAAAGGAACAAGCATGCGGATCGGCGCGATCCAGCAGGACATGTCGATTCCGGCGATGATCGACATTGACGAGATGCTCGGCAAACACTTCGCGATCCTCGGCTCCACAGGAACAGGCAAGTCCTGCTCTGTCGCGCTCATCCTACGGGGTATTCTCGAGAACAATCCGCAATCCCATGTTTTGTTGCTGGATCCGCATAACGAGTACGGAACCTCGTTCGCCGGTTTGGCTGAAGTGATCGCGCCGCAGAATCTGAATCTTCCATTTTGGCTGTTCACTTTTGAAGAAATCGTCGAGGTCGTGCTTGGCGGCGAGAAGGATCGTGAAACTGAAATTGAAATCCTCGCGGAATTGATCCCTCTGGCCAAGCAGCGTTATGCCGCCGGCCGCAGCCGAGATCGTACGGGCGTTATTCAGAGGCGCCCGGTGGATACAGGCAGCATAACAGTAGACACGCCCGTGCCCTATCGCGCATCGGACCTTGTCGCAATGCTCGACGAGCATCTGGGCAGACTGGATCTGCGCCGCGAACGTGGCCCGTTCAAGCATCTCAAAGCCCGCATCGAATCTCTTTCGCTTGATCCGCGTTATACTTTCATGTTCGGGAGTCTCACCGTTGAGGACAAAATGTCCGAGATCCTCGGACACCTCTTTCGAGTGCCGGTTAATGGAAAGCCCATCACCATTATAGAACTCGCCAGCCTCCCGACAGAGGTGGTCAGCGCCGTGGTGTCTGTTCTATGCAGGATGACCTTCGACTTCGCACTGTGGAGCAACGGCGCCATACCGATCCACCTCGTCTGTGAAGAAGCCCACCGTTACATGCCGCAGGACACGAGCCTCGGATTCGAACCCGCGAAACGCGCACTCTCACGCATCGCTAAAGAAGGACGCAAATACGGCGTCTCCCTTTCGGTCGTGAGCCAAAGAGCTGCGGAGCTTGATTCCACCATCCTCTCACAGTGTTCCACCGTTTTCGCAATGCGCATGACCAACGAACGCGATCAGGAGATCGTAAAGGCGGCGGTGTATGACGCTGCAACCAGTCTGCTTGAATTCCTTCCGTCAATGGGCGAGCGCGAGGCGATCGCCTTCGGCGAGGGAATAGCGTTGCCGGGACGCATTCGATTTGATCGCTTGCCCGATGATGCAATGCCCCGGAGCAACACTGCCCGGTTCAGCGAAAACTGGTCACATGATGTTGGGGACGCCCGCTTTCTTGAGAACGTCGTCGCACGCTGGAGGGGGACAGCCGAAGAGCCAGCCCAACCAGCCGCTACGCCACCCCGCTCAACCGCCCCGCAGCCGGGGGCCGAAACGCCGGTTACACAATCCTCGCCCCTGCAAAATTCTCCGGCCGATGCAGCAGCCGCACTTACTCAGATGCGGACAGAAACTCGGCAACCTCAAACGGTGCCTGCGCCGCCGCCTCATGCTCAGGGAGGACAAGTTTCGCCCGCTCAGGTCGCAGCCACGCCGTCCTACACGGCGCCAAGCCAATCTCCGGCGGAACACGGCTTAAGGGGTCAAGTGGAAGCAAGTGCTCAACGCGCTCAGGCTCAGGCTATACCTGCGGCACCACCGCCCCAAACAGCGCCTCAGGCGCCACAGCCTTTTCGAGACACAGCAGGTCTTGGCGCCGCTGCGGCTGCCACGCCACACGCTCAGCCTCAGAATCCGAATCCCGGCGGACGCCTCCATATCGAGACCCCTCGATTATCTCCTCGCCCCGCTGAACGCCAGCATGCGCCGGCACGCGGCACTTTTGGGAACAGATCCCCGGCAACGCCTTCGAAGTCCTAGATATTCGAATGCAGTGAGAAACATTACCAAGTCGCCTCCGTCGCGAGGCGGGGCTCCAACGTGTCTGCCGTTCGTAGTTCCTTTTGGCGCTCGTTCAGTCAGCAGCAGGCGCCGGCAAGATTGCTCTACGTTTAATTGCTTGCTTCGCCATATTTTCTACTAAAAGTTGTGCTCTGGTTCCTATCGAGTGCATTTAGCCATCAGATGCTGAAGTCATGCCTTCGAAGCAAGCAAGCGGCGGATACAGCCCGGAATTCTTGTCGGAAAACTTTGATGATCTTAGAAATGCGGCGATCGAGGATCTGACCAGATATGTTTCGGGCTGGTCTGTATACTCCGTCAAATTCCTCAACTCCGTGGCCGAGCTTCAAGGCATTGATGCACGTCTCGACCCTGAGATCATTCCAGAACTCCGTCGGCTTTCCAAGCGGGTCGAAGTACCGCATTTGAGAAAACTCATCCGGCAGGCCACCGACGCCGACTCCATGGAAGTCGAGAAGATCATCGAGATCATCTCTGCGCAGGCATCTCCGCATATGTCAAAGCAAGCGTAGCCCCCCGGTCCGTAGCATTCTGAGCCACCTTCCTTTTCCGGCCGGCCGGTTTCGCAACGCCGGACCGATCATTCATTGGCGGTTGTGATCCACTGCATGTTGGGCAAATATCCGTTGAAAAATCTCTGCCTGTTGAAATTCACTGCGGGGCAACAGAACGCCTGCCGGGAGGAAATGTGATGCAGTTTGCGGGAATCAATTACATCGCGGTCGTCGTTGCTGCCCTCGCCGCATTCGGCTTCGGTGCGGTGTGGTACACAGCTCTGTCCAAACCATGGATGGCCGCCGTCGGCTTGACGGAACAGCCCAAGCAAAAGCCCCAACCCTATATCGTTGCGATCATTTCCCATCTCATTGTCGCGTACTTCATGGCGGGTCTCATCGGACATCTGGGAGAAGTGAGTGCCGCAAGGGGCGCGACGGTTGCTTTCTTCGTCTGGCTGGCGTTTGTAGCGACCACGCTGAGCGTCAACCACAGATTTCAGGACAAGCCCTGGTCGCTTACCATTATCGATGGCGGTCATTGGCTTGGCGTGTTCGTCGTCCAGGGCGTGATCATTGGATTGTTCGGCGCCTGAAATCCTCGAACGCCACGATCTTTCCGAGTTGGCGATCGGCATTCCTGCCCGTGGCATCACCGGCGGAGTTTTCGTTGTCGCGCGAGGAATGCGCCGCACCAGATGAAATAGCTGGACGCACGGCGACACAGAGCCGAGCCGGGGAACCACTCTATCCGGCGTTGTGAAAACCTGCCGGGCGGGACGCCGACCATGCACATTGTATTGCGCCCATTCCAATACAGGCACTTTTGGTCAGCGTGCCGCAGGTTGATCTCAGGACTCATCTCCAAGCGGATCGCGCGGCGGGACAGCTGTTTCGAAGCGTTTGGCGGCAATGTCGGGCAAGGCAACAGGCCTTGCGAATGTCAGGGCAAGAGCGTCGCCGGCGTCCGGGCTTGAAAGCCCCCTCGCCTTCATGTCCTGCTTCTTTTCGAGCTGCAGCCGGTTTCGAATGTCGAAGCCGTACTGAGGGCCGGTGAGATCCGATGCAAGGGGCTGATCGTCGTCCGGGATGCTGCCGCGATCGTTCAACCAGTCCCGCATCTTTGACCACATTTCGGCGCGGAGGTTCGCGTAACGCCGTTCATCAAGCGCCTGTCCGCCTCCGTTGATGTCGTGAACCCGGAAACCTAACTGCCTCAGCCGGTCGACCACCCCACCGCCGACGCCGACACCGTCAATCATAACGGCGTGAGGCTTTTCTTCCGTTATGGCATCGGCCACGCGCGCCGCCGTTTGCATCAGGTCAAGTCCCCGGTTCCGGCGCAACCATTCAACGTTTGCTCCGTTCCGAAGAACCAGAACCGTTTCATCGTCACCGAAGCGGGCAACATCTACGCCGAGTACCCTGGGGCCAAACCCGGCCTCCACGCGGGAGGCAGCGGCCTCGACTGTGGCCTGCGAGATAAACTGATCCGACCCTGCTCGCGGAAACAGCCCGCGCACCCTGACCCGAACAAAGTCGCTGTCCTCGCCGTAATCCTCGATCCACTGCGACACCTGCGCCTGGTTGGCGAAACGGGATCCCCGACTGTCGACCTGCCGCGTTGTCCAGCGGTGACGGTATCGGCCGAAGCACTCGCGGAAACGTCCGGTGTTGCGCGTGGGGTTGCCGAATACGAACCACATCGCACCCGGTGTCGTCATGGCCCCCTCGGAGACCTCCCAGATCGCTTCGTCTATTGCGGATGCTTCGTCGTAGATAACAAGCACATCGCGGGCGTGCAGTCCGGCAAAGGCCTCCGAACGTTCGGAAGACCACGGGATCGCCGATACGAACCAGGCATCTGGATGGTCCACCTGACAGAACTTCGTTGCGGTCCATCGAAACCAGTGGCGATGGATGGCCCGGCGATGCCAGAGAGCGAGTTCCCGCCACGTCTTTGACGTCAACTGATCGCGCGTATTTGCTGTCACCACCCCGGCGCATTTCACCCGGGTCGACATGAACCACAAGATCAGCCACGCAACGAGCGCGGTCTTGCCGATGCCGTGGCCCGAGGCAACCGCCAGCCTAAATGCTTCGTCAGTGTTGTAGGCACAATCGCGGATCGTACGGAGGACTTCGGTCTGTATCGGGTCCGGCCCCGGATGGTCGGCCAATTCGCCTTCGCCCCATTCGAATACGAAGTGAACAAACCGCAGAGGATCGGCGAAACACTCGCCGATTTCGCTGGCCAGATCCAATTGAGGATCCCTATTCGCGGCCATCGATGTCGCTTGCGGGGTCAGCGCAGTCAACTCTGCCGCGTACTCTTTGACGCGCGCGCTCCAACTGACCGGCAATGTCAATCGTCCCGGTCATCTGGATTTCCGCTTTGTCGCCGTATTTCTTCGGTGCGAGTTTCACTACCGCCCATTTACGAGCGTCAATCCGGACCCTCGCCCGTGTCGAGTTTTCCTCGGTGTCGGCAATTGAGACAATCTCATCGACAAAATGCTCAGCCTGCTGCTCTCTGGCGGACGCGTACATCTTCCTGAATGTCTCGCGCTTCGCGAGCCATCGCCGCACAGTGTCGCGATTGGGCATATCCTCTGCGGCGCAAGCATCTCGCAAGGACTCTCCTTCCGCGAGTCTGCGACAGATTTCTTCGGCAAGCGCTTTGCTGAATATTGTCGGACGCCCACGTGAGGTCATTTTTCCTCTCTCGCACTGCGGTTGGCTTGGAAATGCTCAGCGGCTACCGGTCGGCAACGTATCCATGCCGGTGGCGAGCATGCCGTCCAGAGCCCGGATTGGATTCAGATCAAAACAGCTCGCACCTCAATGTGATGCATGGCGCGCAGGTCAAAAAGGTTGGCGAGTCACGTTGCGAAGCTCAGTGATTGCAAAGATGAACCGCGGCTAAACAGAGGTTTCCAATCTCGTTCACACAACGTTGGCCATCATCTTGGAATCAGCGGCAGGGTGAGGAGACCAACGGACCATGCTCATGCGTAAAACCTTTGCTTTCTCGTTAGTGATCGGCCTTGTTGCCGGCGTTTGTGCATCCGCCTCGACTGTTGCCGCATCCCAACCCGGCATAGAGCTATCGAACTGGGTTCACAAGGTTGGCAGTCCGGGGTTCGAGCAATACGATTCGGGACAAAATCTCTATCTCTTCAATCAGATGCCGCTGGAGCGGATTCTGGAGCGCCTGCGGCGCCAGCGCTATAGCGACTTCCAGCGCATTACGATCCGCAGGGGTATCTATCGGATCCGGTGCATGAAGTACGGGCATAGATACAAACTGTCTGTCGATGCCTACACCGGAAGGATCATCCGCGTCCGCCCGATCTGACTATCGCATCGCTGAATTGCCGAATGCCGCGCTTGCGGCAGGAAGGTCCGGTGTCCGCTGCCCCCGGTCGGCCCGGGCCTTCCATAGACTCAGCGTCCGGCTGTTCCCGAACATATTGCGAACGCATCGACGGAAACTTACATCCAATGACGTATTCTCAATCGAGTTACGAAACTCAATTGCCATGAAGGCCGCAGCCGGTGCAATTTCGCAGAGCCAGCTTATGGATGGAAATTACGGTCACAGTTGTCTGGGTTCCAATTACAATTGCGGGATTTTTCGTTGGTTATGTGTCGTTCCACCCCGAACTTCTCGTATACTATTACTGGGACGCAATGGACCAATTCGACGAATTTCGGAACCCTCTGATTCTGGCATTCTCCAAGCACTACTTTTCGGTTTTCGTTACGACGGTTGTCTTGCTCGGGCCTCCCTGGGCCTACTGGCGAGCAGTTCGAAAAACTGAACAAATTGGTTTTTCATCGAACAGAACTGAAAGTTTCTGGTACCGCCTGCTCGTATATCTTCCCCCAAGTATTTGGTTTCTGGTCAGCGGCTTGGCACTGATTACAGATATTCAGTTTCATTTTCCCGATCTCGGTTTCGTTTTGGACCCCTCAAGAACGCCCGACGTAACACCGCTTGAATTGTTGCTCTATGTTCTCAAGGTGAGCATCTCAGCATTGCTTTTCGTGGGCCCGGCGTTTCTGTATTGCCTGTCAATCCGGAGGCTGGCGATCGACAAATCATGATCACCGACTCGTCACTCAAGGTCCCAGTCGACAACTCGTTTACACCCGTTCTCCCGCAGTCATGGGTGAACCAATCCGGGCGATCAAATCAGAGCCCTCGCAGCTAGAGACATCCTATCGCGCCTTGATCTTGAACTTTTTCAACTGAAGCCTGCCTTGTTTCAGGGCTTCCATCACTATCTCTTCTGCGTCTCGCCCTGACTTTCCGAACTCCCGGAAAAGCTCGCGTCCAATATGATTGTTATAGAGATCCATCAGTTGCGATCCGATGTCTCGCCGAAGCTCCCCCGGCGGCACATTTGTTCGGGGGTCAACGCCCTTCAGAAACTGTCGCAGTGATCGTCGTTCGTGACCATCGCCAATGTCCTTGGCAAAGCTCGGACCGAACGCTTCCGACATGAGGTATGACCAGTAGGCATGGCGGAATGCATCCCGTTCGCTGTCGAGCGACGCGGTTCCCGGAAACAGTCTCTTCGCCGCCTTGGTCGCCTTGCCACTAACGAGATTTAATCGAAAGATATTCGGAATGCGCGTTATCGCGTTTCCAACATCATCGGGACCTTCCTTATCGAAATCGACAAATCGGAAAATCTCCTCAGGTGAAACTGGCCCCTGGTTTGGTTCGATCTTGGTAATCTTGGGAAGTTGGGAATACCCTTTTGATCCGGAATTTGGCTTTTGGATCCTCTCCAGGATCATCTCCGTTCCGTCCTCCGATCGACTTCCCGCGCTATTGGGACCGCCCGGGCGGCTCTCACCGGTACCGCTCCTGGCGTGTCTGCCGAATACGTCGAAACCGAGGTTCTCGGCGACATCACCCGGAAATGGCTTGCCGTCGTTCGACGGATTCTCTTTGATGACAGTGTCGATCCGGTCTCCGATAGCCCGTGCCGTAGCACCACCGGGTTTGACAATACCGTCGACATCGAGGGCGTTTGCCGACTGAAATTTCTTTATGGCTACTGTTAGTGCCGGCTCCGGCATTGGTGTAATACCGTGATGTGGCAAATCGAAAAACCCGAGCCTGTTGAGCGTAAACTTCAGGTTGATTATGTCGTCTTTATCAGGCTCCCGCCCAAGGCCGACTGCCCGGTTCAGAGGAAATATCGACTCCAAGGGTTACTTCCTGTTCTGAATTGAGTGAGAGGTTTGCAATGCGGGCATTGAGCGCTTAGCGTGCGCGTATGAAAAACCTGACGATAGTGGCGCTCCTTGCCGTCCTTCTTTCAGCTTGTCAGACAACGAAGAAGGCCCAAACGCCAGCGACTCAAGCGGCCAGCTACGGCAAGGTCGTTGTCGTGGCGATACGCATGCCGCCTGAAGCGCGCATTGCGGCAGAGGCCGGCATGGCCGCAGCTCTCCAACAAAGGGGAGCGCAGGCGATCACAATGTCATCGATTTCTCCGCCTGGCGCCGACAAGACTGCCAAGGCAATGGTGGCACGCGTCCTCGGCACCGGTGCGACCAAGGTCTTCGTGCTGGACCCCTTCGTCTTCAGGCGCGGGGGCAAGTCGGTCGTAAAGTCCGTTATTCTCTCAGGATTCAACTACACGGATCCCAATGAAGAGGTTCCGAGCGCGCCGCTCACGTACAAGGCAGCCCTTTACGATGCCGACGAGTTGAGACGCGTTTGGATCGGAGACGTGAATAGCCGCGACCAGCGCGGCAAACAATTCACAAAGCTCGCCGGTGAAGCCGGTACGGACGCAGTGGCCGAAGCATCGAAAGCAAAAGCATTCTGATCTCAGAGCCGTGCCGTGCGAAGCGGATGCGAAATCTGTCATGCCAGGTTAGTGATAGACGTAGACAGGCGAACCAATCTTGACGCGCCGATAAAGATCAATCACGTCAGCGTTCAAGAGCCGAATGCATCCGCTTGAGACCGCGCCTCCGATCGTGTGTGCTTCTCTGGTCCCGTGAATACGATAAAGCGTATCTCCCAGATAAAGCGCCCGGGCCCCCAGCGGATTGTTCGGACCACCGGGCATGTAGCGTGGCAGATCGGGTTGGCGCTTCAGCATCTCCGGCGGCGGCCGCCAGGACGGCCACTCTGCTTTCCGTGAAACGTAAGACTTGCCGCTCCAGGTGAACCCTTCTCGTCCAACGCCGACCCGGTACCTCAGCGCCCTACCCCGCGCGGTCACGTAGTAGAGATTCCGCTCCTTCGTTGAAATGACGATCGTGCCCGGCCGGTATTTCCGATCGTAGTTGACCAGTTTTCGCGATCGTCCGGTGAACAGCC
The DNA here is from genome assembly GCA_965275905.1 of Hyphomicrobiales bacterium. Taxonomy (GTDB): domain Bacteria; phylum Pseudomonadota; class Alphaproteobacteria; order Rhizobiales; family JAJFHC01; genus CBDAQD01. Next base: position 84,491 of record CBDHYJ010000038.1, on the reverse strand, counting down.
GCTCGATGTCATTGCCCGCCCGCTCGAAACTCTTCCCGAACTCGCTGAAAATCCCGGCGATCGCATCACCTACGTCTTCCACGGTATTCGTAACGGGATCTCGCCTCTGATCGGCGCTCGCCGTGTCCGCAATGCCCGTCAGTCCAACAATCGCCCCCGCAAAAATGACGGCAGACAGCCCCGCCGCCAGCCTCAGTCGCATGCGCATGGCTTTCTCCTGCAATTTGACTGAATTCTTGCGGCCAATTCGCAGCCCAAGTTTCATCAGGTACCGCGCTGGCGATTAAAGCTTAGACCTTGAGAAAGGCAGGCTCAAGGCGAGAAGTCGGTTCACGTGTCGGTGCCACGGCGCCAGATTTGAACAAATCTGCTGATCCATGTTGCCAAGCACCCTTCAAAGGTGAATGCTCAAGGCCTCCCTGAATACGTATTCGAATTCATTTCAATCGAGAAAGGCGGACTTCCATCATGGACCGACCGGCTATTGGATTTATTGGACTTGGGCTCATGGGATCGGCAATGGTCGAGCGGCTTCAGAGCCTCGGCTACTCTATGACGGTAGTTGCACACCGCAATCGCGCGCCCATCGACGCGGCCGTCGCCAGAGGAGCAAAGGAAGTTTCGACTCCTGGAGAGTTGGCCGCAGCAAGCGAGATCATAATGTTATGTGTCGACACCTCCGATGCTGTCGAGGCAGTCATGAACGGCGCCGATGGTGTTATCAATCACCTGCACTCCGAATCCCTGGTGATCGACTTCGGAACGTCCCTGCCCGGCTCAACACGTGCACTGGCAAAGGAAGTCAGCGCCAAGAATAGTGCGATGATAGATGCGCCACTGGGCCGGACACCGGCTCATGCCGTCGATGGACTGCTCAACATCATGGCGGCCGGAGCCCGCGAAGACTTTGAGAAGGCGAAGCCCGTGCTCGACGACCTGGGCGAAAACGTCTTTCATGTGGGGCCGATTGGTGCAGGTCACACGCTTAAGCTGATCAACAATTTTTACGCACAGACGAAGGCCTGCGCTCTGGCCGAAGCCTTTGCCATGGCCGATCTGGCCGACCTTGACCGTAAAGTTCTGTATCAGGTGATGGCATCAGGTCCGCTCTATTCGGGCTTCATGGATTTCATCAAAGCCAACGCCATAGACGGCGATCCCAACGTGCTGGCATTCTCCATCGCCAATGCGCGTAAGGATGTCGGTTACTACAGCGAGATGGCAGATGACCTGGGTGTGCCCAGTCTGATGTCCGCGGCAACCAAGCAGACCCTCGGCCTGGCTCGGGCGCAAGGCTGGGGCGATCGAATGGTTCCTGAACTGGTGGACTATTTCGAAAACCTCTACTCGACGAAATAGATGATGGCGAAGCTCAATTCCGTATCTGATGGTGGTGTGGGATGACGTTGCTGATCCTGAGTGCCGTCCTGTTTTTTGGAATTCATCTCCTGGCGACGATCCCAACGATCCGGGCACGACTGGCCACCAGCCTGGGCGAACAAAAGTACATGGCGGTTTTCTCGATCATTTCCGGCATCGGGTTGATCGGCATGATCGCCGGCTACGCCATAGCACCATACTCACTTGTTTATGAAGCCGACCCTCTGGGAGCATTGGGTGCGGGGCACATCGCGATGCCAATCGCGTTCGTCCTGCTGGCCGCAGCCAATCTCGGCAGCCACATCCGTCAGTTGGTGGTTCACCCAATGAATTTGGGTATCGCCATCTGGTCGAGCATTCACCTTTGGGGCAATGGCGATCTCGCTTCACTTATCCTCTTTGGCAACTTTCTAGGCCTTTCAATCTGGTCAACAGTCTCTGCGTTGGTACGCGGGAAACGATGGACAGGAACGCCGCACTGGCGAAATGACGCCATAGCGATCACCGCCGGCCTCGCACTCTTTGGATTGATCGGATGGCTCCATCCGATGCTCTTCGGGCCGCCGATTTTCGGCGTTTAGGTCGATGATTTGAAGCGTGCGGCACTTCCCCGGATGTATCCGACCATCCGACTTTGATCGGCGTTTCAGGATCATACCTCAGTTCGAGCACTCAGAATCGCCCCTGGCCTCCCCCGAAATCGATTGCTTCGACCAACCTAATTCAGGCATTGAGCGCTCGAGTTCGCGAACCGTGGGATGTGTCCTGATGTCTAAGGATTTATACAAGCAATGAAGGTCGCTTTGGCGCGCCTCCATTCATTGGATGCCGCAACGGTAACCTGTTTTCCTTTGACAATGTTCCAGAGCTTTTCTCTTATTGCGGTCACAATTGAAATTGGGTGCAATAACAACAAGGGAGTAAAATCAATGAAACTTCGAGCTACAGCGCTCGCCGCCGCGCTCCTCGCCGGCACATGTCTCACCGCGACCGCAGAAACACTTCGCTGGGCGCGCGCAGGCGACAGCCTCACACTCGACCCTCATGCTCAGAACGAGGGGCCAACCCACACTCTGGCTCACCAGATTTATGAACCGCTCCTCCACAGGGATATGTCTGGCAAGATCGTGCCAGCTCTCGCAACGGAGTGGGCCCCGAGCGACGACGGCAACGTCTGGCAGTTCACGCTGCGGAAAGGCGTCAAGTTCCACGACGGAGCCGAGTTCAATTCCGAAGATGTCGTTGCGTCATTCAAGCGGGCCATGATGCCCGACAGCGACATGAAGGAACTCCTGGCCTCCGTCAAAGAGGTGAAGGCGGTCGATGATCACACGATTCAGATTGTCACCAATGGTCCCAACCCTATCCTCCCCTCGAACCTCACCAACCTGTTCATCATGGACAAGGGATGGACGGAGAAGAATGGCGTCCAGAAGCCGCAGGATTTCGAGAATGGCGAGGAAACTTACGCCGTCCGGAACGCAAATGGCACCGGCGCTTACATGCTGGTCAGCCGCGAGCCGGATTCAAAGACGGTCCTGAAGCAGAACCCCAACTATTGGGGCAAGGGACAGTTTCCGCTTGAAGTGACGGAAGTCGTCTATACGCCGATCCAGAACGCAGCCACGCGCGTTGCAGCCCTCCTTTCGGGAGAGGTGGATTTCATTCAGGATGTTCCGGTTCAGGATCTTGGCAGAGTCCAGCAGGCTGACGGTCTTGCGGTTCGAACAGCTCCGCAGAACCGCGTGATCTTCTTTGGCCTCAATCAGGGCGACAAAGATCTCAAATCCGACAATATCGAAGGCAAGAACCCCTTCGCCGACAAGCGCGTTCGCAAGGCCATGAAGATCGCCATCAACCGTGATGCGATCAAGAAAGTCGTCATGCGTGACCAGTCCGCACCGGCCGGCGTCATCATGCCGCCATTTGTCAATGGCTGGACCGAGAAGCTGGACGAAGTCCCGAAGACTGATATTGCCGCAGCAAAGGCACTCATGAAGGAAGCCGGGTATGGCGACGGTTTCTCCGTGCAACTCGATTGCCCGAATGACCGCTACATCAATGATGAAGCCATCTGTCAGGCGGCTGTCGGCATGATGGGGCAGATCGGAATCAAGGTCCGGTTGGACGCCAAGCCGAAGGCTCAGCACTTCCCGCTGATCAACAAGCTGGAGACCGACTTCTACATGCTTGGCTGGGGTGTGCCGACGTTTGACTCCGAGTACATCTTCAACTTCCTGGTGCACACGAAGGGCGAAAAGTACGGCTCGTGGAACGGAACCAGGTTCTCAAATCCGGAACTCGACAAGAAGATCGAGGCGTTGGCTTCGGAGACCAATCTCGAAAAGCGTAACGCAACCATTGGAGAGATTTGGGCAACGGTTCAGGACGAAATCCTTTACCTCCCCATCCACCACCAGGTGCTGAACTGGGGCATGAAGGAAAAAATCCAATTCAGCGTCCAGCCCGAGGACCAGCCTCATCTCAAGTACCTGAGTTACAAGAAGTAGCAAGCTGGCGTGCCCGGAGATTTTTCCGGGCACGCCCTATCCACCTACAGGGGGATTTCAGTTGCTTGCCTTCACAATCAGGCGCGTATTTCAATCCATCATCGTGCTGCTCGCGGTCGGGCTGGTGGCCTTCTCGATGTTCCGGTTTGTCGGCGACCCGATCGACAACATGCTGGGACAGGAGCGAACCGACGCGGATATCGCCAGGCTGACAACGCAGCTGGGCCTCGACCAGCCGTTTCCTGTCCAGTACTGGAAGTTTCTGTCCGGAGCAGTCCAGGGCAATTTCGGCGTCAGCTATCGACAGGGCCGCCCTGTTGCCGAAATCATCGCGGAACGCCTGCCCGCCACTCTCGAGCTGGCCGCGACATCCGGATTCCTTGCCATTGTCTTTGGCATTGCGCTCGGCGTTTATACCGCCATTCGCCGCGATGGCTGGCTGGCCAATACCATCATGACGGTTTCATTGATTGGCGTCTCGCTGCCAACATTCCTGATTGGAATCCTGCTCATCTACCTGTTTTCCGTCGAACTCAACTGGCTACCGAGTTTCGGACGCGGAGACGTTGTCGAACTGGGCTGGTGGCGAACGGGCTTCCTGACGGAGTCCGGCCTCAAGGCGCTCATCCTGCCCGGCATTACTCTTGGACTCTACCAGATGACCCTCATCATGCGACTTGTCCGCGCTGAGATGCTCGAGGTCCTGAGGCAGGAGTATATTCGCTTCGCACGCGCCCGCGGTCTGAAAGACAAGGCGGTCCACTTCCACCACGCCCTGAAGAACACGCTTGTTCCGGTGATCACAGTTACGGGATTGCAGCTCGGTTCGATTATCGCGTTCGCGATTATCACCGAAACCGTCTTTCAATGGCCCGGCGTTGGCCTCCTGTTCATCAACGCCATACAGTTCGTCGACATCCCGGTCATGGCGACATACCTGATGCTGATTTCAGTCATGTTTGTCGCAATCAACCTTATTGTCGATCTTCTCTACTATGCGATCGATCCGAGACTCGGCAGCGAACGCTCACCGGCAAAGGCCTGAACGATGGACGCGGTTTCAAGAGCCTGGCATTCAGACTTCATGTGGTCCTTCCGGCGCTCGCCCGTAGCGATCATCTCCTTCATTGTCGTTTTTATTCTCGTGTCCAGTGCGCTGCTTGCTCCCTTGATTGCACCGCACAACCCGTTTGACCCCGCGACGCTGAATCTGATGAATGGTTTTTCCAAGCCGATGGAGCCCAATGCATTCACCGGAGAGGTATTCCTGCTCGGCACTGACGATCAGGGTCGCGATTTGTTCTCGACGATCCTCTACGGCATGCGCATTTCGCTGTTCGTCGGATTTGCGGCTGTTCTCTTTGCGTTGGTCCTTGGAGTGGCGCTGGGCCTTATCGCCGGATTCGTCGGTGGCTGGGTTGAGACGGTCATCATGAGGATCGCCGACGTTCAGCTGACCTTCCCGGCCATCCTTGTGGCCATGCTGATATTCGGAATTGCGAAGGGCTTCACGCCCGTCGAACTGCGAGATCAGATGGCGATCTGGGTCCTGATTCTGGCGATCGGTCTTTCGGACTGGGTTCAATTCGCCCGCGTCGTGCGTGGGGCAACCCTGGTGGAAAAGAACAAGGAATACGTTCAGGCCGCGAGACTGATCGGCCGCAAGCGCGGCGCGATCATGATCCTGCATATCCTGCCCAATGTCATGAGCCCCGTGCTGGTTATCGCAACGATCAGTCTGGCACTCGCCATCATTGCTGAAGCGACGCTTTCATTTCTGGGCGTCGGCGTGCCGCCAACCCAACCCTCGCTTGGAACGCTCATCCGTATCGGGCAAGGCTTTCTGTTCTCAGGCGAATGGTGGATCCTCCTCTTTCCCGCCTTCACACTTCTTGCCCTAGCACTTTCCGTGAATCTGCTCGGTGACTGGCTGCGTGATGTGCTCAATCCGAGGCTCCGCTGATGTCTGACGTGGTTCTAGGGGTCAACGACCTCGTCGTCGAGATCCCGACTCGTCATGCGATCCTGCATCCGGTAGACGGGGTCAGCTTCAACATCAGCAAAGGTGAGATTCTGGGTGTCGTCGGTGAAAGCGGCGCCGGAAAGTCCATGACCGGCAAAGCTGTTATCGGCCTTTTGGACCGCCCGGCCCAGATAACAAGGGGCGAGGTTCATCTGAACGGCGAGCGCATTGACAATCTTTCAAAGGAAGGACTTCGCAAGATCCGCGGCCGCGGCATTGGTATGGTCTTCCAGGATCCACTCACGTCTCTCAATCCACTCATCCCGATCGGCGAGCAGATTACCGAAACCATTCTCGAACACCTGCCTGTTTCGAAGAAAGAGGCAGAAGAAAGAGCTGTTAAGGCTCTTGAGGAAGTGGGGATTCCCGCCGCCGCATCTCGCATCAACAGTTATCCGCATCAATTCTCCGGCGGGATGCGCCAGCGTGTCGTGATTGCTCTTGCCTTGTGCGCTGAACCTTCTCTGGTTATTGCCGACGAACCGACGACGGCACTTGACGTTTCGATCCAGGCCCAGATCACTGCATTGCTCAAGCGCCTCTGTCGTGAACGGGGAACAGCCATCATGCTCATAACGCATGATATGGGTGTTATCGCAGAAACAGCAGACCGGGTGGCAGTTATGTATGCAGGACGGCTTGCGGAACTCGGACCGGTGCGCGAAACGCTTACGGCTCCGACGCATCCCTATACAATCGGACTGATGGCCTCGACACCGCTGGCTGCCGCCGGCCACCGCCGCCTCAATCAAATTCCGGGCAACATGCCCCGACTCGAAAGCCTGCCAAATGGCTGTGCATTCCACCCGCGTTGCGACAAGGCCCAGGATCGCTGCAAGAACGATCCCTGGCCGACACTTGAGAGTTGCAACGGGCGGGCGGCCTGCTGGTTTCCATCGGAGACAGCGTCATGAGCAACCTCGTCTCCGTTGATCATCTCGATCGGACGTTTGACGTCTCCGACCCATGGCTCAATCGCGTCATAGAGCGCCAGCCCAGGAAGCTGCTCAAGGCAGTTTCCGATGTCAGTTTCGAAATCGAGGAAAAAACAGTCTATGCCCTCGTTGGTGAAAGTGGCTCAGGCAAGTCCACGATCGGAAAGATCATTGTCGGTCTATTGCCGCCGACGGACGGAACCGTAGAGATCGAGGGTGTGGATCTTGCCAGGGAGGAAAACGAAGCAACGGTCGAACGTATCCGCAGCGACATTCAAATGATCTTCCAGGACCCTTACGCCAGCCTCAATCCGCGCTGGCGGGTCCGCGACATCATCGCCGAGCCCGTAGCCGCGCGCGGGGGTGATACGAATGGGCTTGCAGAACGCCTTCTGGAGCGGGTCGGCCTCGCGGCACAGGATGCGGACAAGTTTCCTCACGAGTTCTCTGGCGGACAGCGCCAACGAATTTGCGTTGCCCGCGCACTGGCGTCCGAGCCGAAACTGATCGTTTGCGACGAACCCACGTCAGCGCTTGACGTTTCCGTTCAGGCGCAGGTCCTCAATCTCATGAGTGATCTTCAGGAAAGCCTCGGTCTGACCTATTTGCTGATCAGTCACGACCTGACAGTTGTCCGGCACATGTCGGACCGGATTGGCGTCCTTTATCTCGGGCGGCTTGTCGAAGAGGCGTCGAGCGAAGACTTATTCAAGACGCCAAAGCACCCGTATACGCAAATGCTTTTCGAGGCTGCTCCGAAGCTCGATGGATTTGGGCGCGAAGTCGAGCCGCCGAAGGGAGAAATTCCGGATCCGATCAACCCTCCAACGGGTTGTGCTTACCATCCTCGCTGCCCGTTTTCGGTCGAACGTTGCAAGGTCGAAAGACCAGAAATGCGTGTTGTAGGCGGAAGCCGCGTCGCCTGTCACGTCGCCGAATAACACGACAATTTGATCGAAACACATCGGCAAATTGTCCCCGAACTCGAACGTTTTTTCGGTCCATTAACGTAATTTCAGCGGTCAGAAACTATGGTTGCGCTGATTTTTTTGGCGGCGTGCGATGATTTCCGAGTTTCAGCAGCTTTCGATTCCGGAGGGAAAGGTCCTGTTTCGCGAGGGCGAACAGGCTGATTGCGCATATGCAGTTATCGATGGCAGCGTGCAGATTTCAGTCGAACGCGATGGCGATTCCGTCGCCATAGCGACACTCGGGCCGGGAGAAATTTTCGGCGAAATGGCCATTATCGCCTCAGCCAATCGTTCTGCCACCGCGATGGCGCTGTCCGACTGCACACTGCAACGCATAGAGGCACAGCAGTTCACCCATCGGGTTGAAACGATGGACCCCGTCATGCGGCTGGTTATCGAGGTGCTCCTGGCGCGATTCCGGAACATGCTGAACCGGGTCGAGGCAGACAGAGTTGCAATGCGGGCGGCGAACTCCAGCGAGTTGCCGCACTTTTCAAAGGCCATGGAACACCTGCAACTCGAGCACGAACTCAAGGTCGCAATACGCGATCAACAACTGAAGCCGTACTATCAGCCAATTGTTTGTCTCGCGACCGGCAAGCTGGCCGGGTTCGAGGCCCTCATCCGATGGCACCACCCCGTCCACGGGACGATCATGCCCGACGCATTCATCCCGACCGCCGAACAGAGCGATCTCATTCGAGGCGTAACCAGCGCATGCCTGCTTCAGGCATGCCACGACCTGCCGGAGTTGAGAATTGCAGCACTAGGAAATGTCGAACAGGTGAAGCCGGTCTTCATGAGCGTCAACATCACCGGCCGCGATCTCGCAAATCCCGATTTGATCGCGGAGATCCAGACAAATCTGGACCAGTTCGGACTCACCGGCGAGATGCTCAAGCTCGAAATTACCGAAAACTCGCTCATGCACAATCTGGATGCCGTATCCTCGATGCTGCTTCGATTGAGAGAACTCGGAATCGGCATTGCAATCGACGACTTCGGGACCGGTTACTCGAGCATGAGTCATCTGACACAGTTGCCGATCTCGACGCTCAAGATCGACAGGAGCTTCATTTCGGCAATGCCCACCAGCCAGCAGAACAGGAACGTAGTTAAAACCATCCTGCATCTGGCGAGGGAACTCGGTGTCACAACCGTTGCTGAGGGTGTGGATTCTCTTGATGCTATTGCATTCCTCGCCGAACGCGGTTGCGAGTATGTGCAAGGCTATTACTACTCGAAGCCGGTTCCCTTGGACGAAGCCGTAACGATGATCGAGAACTGGCGGGTGGGTGTCTCAGGGTCTGGCATTGCAGAGGCACAAACAGCAAACACTATCGCGCAAATCTAGGTTTTCGCCTTGGCCGAGATCCGGCCGGCAAATTCCCCTCCAATTCTTGCGATGTGTCACCCCCAATCACTTTGGTTTCTCCCGCTTCTTCGCGACTAAAGTGTAGATGACACTCCACAGCTACTTTTAACTGCGCACAGCCGTCCGCGCTAACCTGAGCGCAGACCAGATCTATTATCGACCATCGTCCGGATTTTTGGATGGATATTCGGAAGGTTCCGCCCACAATTCCTTGCCCATCAGATCGAATTCCGCTTTGCCTTCCGGCATGAGATTCAAATAGAGCTTGTAGATATCCTTGACGGGAAGGCGTTCGCCGTCCGGACCAACACGTGCAACCTGCCACGACCGAATTCTGAACTTGTACATCTCGCCTTCGTGTTCGATCAGGACATTTCCACCCGACACCGGGGGATATTTATCGGCGACAGTGATGAGTACATCACTGCTGCCGACAATAACCTCGTCACCCCGGGTGAATCTGGTAGCAGAATAGACCGTTCCAACATGGGCATATCCGGGTTTCATGGCAAAGGCATTCCCTTGTCTTTCATTTCCTGTTCAAGTTGCCTGAGGTTCTTCAGGTTTTGCTCATGCTCCTCCAAAGGAATTCGGTAAGCGTGCCGATTTCGAACGAGCTTCTTTGCCACCTCGTATTCCGATTTGGTTACCGCAGCGTCATAGTCATATAACGTTGTCCAGCGGTCGAACCTACCACTGCGCTTGTGAGCACTGTGAATCAACTCCTCAAACAAAGCACTCGGGCCGGCGTCTGGCATGATACCAATCCTGACCCGTCCGTTACCGAGATCCATCATCGATGCAACGATACCCCGTCTTCTGCGGTCTCTTAACTCGTCGCCACTGAATACCTCGAATTCGATGCCTTGCTTTTCGAGAGCATCGGCTATGCGCCTGAGCCTCTCCGGATCATTGAGCGCGTGTTCCGCTTCAATCTTGTTGTTAAAGAGTACGCGGGCGTCGCTCGAAACTTGTCGATGATCGGGTGTCTTTTGAATTTTTGGCTCAACGGGGCGAATCTCGGGTCCGGCAAGTATTCTTGAATTTGAATCTTTTCCCGCTTCAGGAAAACGTTCTTCATCGCCTATGCTGAAATCAGGCGAGAACCCTGGAAGCGGGAATTCGGGCAGCGCATCCCGTCCGGGCGTTATGAAGCCCCGCGGAACCAGTCGATCCTTGTTTTGCTGCAAATAGAAAGCACCCGCCGCTGCCGGCAATCCGTAACCGAGCAACCAAATAACAGGGAGCGGCAATCCGGCGACTCTTTTCGCATCATCCGAAATCGCCACCGGGACGACGTCGCGGATCGCCTGGGCACGACGCAAGAATTCCGCGCTCGACATCCGCGTGTCGATGGCATGGCGTTGCAATTTCGAGAGCGCCTGTTGCCGTAGCACTGTGGCCACATCGCCGTGCCTTAACAGTTCCTTTGCCGCAGTTGCGGTACCCGATGCGCCGCCGCCGCGGCCATCGATTAGAGATCTGGTGACACGATCGAGGAAGATACCGGCTTGCTCTCCAGGGCGGCGGATGAATGTGTCTGAACGACCCGCAGTATCAGTTGTGAACCGCTGCTCTGGTGGTGGCCGCAGGGCTTTTGGGCCCAGGGCTTCGCCGACATGATTGGCGCTACGCGGTGCAGTAGAAGACTGCCTTGCTTCTGCGGGGTCCCGTCGGATGAATTTCAGCGGCTTGCGCCGCTCAGGTGCCGGGCGGTTCAACAAACCACCACTTTGAACACCGGATTCCTGAGCTGGAATTGAAACAGGAGAGCCGATCAAGCGCCCTCCGGCCAATCTCTGGGCCGCATTTCCTTGCAATGAAGGTGGGCGAGAATTCTGTTTCGACGACAAGGCTGCAGCAGGACTCTGCGACGAGCGGCCGATATCGTCACGATCAACGGGAGACGGAGCACTTGCAAACACGACCCTGTCGCTTCTCGATGCAAGTCCTTCGAGTGAGACTCCCGCGTCGATTGTACTTGCTACGGGTCGCGCAGAACGGCGCGCCGACGGCATATGGCCAGGCGTAAAGATTGGGAGACACATCGTGTCGCCATCCTCTGATTTGTTGCGATGGATGGATGGCCGCGCGGTTCCGGCGACCGCAGCAACCGGCCAGCTAATTCATGAATTGCGCATTGAGTGCGCGGACGATGCGCCGCGCAAGGATTGCCCGGCCATCATCGCCGGCGATGTCGTCGGGACGAATGCGCCGCGCGCGGCACGCGGCGACAAACGCATGATCCTCAGTTGTCGGTACCGGAACTCCTGCCTCGACCAACGCCTGGTTCGTATCCTGGATCTGCGCCTCAAGCACGGTCTGGGGCAAGTCCGATTGACGGGCGAGTCGCCGCGTCCGCTCCGCAGACGGCGGCACAGGAAATCGTATGACGCGAACCATATGCCGCCGCCTCTGTTCTCTTCGATAAGCCCGAAATTCAGCACACCCGGAGAAACAGTTCTCGCGACAACGAAAAGCCCCGCAGCCGCTCGGGCCAGAGCGACTGCGGGGCGCAGTTTCTGAGCGGCAGGGTTGTCGAGGGGGCGACAGCCGCTCTTGTGTTCCCATGGCCGAAACTGTCGGGGGGACAGTTCAGGGGGAGGTCAGCAATGAGAACATAACATGAACATATAGAACGTTATCGATGCGGTCAAACAACAATACGCATCGACGACTCAGGCACGGGCCGGCGCATTGACTTGAACAATTTGGTTGCTGCAACGCGATCGACATATCATCTTGTCCCACTGATCGCAGACGCCGACGAACCCCTTCACACCCGTCTCCCCAAGCCAGGGTCACATGGAACTGACAGAACGAAAGCCGTCGCTCGCGATTCTGATCGCGATCAGCGCCATAGGTCCCATGGCGCTGAATATCTTCATCCCGTCCATGCCGGGAATGCGTGCGGTGTTTGATACAGAATATGCTGTCATCCAGCTGACCCTGACCGGGTATCTGTTTGCGATCGCGATCGCGCAAATTTTCCTTGGGCCGCTTTCAGACCGGTTTGGACGCCGTCCGGTGCTCCTGTTCGGCATGATCCTGTTTATCGCAGGAAGCATTGGGTGCATGGCTGCGACAACAATCACAGAGCTGATCATTGGCCGGGTGGTTCAGGCGGCAGGCGGATGCGCAGGTCTGGTCCTCAGCAGAGCAATAGTGCGCGATCTGTGGGATCGTGACACATCGGCAAGCATGCTCGGCTACATCACCATGGCGATGGTGCTGGCGCCTATGTTCGCGCCTAGTATCGGCGGCTATCTCGATGTCTGGTTTGATTGGAGAGCCAGTTTTGCATTCATGGGAGTACTCGGTTTCATCGTGCTGGGCGCCTCGTGGCTAACATTGCACGAGACCATCAAGTCGGTCCGACCCATGCCTGGCGTTACGGGCATCGCCCGTGATTTCAGAACGCTGCTCCAGATCCCCCTGTTCCGGTCGAATGCGCTCTGCGGAGCGTTTGCCGTTGCCATATTCTTTTCATTCCTGGCGGGGGCACCCTTTATCATGGAGCAACTGCTCGGCCGATCGAAAGTCGAATACGGGCTTTACTTCATGCTGTCGGCAACGGGGTACATGACAGGTAATTTCCTGTCCGGGCGGTTCTCCAGGAAGTACGGGACAGACGCGATGGTCATGGCCGGCAACCTGATTGCCGTCGCAGGTGCCGGTCTGCTCGTGCTTTTGGCGACGCTGGGTATTCTGAACCCAATCGCAATATTTCTTCCCATGTTGATAATCGGCGTCTCGAATGGCCTCACGATCCCGAACACGCTCGCCAATGCGGTAAGTGTAAGACCGGAGATGGCCGGCGCCGCATCCGGCCTTGCCGGTTTCCTCCAACTCATTCTCGGAGGTCTGGGCACACTCATTGTCGGTTACTTCCAAGGCGACTCCCAATGGTCCATGACACTTACCATGGCGGGATTCGCCGTTCTGTCTCTGATAGCCGGTCTATTTGCCCTTTCGGACCGCAAACGGATTGAAGTCAACATATCTTATTGAGATGAACAACTCGCGCATGAGTTGAATCTCAACAATCAGACACGCGGCCCAAAAGGCGAAACCGATCATTGTGTTGGCAAAGGCTGCCCTGAAATCGCCACATACCGCTCCAAAAACGGCCCCATCGTCACGCAAATATTTCGACTCGGGGTTGAAATGCCCTGAAAAAAGCGTGGGCAGGTTCGGCAATAAAACAATTCACAAGAGCCGATTAGCGAAAAACAGGTGTGTGGCGTAGGAGGGTTCCAGCATGGCAGGCAAGAAGCCGAGGCGTAAGTCGGTCAAGGCAAAACAGGCCGAGGAATCGCCCAAATTTTTGCTGGAAGATGAGGAAGACGGGACAATGACCAACGTCATGAGTCTCGCACATGATGACAGCGCCACCGTCGGTGATGACGCTCCCGATCTGCCTGAAGCTGGCGACTTCGATCTGGAAGATGCGGACGACGGCGACTGGCCCGAGCGTGACGATATTCGTGATGGCTTAATCGGTCACGTCCGAAAGCGTTTCGGAATAGACCCGGATGTCGCGGAGCGCGCCATCAACGATATCCTCAGAATCGCCTGACTTCATACCAGGCATCGGATTCGACCTTCAGAGAGACAAGTGATCTAATCGGCAGATGTTGTCGCCGCTCGGACGTATGTCACGCCCTCTCTGGATTATTCTCTGTGCTTCCTGCGCGTTGCATTACTTGCTGTCCACGGCATGGGCGCAGGGCCTTCGTGGGCAGGAAAAACAAATTCTCGGAATGACCGAAGGTAGCTGGGTGCATTTTCGGGACTTCAATGGCCGTCAGTTGATCTACTTCACGCACCTGGAAGTCTACAGGTGTGGAATCACGAAGGTCCGCTACAGTCTCAATTCAGATGCGCTCGACCAGGAATACGCGCTTCAGCCCTGCAATCCTGAAAATCCCAACGCGGTGACCACGGATCGTCCGTACATTTCGCTTCCACTTGGTACGGCCCAGTCAATCAGCGTGGAAATTACATTTGAAGATGGAACAAAAAGCGGGATCGTTCGCGCCAATCCGTGACTGAGATGAATCCCAACAGGAAATTGATGAGCGGAAAACCACGACCTTCACAGTCCAAAGTGCTGCTCCATGTCCACCGTCAAGATGGCAGATAGAGTTTCAAACCCACATGCGACGCCTTGAATCCCAGGCGTTCGTAGAATCGCAACGCATCCGGACGTTCGGCGTTGGTGGTCAGTTGCACCATGACGCAGTCTCGTTCCCGCGCTTGTCCGATGGCCCACTGGAACATCTCTTCGCCCATCCCTTGTCCTCTGAATGGTCGATCCACCCGAACACTTTCAATAAGAAGCCGGGTGCCTCCGCGGAAGGAAATGCTCGGTATGAAGGTCAACTGCATGGTGCCGACGATGACTTCATCCTGCTCCGCCACGACCAGCATGTTGTTGGGACCATCGGACAGCGCATTGAATGCCTCGATGTATGAATCCGGCACCGGGTCCGCGTATTCCTCCCGTTGCGAGCCCAACGCATCATCGGCGAGCATCCGCACGATTTCGCGCAGATCATCGTATTGCGCACGCCTGAATCGCAAATTCTTCGTCATTGCATTAGCCTCGCTTGGCAAGGGGCCGGCAAATTGAATCTTCAACACCTAGCCTTAAAGCACCGGACCCGTCGGACGCCAGTGGTTCTTGTTCCATTGACGTGCATGCCACAATGCTGATGAAGAACATCCCATGAAGCTGATTACGACAGACCGGATCAACAGACTGAGACAAGTCACCGGACTGGTTCTCTTTGCATATGTGACAACACACTTCTCCAATCACTCACTTGGCCTCGTATCCATCGAGTTGCAGGAGAACGCCAAGGACTGGTTCATGAACGTCTGGCGGTTTCCTCCAATGAGCCTTTTGCTCTACGGCTCGCTGCTTGTTCACGTCCTGATCGCTCTTCGCGCGCTCTATCTGAAATCGACCCTGAAGATGTCATTCTGGGAAGGCACCCAACTGGGATTGGGCCTGATACTTCCTTTGCTCCTCGCCGAGCACATAATCGGGACACGCGCTATCGATGAAGTCTTCGGGCTCACATCGACCTACTATTTGACGGTCCTCATCTTCTGGCATTTCGAGCCGGTCAAGGGCGTCATCATTGCAATTGCAGTGGTTGTAGCGTGGATACATGGCTGTATTGGTCTGCATTTCTGGCTTCGGCTCCGGCCGTACTATCACCGCGTCGCGCCCTATCTGCTCGCCTTCGCCGTGCTACTGCCGACTTTGGCGTTGCTGGGCGCCCTGTCAGCTGGCAAAGAAGCCGTTCCTCTTCTGGAGAATGCCGACTGGGTCGCCGCGATTCAGGCCAAGTCGGGACAACCCCACCCGGAATCACTCGAGTTCCTGAACAGTTGGACGCCGACATTCCAGATTGGATTCGTCGGACTGATAATCGCTGTGTTCCTCGCAAGAGCAATCCGGCTCTATCGACGAAAGACTGAATCCGTTCGCCTGGTCTATCCCGGGGACCGCGTCATTCAAATAAAGAGAGGCATGACGGTGCTGGATGCAAGTCGCATCAACGGCCTTCCGCACGCTTCTGTTTGCGGCGGACGCGGGCGTTGTTCAACGTGTCGTGTGCGCGTGGGTACCGGCCTTGACCTTCTTCCGGTAGCCGATGAAGGCGAACAAAAGGTCCTTGCCCGCATCGGTGCTAACCGGAATATCCGCCTGGCCTGCCAGTTGCGGCCAATTGCCGAAACTGAAGTCGTCCCCCTGCTGCCACCCAATATCGCGCCGAGCGCGCAGGCGGGACGACCGAAATACATCCACGGCGAAGAACGGGAAATTGCGATATTGTTCGCGGACCTCCGAGGCTTCACGACGATCTCGGAGAAGAAACTTCCCTATGATGTTGTTTTCATCCTGAACCGTTACTTCGCCGAAATGGGTGCCGCGATCGAGGCGTCCGGCGGCTATGTCGACAAGTTCATAGGCGACGGCATCATGGCTCTCTTCGGGATTGAAGAGGGCCCCGAGGCGGGATGCCGCGCTTCACTTGCTGCGGCTCGCCGGATGCTGGACCGCCTGGACGCAATCAACTCCGAACTCAAGAATGACCTTGAGGCACCTCTCCGGATCGGCATAGGGATTCATGCGGGTGCTGTTGTTGTCGGCGAGATGGGACACGGCCGGGCAACGTCGGTCACTGCGATCGGCGATCCTGTGAATACCGCGAGCCGGCTGGAATCCATGACCAAGGAGGCAGGAGTGCCGGTCATAGTCTCAGAAGCGGTCGCTCTTACCGCCGGCGTCGGTGGCCTGGATGCGACCCAGCGAGAAATCGAGGTGCGCGGGCGAAGCGAACCTCTGAACATCCTGCTTATCGAAGACCGGCAGTCACTTCCTCATGAGATCGCATCGGAATCCGGAACCGACAGAGGACTCCAAGCTTCCAGCTAGCCAGAATCCTTGGCGGGACGCACTCGGGCTCGCAGGAAAGTGAAAAGGCGACCATCAACACACGCCAAGCCGCCAAAGATAACAAACATCCCCAACGCGGCCCGTGAAGAGAGTTCCTCATCAAGAAACCAGATGCCCAGAAGAATGGCGCTCACCGGGATGAGAAATGTAACGAGAAGAAGGTTTGTCGCCCCTGCCGCCGCGAGGATTCGAAAGTACAGTATGTAGGCAAGCGCGGAGCTCAGAACGGCAATCGCCAAAACCGCGGATATTACGTCCAGACCCGGAACCGTCTTGGGAAGGCCATCAAAATACAGCACCAGAGGCAGCATCATTGCTGAAGACGCTGTCAACATGCCGGCCGCTGTAACCACCGGAGATCCGTTGCTCAACCGGCGGCCGTAAACACCAGCGAAGGCGTAGCTCAATGCTCCGACAAGAATCGCCGCCTGCCCTATCATTTCCCCGCTATGCAGACCGCCAAAAACATCTGGTCCCATAAGTATGGCAACCCCCAGCAAGCCGAGGACGACGCCGGCCAAGCGCATGGCGGTCATCCGCTCATCCGTTGTCAGGAAATGGGCAACAACAACCGTAAAGAGGGGTGTCGTGGCATTCAGTATCGACGCCAAACCGGCGCCGATAAACGTTTGCCCCCAGACCATCATTGTGAACGGAATCGCGTTGTTCAAGATTCCCATGATGGAAAATCTTGTCCAAATGGAGCGGTCAAGTTTGACGATGCTGCCAGTGGCAATCGCATAGATCCACAGCGCTGCGGCGCCGAGTGATACCCGCAAGAAAACCAGTGTTAGCGGCGGCAAATCCCTCAACGCGACTTCAACAAAAAAGAACGAGCCACCCCAAAGAATGGACAGCGCGACCAAAAGCCCCCATTCGACTGCGCCCATTCCTTTCATCATCGATTTTTCTCCATCGGCTTTCGGCGTATCCGAGATAATTGCGCTGTCGTCCAGGAACCACCCGTTTCGTGCGCAATAGCCTGTAATTCACCCTGTGATAGAAAATTCGTGATTGGCCTTTAAAACGCCGGACCCGACACCATCTAACAACGGTAATCGCCCGTCTCTATTGAATGGGCGTTTTCAGAGGCAAAAGGTTGGGCTGGGCTATGTTTCAACAGCCAGAAGCAGAACAGATCATCTCGGATGCGCGGCGCGCCCTTCGGCACTCCGACCGCGTGAACGCTGACTTCCGCAGGCGGATCGCCCGTCTGAAGGAAATCGAGCGTCTTTCCGCCCGTGCAATGGATGGGTCGGAACTCCATTTCCTCGCAAATCACATTCTGAGATCCTAGGCCCCCGACGGCAGTTGAAATATCAAGACTGCTGGGGAACGTAGACGATATCTTCCTTGCCTTTGATCCGCTGTTTTGGGCAGCGACGTCTTATTTCGGAATCAAGCAATTGGGCCGTCCGCCCACTGAGAGCCAATGCCTGGTCATAGCCCATGGCGGGGGCCCCGGAACCGGACATCTCCCGGAGTACCGCGGCCCGGTATTGCGGCAGTCCAAGTGACGTCCTGACGCCTGCGGCAATCCGGTATCGCGGCTGCAGGTTGGTGCATGACGTCTGCCCGCGTTCGGCGATCCACTTGCGCATATCCGGAGCCAGGGGTGCCACTTTGGGCCCCGCCAGACACCCTGTAACAAGTGCCGATACGGCACCAACAAGCGCAAAATTCCTGAAAATCCGCACCATTCTCTAGGCCTCCAGCCTCTTACAGCGTGTCAGATCGCATATATCGGGTTAGCTGACAGCCCACGGTCGAGCGTGTCTGATAGCATTGTTCACATTGTGACCCAATGACATTCTCGGTCTGTCATTCACAAGCGGCTGATCACTATTCAGCCATCAGATCCGTCTCGAGCCGCGCGTGCACGCCATACGTGTCAGCCGCTACGCCCCACTCTTTCCACTCGGTGGCGCCATGCCGTTCGAATCAGTCATACCTTCGGACCGTTGCACAAGATGTATTCACCACCGTTTTTCCGGGGGAACGCGGTGTCATTAGGAGCGTTTCCTGTGGATCCCAGGCGCGCCAATGACGGCTACATTCCCCTGTCTGTTCGATTGTCGAAGTGGTGGCAGCACGGACAAGATGAACACGGAACAGCGCCGGCCGCAGGCGCTCATGAAATCAGTGTCGGCCAGGACCTGCGGGATAACTTCAGGGACTGGTCGCCGGGCCGGATTGCTCTCTGCGAGGCGATCTGGGGAAAGGGTTTCATAGGCCCGAGCGCAACCGAATTTGTACGCAAGATCCTGGCGCCTGCACGGATTAACTCGCGAAAGTCAGTGCTTGATCTAAACGCTGGGCTCTGCGGCACACCTCTCATGATGGTGCGCGAAACCGGTGCATGGATCGATGCTCTCGAGCCGAATGAATCTTTGGTCAAGCATGCCAGAGTCTTCGTCGCGACAAACCCTCTGGGAAAGCAAATTGATTTGCGACATGCCGACTTCGCCAAATTGGAGATCGATCCTGCCAGGTACCACCTGATCTTCAGCCGTGAAGCGTTGTTTGCAACAAGATTCAAGCGACGGCTTCTCGAACAGGTGGGGAACGGGCTGCGGCACGATGGCCAGTTCATCTTCAGCGATTATGTCCTGCACAATGAGGACAATGCGTCCCAAACCGTTGATCGCTGGGCGTCAACCGAACCGGACTCAATTTTTCCATGGGCCCTGCCGGATTACAGATCTGCGATGAGCGAAGCCGGCCTTGCTGCGGTCTCAATCGAGAATCTGACGAGTTCCATTGTGCCCCTGATCAACACAGCCTGGCATCGGCTCATGCGCAACATCCAGAAAGGCGCGTTGGATCGAGAAGTCGTCGATCACATCATGTTCGAGGGCGAGATATGGCTCAATCGCATCAAAGCCATGAACGATGGCTCGCTGAAGCTTGTCCGCGTTCATGCAAAGAAATCCTCAAAACCAGTCCAATGCGTCGAAAGAGAGATTGTGGAAATCTGAGTAGTACTCAGATTGCCATGCGCAGGAGCCAGACCCCACCAGCCCCCACCACCATGGCGAAGATGATGTTTTTTGTAACCGCTGCTGCGATTGCAGCGAGCGCTGCCGCCACTGTTTCGGCGACACCGGTCATTAGAGCCTGAGGCACAACGATTCCGATAAGGATCGAGCCGGGGAGCGCATTCATCGCCGCTGCCACTCGACCACGCGTGGGAAGCCTCGATCCGATCAGAAAGCCGGCAATTCTCAGGCCGTACGTAACGACCGTCATTGCAACTATTACGATTACCGCTTCAGGCATTCTGATCCGCCCCGGCAAAGCCGCCAACTGCCGCCCCAGCAATTCCTGCGGCAATGACGTGCCATGTGCCACCGGGCCAAACCATATACGTCAGGACAGCCACAGCCGCAGCGGCGAACCACGGCAAGAGATCCTGCGTTCCACGCCACATGCTGACGATCAGTGCGACGAAAACGGCGGTAAACACGAAATCTATTCCATATGAGGTCGGGTCGATCAGGATCGCGCTTCCGAGCGCCGCCCCGGCTACTGTCGAACAGACCCAACTCAAGTAAAGCACCAGCCCCGTACCGACAAAAAAGGCCGGACCGGCACGCCCTCGGCCTGCCTCCGCCATCGTCAACGCCCAGTTCTCGTCGGCTGCCAGGAACATGGCCAGCAGCGCTCGCCCGCGGGCCACGTCCTTGAACATGGCTGCCAGAGACCCCGTGATGAGGATCAACCGGAGATTAATGACAAAAACGGCGAACACGATTGTGCCCACCGCCAACGGTGCCTGCCAGAACTGGAGCGCTGCAAACTGCGAAGCCCCCGCGTAGACCGATCCGCTCATAAGCGCGACCATCCAGACGTCGAGCCCGGCCTGAGCGGCGAGAACACCAAATGCTATCCCGTAAACGGCCACGGAAACGCAGATCGGAAGGCATGCGGCAACGCCGCGGCGCATCTCCTGCCAGACACTCTCTGCACCATCCTCCAGTTCACTGGGCATCACTGCGTGCCGCCAGTGCTCTATCGATCATTGACTCAAGCCGGGGCATGTCACGCAGGTGGAGATCGCGCTGCGGGAACGGAATCTCGATGCCGTGCTCGCGGAACGCCTTGTCAATCTCGAAGCATATGTCGCTGGTGACCGACAGGCAGTAACCGATGTCCTTCAGGAAGACACGAATCTCGAAATTCAGCGACGAGTCGCCAAACTCGCGGAACAATACCGTTGGCTCCGGTATGGCGAGCACATCGGGATGGCTTCGCGCGATTTCCTCCAGCAGCTTCCGGACCAGACCGGTATCGGAGCCGTAGGCCACGCCTACCGGAACGATAATTCTTCCCCGTGCATCCGAGTGAGTCCAGTTCATCACAGTGCCAGAAATCAGGTCCGAGTTCGGGACGATGACTGACGCGTGCGCGAAGGTCTCGATCTCGGTCGACCGCACCTTAATTCGGCGAACGTACCCCTCGTGGCTTCCGACAACGACCCAGTCACCGACGCGAATGGGCCGCTCAACCAGAAGGATTATTCCCGAGACGAAATTGTTCACGACGTTCTGCAAGCCGAAACCGATACCGACGGAAAGCGCGCCTGCAATGATGGCGAGGTTCGAAAGATCCAGGCCGGCAGCAGAAATCGCGATAACTCCACCGCCGATAACGCCGATGTAACCAACGGCCGAACGAATGGAATTCTTCACACCGGAGTCAAGGCGCGTATGAATAAGGACACGCTGCTCAATCTTGCGTTGCAAGAATCTCGTGACCGTCAGGACAACCGCAAACAGGGCCGCGGCGTAAAGTACTGCCGTCGGCGAAATCCGAACCGTCCCGATCTCGAAACCCTCGAGTGCCTTGTTGGTCCAGTCGCTGATATCGTCCCAGCCGGTTCCCCAGACCAGGAGCAAAGCCACGAGTCCGGCGACCAGCAGCAGCGCATCGACAATCAGAAGTATGAGCCAGCCCCGGCGCGGGCTCGCCGTGTCTGTCGAGATAGCAACGTCCTGATTGATCAGCCAATGGACCGCATCCCTGATGACGTGATGCACGAAGACGAGCAACAAAATCGCCAGAATGCTCACGGTGCTACGCCCTATGCCGAAGCGAGCAAGTGCTTCGTAGCCCGCGGCCGCAGCGATCACGATAACCAGAGTACCGATCACCATCGGAAAACGAAGCGCAGACCACAGAGGCGTTGATTGTTCAGGATTGCCCGCCCCGACGGGCGATGCTCCGACCGGGGTCTTTGCAGCGGCAACGACGGCCGACCAAAGTCGCTTGCTAAGGAGTGAAAATGCGGGAACAGCAAAAAACACCGCCGCGGTCAATGCAACGATCGCGGTCGTTTCACGATGCATCCCAAAGGCCTGTCCGGCGGCGAAGACAAAGGCGTAAAACGCCACTATCGTGGAAACAGCGAACAGCCGATTGTAGATTGCCCGGGCCTCCGCATCTTCAAATGGGAAGAGGCGTTCGTTTGTCCTGACCGGCGCAAAGCAGGTGCCGAGAAGTGCCACCGCAATCGAATACCAGATTAGGACAATAAGCAGCAGTCTCAGGAAGTCTGCCCACTGATGGTCTGCCGGCGGCCTAGCGTCCAGGATCATAAACACCAGGATCAAGGCAGGCAGAACACTTACTCCCCGACGCAGAAACCCGATGAATGCGCGGACGCCAGGCAGTTGATCGATGGGAGCACGTTGCACCGATCGCAGGAGCCAGGGCCTGGCAACCAATCCGACGAACGCGGACAGCAATATGGCAAGGCCCATCGTAATCGCCGTGCCCGTCCGATCGGTCACGATCCAATCCCACCAGCGCGGCACAATTCCCGCGAGACCCGACAGGCCCGTCGCGGCATCTTCCGCGGCATTCAACCAGGTTTCGGCCGCAAGTGGGTTGGCGGTGCGGGTCAAAAGGCGATCCGCCAGTTTCTGACGTTTTCGCGCTGACAGTTCGCTGAGCAGCGTCGATGCTTTCGCGACCGTCAATTCCGCTCGCTTGAGCTGACCCGTCAGTGTTGAGAGGTTCTCGTTCAAACGCTGGCGTTCATTAGCGACGTCTTCCGGTTCCTGACCGGACTTTGGCACTTCTCCAAGGGCATCGACCAGTGCCTGCGCCGGTTCGATCTGCGGTCGTAACTGTGTCTCCAATTGAACAGCAGACGCACGGATACCCTCAATCTCGGTTCGCAAACGCGCTGTATCGCGGGCATCGAGCCGGAATGCGCCAATCGCTTCGCCGATACGCTCGAGTCTTGCCGACCATTGCTGCAGCTGTGCTTCCGCCGCAAGCGCGGGCCTGGTTTCCTGGGCGCTGGCGTGAATGCCGGCGGAAAGCCAAAAGCAAATCGCCAACAAAGCAGCGCACAAGTAGAAGCGGATTTGAATCATTGGACCGGGTCTATGATCATTGCTCCAGCGGTTTATACCAATGCATCAGCCGGTGTCACGCATTCGGCCCCCCTTCACTCACGCCATTTTTATTTGCTCTCGTGATCGAGAGGGATAGTCCATGCGTAAAGAGGACGGATTCCCAAATACTAGATTTGTCGAGAAGAGTGCAAATGAGCGAGCAAGGTACTATAGGCGTCACGCGCCCACCGGAGGGGTGGCGAGCATGGGCTGGACTGCTCCTGTTTATGGCGATCTGTTTCGGCATTGCAGTTATTGGCGGGACGGTCACGGCCGCCAGTGTTTCCAGTTGGTACCCCACGCTGGTGAAGCCCTCGTTCAATCCTCCTGACTGGGTTTTCGGCCCTGTCTGGAGCATTCTCTATCTCCTCATCGCCGTTTCCGGCTGGCGCGTCTGGCTACGTCGCGGGTTCTCCGGTGCTCCCGGGGCGATGGCTCTTTACGGCGGTCATCTGTTGGCGAACCTGGCCTGGTCCCTGATCTTCTTTGGCCTGCGATCGCCCGGGCTGGCACTTGCCGAAATTGTTTTGCTTCTCATTCTAATCGGCCTGAACATTCGCGCTTTCTCGAAGATCGATGGAATCGCCGCAAATCTCCTGTGGCCATATTTCGGATGGGTCGGTTTTGCAGCAATTCTCAATTTCTCGATCTGGATTCTCAATTGAGTTGAGTGCCTTCCGGGTCGCGGTGGCGGGACTGATATTCTCGGCAGCGACGTTGCTGGCGGCGCCGTCACCCGGGCAAGCGTCGACAATCGACTCGCTCGATGTCCTTGCAAGAGCACATACCTGGCCAACTCTTTCAGCGGGAGTTTTCTACAGGAACCGCCTTTGGGTCGTGAACTCGGTCAAAGGACGCAATCATAACTCCGCAGACATTTACTCGTACGACCCGACCAGCAAGGCCTTTCGATACGAGCGCCACCTGTTCAGCCAGGATGCCGGTGATCCCACAATTCATGCCGGACGGCTCTATTGGCCATACGAAGATGATCGTTTCAGCCTCGGATGGGGCGCGTTTGAGGTGACCGACGGAACGTCGTGGTTCTATCGTTCCATCCCGGGCCGGCAAACATTTCACACGCACGCAATGACAACCGACGGCGCACTGCTCTATGCGTCAACGTCCGGATGGACGGCCAAGTTGAATGTTTCCAGAGACAACGGGCGAACCTGGGAGCAGATCTACGAACACCCGACACCCACCGGTGTGGTCAGTCGATTTACCAGTCTTACCGCGCTGAACGGCAGTCTCATCGCGCAATTGGTTGTCCGAGGGAATCCGAGGATGACCGTGTTTCGCGACGGCAGATTGAACGACCTCGACCGGTGGCCGAAAGGCCGGACACTCTTTGGAGATGCGGTCCACGACAACCGCTACTACGCTGCCATCAGCGGAGAGAATGGTGGTACCGAGATCTGGTCTACCGACGGATACACATCGGAAAAGGTCGACACTACTGGCCTACGAGGAAACGTTATCGATCTCGGAAGCGCCTCGGGCGCATTGTGGGCCACAAGCGCCGAGGCTGGGAACGGATCGGTGTGGAAGATGCAGGCTGATGGCCGATGGCAGGAGGCATTCCGGTTTTCCGGTGGATATCCCCGGCAGATCATCCCGACCGGAGGCTACATCTTCGTCGCAGGAGATGGCAACGACGGCAAAGGCCGACTCTGGGGGACCAAACTTGCTATGCAACCTGTCAAACGATCTAATTCAGTATCGACAAATAAGCTCGAGACAAAGCGTTCGGACCCCATCGAAGACTGGCAATCTGCTGCTGCACAGCTTGACTCCCTCCTCGACTCGCCTGGCCGCTACCGCAGCGGCCCGGGAAATCTTCGCGACACTGTCTATCGAATGGCGACGTCGCGTCCCCCTGACGAGTTTTTCAAGATGCGCCTGGAGCACGCACTTCCAGCAACAACGATAAGCCTGATCGGTGGCCAGGTTCGGATTGCCGCAGCGCGATATGCCCGATGGGTCCTGCTATGGGGCACGGGTCTTTCGGGTGAAGCCCATGTCCCGTTGAGCCTGGTTGCAGCCCCCTGGAAATCGAAATCAAATCACGCAGAAAAGTACTTTGATCCGGCGCCCGCGGCTATCTGGGCGGTGCGAGCATCGAGGCAAAACAACCGGGCAACGATTGACACTCTCGTATCCCGCCTGGCGGAAGAGACTGATCCAAAGTGGCTGCGGGTCCAGGTTGCCGCAACATTGAGCTCGCTTACAGGGCGACCTTTCAGCGTTGTGCCGACCGACTGGGCAAGTTGGTGGCGCGGTGCCCGTGCGACATGGCCGGTCGACTAGTCAACCGCATCCTCATACTCAACGCGCAGCACTGTCTGTATCGTTATAAATGCCGGCCGTCGCCATCACCTGCGGGCTAAATCCACCTCAGCAAATTTCGGATTGCCACTGGGACAATGTCCGCGACCGTTCCAGATTGTGTTCTCGACCACTGCGCCTTCGAGATTCACCGACTTCCGCTGCGCCTCCGGCATGACAGCCCCGGAGAGATCCGCACCGGTAAAGTCGACCTTTGTGAGGTCCGCGTCCACAAAACATGCGCCCTGCAGATTGGCTCCCGTAAAGTCCACGCCGGAAAGACGCGCTCCTCTGAAGCTTGTCACTTCCAGGTTGGCTCCGCTGAAATCCACCTCTTCGAAAACCGAAGACGAGAAGTCAGATCCGCTCAACATCGCGCCGGTAAAATCTACCGAGACAAGCTGGCTCAGCGAAAAATTCGTGCCGCGGAGATCGCGATCAGAGAAATCCATATGCTCGAGCAGCAGGCCGACATAGCGGTCCTTTTTCCCGCTCGAGGCCCCTATCGGTTCGATACTGGAAGCGTAAGCCGGTGTGCCAAACTGGATACCAGAAGCAAAATGCTGGTCGTAGAGTGAAATAACTGCGCCTGAAGATAACAACGTCGCAAAAGCGAGAGAAAAGCCCGCCATCCTGGCGTACATAATGACCTCCTGATACGCTGCGCCCCTCCGCTTAATTGACCTTCAAGATGCGAGTCCCCTGCTCGCCCGAACTTCGCAATTATAGGATGACTCCCGATCACGAGGCTTCACCTCGACGAGACGGAACATCACATTCCCGTTTCTCGGAGAAGATTGGGAACACCCAGGTGCTCCCTGCGTCCAAGATAATAATGCCGTTGCATTTGTCACCCTGCAGCGGCAGGATTGCTTTGTATTTATGGGACTTAGAGCATGTCTGTTCTGAATGAGACCGAGTTATCTTTCTTCCGCGATAACGGCTACCTGGTCGTCGAGGATGCGGTCACGGCGCAGGAACTGGCGAGTTTGCAGGATGCGTTCGCTGACTGGGTTGAAGAGAGCAAGTCCCACGCTGAGAACTACGGTGAAACACAGGACGGGCGTCCACGCTTTGATCTCGAGGACAGTCATTCGCCGGATTGCCCGAAGCTGCGGCGCGTGAATTCTCCGGTCGAGATCTCGGATTGTTTTTTCAACGTGATGGCGAACAGCCGGATGACGGACTGCGTTGCGGATCTCATTGGACCGGATGTGAAGTTTCACCACTCGAAAATCAATTCAAAACTCCCCGGTGGTGCCACCGCGGTGAAGTGGCATCAAGACTTTCCATTCACGCCCCACAGCAATGATGACCTCGTTACTGCACTGCTCATGTTGGACGAGGTTTCTGAAGTCAACGGGCCGCTCGAAGTCCTGCCGGGCACCCACAAAGGGGCAATACATACACTTTGGCATGGCGGCAATTTCACGGGCGCGGTTGACGAAGACGTCGAGGCTGATTGCCGGACACGGTCCAAGCTGTGCACGGGGCCGGCCGGTTCCGTTTGCCTGATGCACACCCGCCTTCTGCACGGATCCGCAGTGAATATGTCGGATGCTCCACGTACGCTCTTCATTTGCGTGTACTCTGCCGAGGATGCGGTGCCGTTGAGCCCAAATCCGGTCCCGAGCAAGTTTGAGGGACTGCTTGTACGCGGCAAGCGTTCAGGGCGAGTCAGATCTATCGATTATGAACTGGAACTCCCTCAGAAGCCGTCGAGCGCGTCATTCTTCGCGCAACAGACAGGCCAGGATGCGATGCAGTGAGCAGATACGCGCCGGCAAGCGATGCCGAGGCATCGAAAAATGATGAAGCGTGCGGAGCAAAGTTAACCGAATTTTAGGGATGAATACATTTCGCGCGCCGGGATTCAGAAAATAACAATCGGCTGCGCCGACACTGCGGGCAAAATCTATAAGGGGACCGTCATGCGCAAATCATTGCTGCTTACACTCGGGCTGGCTGCTGTAATCTTTGTCGAACCGGCCTCTGCCAGTCAAAACCGTTACGAGCGACCCGGAACCACGGAATTGCTCCGTCTGGCTGATCCGTGGCTCTGGAGCAAGCCAGATCCGGAAATGCAAAGACAACATGCTCCGGCACAGAAGCGGACGCGTGTCGCTGCCGTCGGCCGGGCCAACTTTTCGCGTTGGGAGCATGGCGACGGAACGCGTCGCCGTGTGAAATTCACCGGCGTGCACAAGCCTGGCAGTGTTGTCATCAGCACGAAACGCCGGAAACTCTGGTACGTCCTGCACGACGGCGATGCGATCGAGTACGGTATTGGAGTGGGCCGTCTGGGCTTCACCTGGGGTGGCAAGGAGCGTATTTCACGCAAGGCCAAATGGCCGGCGTGGGTTCCGCCGGCAGAAATGCGCAAGCGTCAGCCGGGTCTTCCGAGGCGGATGGAAGGCGGTCCGCGGAATCCGCTTGGTGCCCGCGCGCTTTATCTCGGCAACACCCTTTATCGCATCCACGGAACAAATCAGGCGCATACGATCGGTCAAGCAATGTCGAGTGGCTGCATCCGGATGATGAACTCGGACGTCGTCGACCTGTACAAGCGTGTGCCGATTGGCGCGACTGTTTACGTCTATCAGTAAGTCGGATCTTCCGACCAACGGAATGCTGGACGCCGGCGAGCGAATTGCTTGCCGGCGTTTTTCTATTCCGATTCATCTCCGGGCAGGCGGGACGCCAGGATCCTGAGGCTATGCGCCAGGAACCCGCCTGGCCCTGCCCCGGACGATCCGGATGTCAGAACGAGGGCAAGGGCATTGCGCGCTTCGTCCTCCGTCAGCACCGATTTCATCAACTCTCCGGCGGCTTCGACGTTCTCTATCGGATTGCCATGCCGCGAGAACCAGACGACCGGGTCCTCGACTTCGAGCATTCTGAGAAGCGACACGAGGTCGAGCTTGCCGGCCTGACCTGTCTCGATGCGCCCTGCAAGTCTCAACAAGATCTCTTTTTTGATCTCGGGATCAATATTTTGGTTCTGTTGATCTGCCTCTGGCATGCTGTCCTCTGCAACGAGTCCCTGTAAAGGCGATCGATATCCCAAACCTGGTCTTTCGTCACGCAAACTTAAGCCACCGGAAGAAGGCAATGACAACTCCTCACGGCATATATCCAATGCTCTATGCATTCTTTCAGAGCGACGGTTCGCTCGACCGCGAAGCGATGCGCGCTCAGACCAACGCGATGATCGCTGCGGGCGCGCACGGGATCGCCGTCCTCGGCCTGATTACCGAAGTTTCCAAACTCGAGTCTCAAGAGCGCAGAAGCATTATCGAATGGTGCATCGAGGACGTCGCTCAAAGAGTGCCGCTGGCGGTCACTGTTGCTGGCGAGACGCCGGAAGAACAGATCGATCTCGGGCGCTTCGCGTCCGAAGCCGGAGCTGATTGGCTGGTATTGCAGCCACCTCGGGAATCTGATCTCAGCGAACTGGACCTGATCAGATTTTACGACCGCGTCATGGCGCGCCTTCCGATAACAATCGGCATTCAAAACGCGCCTGAATTTCTCGGTGTTGGCCTGTCTCCCTACGGTGTCAGGCAGCTTCAAAGACAGAATGAGAATTTCTCGGTCATGAAAGGCGAAGGGCCAGTCTACCAGGTTCGTCGGTTCATTGATTCAGTTGAAGGCAAGATTGCCATCTTCAATGGCAGAGGCGGTCTCGAACTGCCTGACAACCTGAGGGCCGGATGCGCCGGGATGATCCCCGCTCCCGATTGCGCAGATATTCAGATCAAGATCTATAATCATTTTCGATCAGGAGATTTCGAACGCGCAGACGCTCTCTACAGGGAAATTCTCCCCGTTATCGTCTTTGCAATGCAATCGATCGATTTTGCTGTCAGTTATGGCAAACAGCTCACAGCAAGGCGGCTCGACGGCAACATCGGCGCCCTCGCCCGCCCCCCGTATCTCGCCATTGATGCAATTGGCGAAACGCTGCTGGAGAACCACGCTAACGCGCTTCCAGAGTCATTCATCAGCTGACTCAACTCAGAACGAACGCGATGACAATTCTCTCTCGCTTACCGCCCCGGAACATGTGGAGATATCGAATACTCCTGCCACACCCATGTCCGGGTGCCAAAGTGTCAGCGGCACCGTGACAGTCTCAGGAGACCGAGGAGGCTGAAAACTGTATCTCGACCTTCACACCTTCAGGCCCGTGAACGAAAACCTGATGCGCCTGACCGCCTGGCACCTTGCGCTCCTCAAAGTTCGCACCGGCAGCCTCAAGGCGGGTCATCAATTCCCGATAGTCGTCAGACGTGAACGCTATGTGATCGACGGGACCAGCGTCTTCACCATCGCCTGAGCTGGACCCGACGTTGTTCTGGGCCAAGTGCACCACCGGCATGTCCTCGCTGTACATCCAATAGCCCGGGAACTGAAAGTCCGGCCGCGGCCCAACTTCCAAACCGATCACGTCGGAAAAGAAATCCCGCATCTGATCGAGCTCTCGGGCGCGAATGAGGAAATGATCGAGTTTCATGTTCGTCTGGGTCCCAATTGATGTCGTATGTCAAACAAGCACATCTCCCCCCTGGCTCTCGGCTTTCGAACACATTCGAGTTCAGGGCAGGAATATCTGGTAGGAAGATAGCTTATTGACCCATGCAGACCCAATCCGCTTGTTGCTGCGCTGAAGAACGGTGCACTGCCCGGCCAGATTCGGCTTGTCACAGATCTTCACCGTGGAGTTGCCGAACATACGTATTGACTCAATCTGGTTGTTCCACTCGGGCGGCAATCGGTTTACGCGGCTACGCGGCTGGTCACAGAACCACCTTCCGCGAAATTTGTCGCTACTGAAAAAGCAGATTCTATGCGGATGCGAGTTCGCCGATGCCGGCGGAGGAAACCGGGGTCCGGAAGGAGGCGGTCCGCCGGCGAAGTCTCCTGGCCCGCCTACGCGTATGGAAGAAATGCGGTCATTCCAGCGGTCACCGACATACCGGCGATCGCGATCATAGGCACGACAGCGTCCGCCAAATCGATTGTTCTCGCAGACCTCTACGGCTGCTCGACCGCGTACCCGCAGCGATGAAATTCGATCGTTCCAGCCTGGCGGCATGCGGCGCAGCGCTTCACCCCGTCGGACACAGAATCTTTGCCCTCGAAAATCCGCGTGCTCGAAGAAGCAGACGCCATTTCTGACAAGCTCGGGCTCGGGCTCGCCGGCACCGGGGCGAACCACCCGGAACGACGAAATCCTGTCATTCCAGCGATCTCCGACATACCGGCGGTCCTGTGTATACACCCTGCACCGCCCACCGAAGCGTTCATGTTCGCAAACGCGCACATCGGCATTTCGCCCTAGTCTGAGTGATGAAACACGGTCGTTCCAACCCGGCGGCATACGCCTCGATGCATCTCCGACACGGGTACAGAATCCGCGCCCACGGAAGTCGGCATGTTCGAAGAAACAGGCCTCATTGCGCGCAAGACCGCCGTCGCCCGGGCGCGGGCGACTGGACACAACGCGGAATGACGAAATCCGGTCATTCCACCTGTCGCCGACATAAGTCTGATCGCGGCCATAATCCCGGCAGCGACCCCGGAACCGCGAGTTCTCGCAAACCTGAACGTTTACCCCTTGGCCGATCCGCAATGAGGACACTCTGTCGTTCCAACCATCCGGCATTCTGCGAAATGCTTCCCCGGCACCGGCACAAATTCGTCTGCCCCGAAATTCGGCATGCTCAAACAGACATACCCTGTTCCGGCCGACGGGCCCATTTTCCGGTTCTCCGGCGACTTGCCGCACAACCCGGAACGAAGAAATCCTATCGTTCCAGCGGTCCCCCACATACGCGCGGTCCCGGGCATAGACGCGACACCGTCCGCCATATCGATCATGTTCGCAGACCCTCACATTCGCATTGCGGCCAACGCGGAAAGAGGACACCCGATCATTCCACCCCGGTGGCATGCTACGGAAATTCTCCCCGACGCGCGCGCACAAACGTCTGCCTCGGAAGTCCGCGTGCTCGAAGAAACAAACCCTGTTGCGACCGACCGGCCCGTCGCCACCGCCATCGGCCACACGTCTTGCAACCCTTATCGAAGAAATCCGGTCATTCCATCTGTCGCCGACGTAAGCGACATTCTGGTCGATGTTCCGGCATCGCCCGCCGAACCGGACATTTTCACAAACCGTCACTCTGGTTCCCGCGGGAACGGTGATGGAGGAGATGATGTCGTTGAAGAACCGAAGGTCCGCGCGGGCATCACCGGGACCGGCGCAAATCCGATCACCCTGGAAATTCGCGTGCTGGTAAAAACATGCTGTCGCTGGCTGCGCTTCAGCCGAAGAAGCAAACGAAATGGCAGCAACCACCGCAGAAATGAAAGCCGATGTGCGAAGACTATGCAAAACCAACCTCCCGAATTCGCCCGGAAACAGACCAATACTGCTCCAGCAGTGCAAGACATGCATACTTCATGGCCCCTCCGGAATGAACCAATGCTGAACAATCAGCCAGCATTTTTTGCGCTGGAGTATCTCCGAGACTAATGCCTTGCGTCGCATTATGGTAGCTGGTGCGATCCGGCAACCAAAGAGGCTCGACGAATGACGCGCGAACGCGTGCACTTTCTTTTTCTGAACGTGGGGCACTTTTACGACCACCTGTTCATGCTTTTGTTCGCGACCGTCGCCGCGCTTGCCCTGATCCATGATTGGGGGATGACCTATGCACAATTGATCCCCTACGCGACGCCCGGTTTCGTCGCTTTCGGTGTCTGCGCGATTCCTGCCGGCTGGCTTGGCGACAAGTGGAGCAGAGCGGGCATGATGGCCGTGTTCTTTGTCGGGATAGGGATCAGTTCAATACTCACCGGCTTCGCGCAGTCGCCAATGCAAATAGGTGCCGGTCTGCTTGCAATCGGGATATTCGGCGCGATTTATCATCCGGTCGGCATTGCCATGGTTGTGGAAGGCCGAGAAAAGACCGGAATGGCGATCGCGGTGAATGGAGTCTTTGGCAATATTGGTGTTGCTTCCGCGGCCTTGATTGCCGGCTTCCTGATTGATGTCTCCGGCTGGCGGATGGCGTTCATCGTTCCGGGCATTATCTCCCTGGCCACGGGCATCGCCTACTTGCTGTTTCTTCGGGACGGCGTCGGCAGCGTTGCCTCTGCCGCCGCCCCGAAGTCAACCAAGGGCAAAGGGGTCTCAACACTACCAAGATCGACGCTGATCCACATTCTGGTGATCGTGACGATCACGACGGCGATTGGGAGTTTCATATTTCAAAGCACGACGTTTGCGTTGCCGAAGATATTTGAGGAGCGGCTGGGCGATATTGCGGAAACGGCATCGGCAGTCGGGCTATATGCTTTTGTGGTCTTTACACTTGCCGCATTCGCTCAACTCGTCGTGGGGTGGACGATTGATCGCTATTCGGTGCGTATTGTCTTCGGCGCAGTCGCCGCGTTGCAGGTTGTCTTTCTAGGCCTCATGATCGGTCTGAGCGGGCCTTGGACCCTGCTGATTGCGACGGGGTTCATGCTCGCCGTATTTGGTCAAATTCCGATCAATGATGTGTTGCTGGGGAGAATTACAAACAGCGAGTGGCGTGCGCGCATATTCGGAGCGCGCTTCATCATAGGATTTACCGTGATGGCCTCCGCCGTCCCGATATTGGCCTGGCTGCATGCGAACTGGGGTTTTGATATCCTTTTCGGCACGCTGGCAATCTTCGCCTGCGTGACGCTGTTTTCGGTTCTTCTGCTGCCCAGGACACGCGCGGTTACCGGTCAGCAATCACCGGCTGAACAACCCGCTGAGTGAAACGGCAACCGCAGCGGACTCCCTCAGTGAGCGACCGCCCGGATGGCCTCTTCGATAACATCGAGGGCCTGATCTATCTCCTGATGCGATATCATGAGTGGTGGAGACAGCGTCAGAACATTTCCCATCGAGATCTTAAAGCTGATCCCGCCCTCCAGACACCGGTAATAGACTTCTTCCGCGGCATCATTCGCTGGCGTCTTTTCATCGCGATCGGTCACGAGTTCAATGCCCAAAAGCAGCCCCCTGCCCCGCACATCTCCGACGAGAGCGCATGTCCGCTTCAGGTCGGATAGCCTTTCAAGTGCGCGCGTTCCAACGGCGGCTGCATGTTCGACAAGCCCCTCTTCTTCGATGATCTCGATCGTGGTCAGCGCCGCTCGGGTCGTAACGGGGTTCTTCTCATGGGTGTAATGGCCGATCGCAAACTCTCCCGCGACATCGAGCTCAGGACGACACAACGTTGCGGCAATCGGCAGAATGCCGCCCCCCAATGATTTTCCAATGACCAGAATGTCAGGCACGACTTCGTCGTGTTCACAGGCAAACATGCGGCCCGTCTTTCCCAGTCCGGTCGGAATTTCGTCGAATATCAACAAAGCGCCGTGGGCCCTGCATGCCTCGCGAACGGTCGTCCAGAAACCCGGAGGAGGAATATAGGGTACGGCGCGAGCGGGCTCCGCCACGACCGCCGCGACATCTCCCTCACGCTCCAGAACATAACGCACCATCTTCGCGCAGGCGCTTTCACAGATCTCCAGCGGCGGTTCACCGTTCTTGTCCTTGTATCCGTACGGACACCGGTAACACGCGAATGGCGCAACGTGTTCGGCGCCGGGGATCAGCGGACCGGCAATATGTGATCTGAACAGCGCCTCTCCACCCACACTGGACGAGCCGAAGCCAGCGCCATGGAACGCATCCCAGAAGGAAAGAGTTTTGAAACGGCCTGTCGCTGCCCGCGCTACCTTGAGGGCAATTTCAACGGCGTCCGATCCACCGGTCGCAAACAGCACCTTTGACAGCGTACCTGGTGAGATCTGGCCGAGCTTCTCCGCAAGCTCGACCGCCGGCTCGCAAGTGAAGCGTCGAGGCGCAAACGGCAAATCATCCATTTGCTTCCGGATCGCTTCCTTCAAGCGCGGATGGCCGTAACCAATGTGGTGAACGCTGTTGCCATGAAAATCCATATAGCGCCGGCCCGCCCCGTCCTCGATCCAGATGCCTTCTGCCTTCCTGATGACGCTGAGACAGGGTGATGAGACCGATTGATGCAGAAAATGCTCGGCGTCTCGCTTGATGAGTTCGCAAGATCTTTCATCATGTGAGCGTTCTGCCCAGACGCGACGGCGTTCGGACAGATTCGACTCCCCCTCGGATTGAAAGGTACCGGTCTTATCGAGAGCACCATGAACTGGTTTCATTGGATCTTTCCGCAGTGAATTGGCGTTTCCGGGGTGCTGCACCAATGTTTCAGATTATGGGCGGCGAAACCACTCGCAATTGATTAATTCCGGCGCCCGGGTCGACCCACTGGACACTGGCGCCAATGCGATCGACATCCGCTGCTTCAGATTCATCAGAAAGAGACGCGCCGAACATTTAGAGAACGAATTGTGGCGACCCTATCTATCTGTAAAGATTGAAGTTTATTTGATTGTGTCACAAATAGGGCAAAGATATCCACAGTCTGGAAGCATCGCGCGGCGGTGGAGGTGGCGCATTCGCACACCATCTTCAGGAAGTCCGGCACGCAGTCAAATGCCCTCACCGCTCATCATTGACGACGGACATATCGATACCGTCCAGCAACTCCACGACAGGAACCCCTGAGATATCCGCATTGTCCAGGCAATGCACATTGATGCCGAAGAAGTCCGGTGTGACACGCTTTCGGTGAAACGTATAGATTCCGCAGTTCTTGCAGAAGTGATGCCGCGCGGTTCTGGTGTTCCACTGATAAAGGCCGAGATATTCCTCACCGCCGACCAAGCGGAAGTCATCCTCATGGACCTTTGTCATCACAGCGTTCTTCTTGCTGCAGAGAGTGCAGTTGCACTTGGTGAACTCGGTGAATTCAGTTTCGATTTCAAACGCCACCGCCCCGCAGTGGCATGAGCCCTGGTAAAGGGTCATTCGAACGCTCCGGCATTCCAAGGAGTTGAACTGTCTGACATCCAGTATTGCGCTTCCGCCGCGCTGACGCCACGATCGATTGTTTTACAGCAAAAGAGGCATATGGATGTGCGCTAAAGACAGCAATGGCACCGCAACGCCAAAGGTCTTCATCGACAACGAGAGGACCAGGGTCACGGAATGGCGGTTTGCGCCGGGCGCCAACACAGGATGGCACCGGCACGAGTACGACTATGTCGTGGTTCCAATGCTCGACGGAACACTCGAAATCGAATTACCCGACGGCGAACGCGTCCGGTCGGACCTCGAATCCGGAGTACCCTATTTCCGCCAGGAAGGCGTCGAGCATGACGTCATCAACGCTAATGAATTCGAATTTGCCTTCATTGAGGTCGAGTTCAAATCTTAGGCATTATGACCAGCTGTAGTTGATTCCTGATCGCTGATCGCTGTATTGCTGCCCAAAAGACTCAACAATAGGCTGCTAACATGCCTAGATCGTCACTTCTGCAAGTCGGCTTGGCCGGCACCGTCATCACGGCAATTTGCTGTTTTACCCCACTCCTTGTCGTCCTGCTCGGAGTCATCGGTCTGACCGCGTTCACCGTGTATCTAGACATGATCCTGGTGCCGGCGCTGGTGCTTTTTGTCCTGATCACCGTTCTCGCTCTGGTGATGCGCTTCCGAAGCGCGTGATCAAGTTCCAGCCAACCATGATCGGCTCTCTTCGCGGTCGTCGACTCCGTGTCCCGGTTTCAATCGACCGCATCGGAGAGAATTCCCGCAAGCACTTCCACTCCGGCGGTGATTTCAGACTCGTCGAC
Source organism: Hyphomicrobiales bacterium (assembly GCA_965275905.1). Taxonomy (GTDB): domain Bacteria; phylum Pseudomonadota; class Alphaproteobacteria; order Rhizobiales; family JAJFHC01; genus CBDAQD01. The sequence goes on along the minus strand of CBDHYJ010000038.1, from coordinate 48,312 downwards.
GCAGGCATATCCGATCACGAGTCCTCTTTGGGGGTTGGCCGCTTTGTAGAATCGAGACAGTGGCCTTACGCCGAGCCCCCGCTCTGCGGCGCTCTTGCAGATTGCAAAATCCGTAAGGCACTCCGGAACGTCCGGCGAAAACTTCGCAACCAGATGCATTCCCCCGTCCTGCGGCGTTGTGACCAGAAGATCCGCGCAAACTCGATTGATTTCAGCGACCAGGTGGCGTTGGCGCGCAGCATACAGCTTGCGCATCTTTCGAATATGGGCAGCAAAGCGGCCTGTCGAAATGAATTCCGCCAACGCCGGCTGCGCAACGATTGAAGCCAGCGATCCGTAGTCAGATTGCGCTTTCAGAAATGCCTCGACGAGAGCGGGTGGTACCACCAACCATCCCAGACGTAGCCCCCAAAACATAACTTTGGAGAAGCTTCCCAGGTAGATGACACGCCCGGCCTCGTCCAGTGTCATCAGTGATGCCAAAGGCCGTCCGGCATATCGGTATTCGCTGTCAAAGTCATCTTCGACGACCCAGCCGGCATCGCGGGCAGCCCAGTCGATCAGTGCCAGCCGGCGGCTCAGGGACAGTGTGGTGCCGAGCGGATACTGGCGCGACGGTGTCACAAATGCGAGCTTTGCTTGGGCTTCAAGTTCAAGGGCCCGATGAAAATCAAATCCCTCCCCGTCGACCGGCACCGGAACCACACCGGCACCGTTGGCCTGCAAAGCTTCGACGACGATGGGATAGTTCGGATCCTCAATCCAGACTTGATCGTCAGGTTCTATGAGCACCCGCGCTATGAGATCGCAAGCTTCGCGCGCTCCGGACGTTACAATCACTTGATCAGCACTGCACAACAGCCCTCGCATCGATCCGAGGTGTTCAGCGATCGCTTCACGCAAGGGACGAAATCCGCCCGGATGGCGCGCAAACAGGATGTCCGGCCGAAGTCTGCGATGATTGCGCGCAACCAGTCTTTGCCATTCGTTGATCGGAAATTCCCGTTCTTCTGGCAGCCCGGGATTAAACGCCCGCGGGGCAACGTCCAGATTTGATTGCGGTACTTTGGCTTGCTCGAGTTTGCGGTGTGCCGGCAGGCAACTCTCACTGCTCTGAACACGATCGGGATCGCGACCGCTCAGAACGCTCTCCGGCAGCAACTCGGCCACATAGGCCCCGGCCCCAACTCGACTCTCAAGATACCCTTCAGCCGTCAGTTGCTCGTAGGCCGCGATTGTGGTCGTTCTGGATACACCAATCTCCAGGGCGAGCGCTCTTGTAGACGGCAATCTGCTGCCCGCTTTCAGGCGCCCAGACAGGATGAGACCGCGAACCTGACCATAGAGCTGTATGTACGCCGGCTCCGGCCCGTCGGCATCAATCGCGAGTGTCAGCGTTGCTGCACCGGGAATCCTGGACGTTTGGACCATCAACTCGACATTCTGCTGAAGATGGGCATTGGCTATTCAAGTTTATTCCAAAATGGCCATTCCGACATAACCAATCAATAGATAAACAAACCGCATGTCTATCCCGGAGTACGGAAACATGTCAGCTCCCGTCCGAAACGACCGACATCGGGTCAAACGCCTGCATGAGCGCGGCCACTACGACCGCGAAACGATCGATCAGATCCTGGACGCCGGGTTTGTTTGCAATATCGGCTACATGTTCGACGGCTCGCCATACGTTACGCCCACAATTTACTGGCGCGACGGAGACAACGTTTACTGGCACGGTTCGTCTGCCAGCCGCATGCTGTGCGCAACGAAAGGCGCTGATGTGTGCTTCACGGTCACCCATGTTGACGGGCTTGTCCTCGCCCGGTCGAGCTTCCACCATTCATTGAACTACAGGTCGGTTATGATGTTCGGCATGGCGGAGTTGCTGACGAACCCGGCAGAGAAGGCGCGTCAGCTCGAACTCTTCGTGGAACAGCTCTATCCGGGACGATGGCCGGCGCTGCGCTCACTGACCGGACAGGAACTGAAGGCAACCACGGTTCTGCGTCTCCCGATTTCTGAGGCATCCGCAAAGATCCGCACAGGCCATCCTGTTGACGATGAAGAAGACTACGGTCTGCCGGTTTGGGCGGGGGTCATTCCATTGTCGACACGTATGGGAACTCCCGAGGCCTGTCCTCGCCTTGATCCCTCCATCCAGCCACCCACTCGGTTCAGCCGTCAGAAGATCGGCTGATCGGTCAACGCCAGCAGCCCGGACCTCGATTTCAGTGACCGTTTGCTGTCGTCGCGGCACCAGAAACACCTTTGCTTTTGCCATACTATAAGTTTTTCTTAAGCGCATTGCCGCGGGTGTTCCGGCACGCCAAGATCCGGTTCGCCCCGGCAGCAATTGGAACTGACACTTAACTGGGGCGTGCGCAAATGACCTGGTCCAAAGCATTCGATCTGCGCTCAATGGAGATATTTCTGACCGTCACGGAGTCGGACTCGATGGCCAGTGCCGCGAAAAAACTGGACATCACCCAGGCCGCTGTCTCGCAGAACATCAGCAAGATCGAAGACGACCTTGGTGCGGTTCTGATCGATCGCAGCCTAAGACCTCTGCGCCTTACACCGGCCGGCACGATTCTGCGATCCCGGGCCCGGCATGTCCTCGAACTCGCAAAAGAAACGCGGACGGCCGTCCAGAACAGTGCTCAGACCTCGCTTCCCGAACTTCGCATAGCCGTCGTCAACTCGCTTGCCGGCTGTCTGCTCCCCTCGTTTTACGATCGTATCAGTGCCGCGTTGAACATCGAGAGTCTGACGCTCTGGTCGGGGTTTGTCGCCGAGCACTATGAAGCGCTGATCGATCGGCGTGTTGACGTGATCATCGCAACGGATGTCGTCGACAATGTCACTGAGCTGTCGAGTTTCGAAATCCTGAAGGAACCCTTCATCATCGTCATGCCGGTGAACGCACCCTGTTCGGGTGAAGACGTCGAGGAACTCGCGGCAGCGCTCCCTCTTTTGCGCTATAGCGCCCGCAATCTGACCGGTAGAACTGTCGATCAGCATTTGCGCAGACTTAGGTTGTCCATACCGCGCCGCGTGGCATTCGACTCGTCATGGTCGGTCGGGCGCATGATCAAGGCGGGTCGCGGATGGGCAATCATGACACCGCTTTGCCTGCTGGAAGCAAACCTCAATCCCGATGAAGCGCGATGCGTGCAGTTTCCAGGCGTTTCATTCTCGCGTCGGATTCACGTGGTGTCGCGTTCCGGCGAATTGATGGACATGCCCCACCAGATTGCGCAGGTCTGCCGTCAGACTCTCGACAATGAGGTTCGGGAAGAAATTTCAGCATTCGCCCCCTGGCTGAACGAACAGTTCGTCGTGCCCGGGGAAACAGATGAATACGTCTATTAGCCGCAACGGCAGGGACGAGACGAGAGGAAACAGATTGTGAAGCAGGACGTACAAGTTGCCGTCATCGGCGGCGGTGTCGTGGGATGCAGCGTGCTCTATCACCTGACTAAGCTCGGGTGGAAAGACGTCGTCCTCGTTGAGCGAGACGAACTGACGTCCGGCTCGACCTGGCACGCGGCAGGCGGATTTCACACCCTGAACGGCGATCCGAACGTAGCCAAGCTGCAGCGGTATACGATCGAGCTCTACGAGGAAATCGAAAAGATCTCCGGACAATCCTGCGGCGTCCACATGACGGGCGGCGTCATGCTTGCCGGAACCGAAGAGCGGATGGACTTTCTCCGCATGGCAAAGGCCCGTTCAAGGTATCTCGGGCTGGAAATGGACATTATCTCGCTTGATGAGGCGGCCGAGTTGTTTCCGTTGATGGACAAGCAGCATTTCGTCGGCGCACTCTACAATCCGGACGAAGGTCATCTCGATCCATCCGGCACCACACACGCATATGCCAAGGCGGCTCGCGTCCAGGGCGCGGAAGTCTATCGTCACACCAAGGTCGAAGACCTCCAGCAACGTTCAGACGGCTCCTGGGACGTCATTACCAACAAAGGCAATATTCATGCCGAGCATGTTGTGAATGCCGGCGGCCTATGGGCGCGTGAAGTCGGCCGCATGGTTGGACTTGAAATCCCGATTCTTGCAATGGAGCACATGTATATCCTCACCGAGGACATGCCGGAGGTCGCGGAAATCAACGAGGCATCCGGGAAGGAAGTGCTTCATTGCATCGACTTCGAAGGGGAGATCTATATCCGCCAGGAAGGCAAGGGCATGCTCATGGGCACGTACGAAAAAGCGGGCGTGCCCTGGTCCGAGAGGGAAACACCCTGGGACTTCGGCCATGAACTGCTGCAACCTGATATCGACCGAATTGCACCGTCGCTGGAAGTCGGCTTCACGCATTACCCCGCCTTCGAGCGCGCAGGCATCAAGCAGATCATCAATGGGCCGTTTACATTCGCACCAGACGGTAATCCGCTAATCGGTCCGGTCCGGGGCCTGAAGAACTACTGGTGTGCCTGTGGCGTCATGGCCGGCTTCAGCCAGGGCGGCGGCGTCGGTCTCGCCCTGTCGAGCTGGATGGTGAACGGCGATCCGGGTTTCGATGTCTGGGGCATGGACGTCGCCCGCTTCGGTGACTGGGCAAGCATGGCCTATACGAATGCGAAGGTCAGGGAGAACTATTCACGGCGGTTCCAGATTACCTATCCCAACGAAGAGCTCGCTGCCGGGCGCCCGCTGCGCACAACTCCGATGTACAGCAGCCTAAAGGATCGCAACGCCGTGTTCGGCGCCGCCTACGGCCTGGAATCCCCGCTGTGGTTCGCGCCCGAAGGCAGTGAACCAATCGAACATCCGACATTCCGGAGATCCAACGCATTCGAAACCGTTGCGGAGGAATGTGCCGCTGTGCGCGATAGTGTCGGACTGATGGAGATTTCGGGCTTTGCCAAGTACGAGGTGCGTGGTCCCGATGCCGAGAGCTGGCTCTCCTACATCATGGCGAACAAGATGCCAAAGACGGGGCGCATCGTTCTGACGCCGATGCTCAATCCGGAAGGCAAACTGATAGGCGACTTCACAATCGCGAAGCTTGCGGACGAGCATTTCTATATTTTCGGCTCGGGACCGGCGGAGAACTATCACATGCGCTGGTTCGAGCAGAACATCCCCGATACGGGCGTCGAACTTCGTGCCCTGGGCCTCGACCTGGTTGGCCTGACCGTCGCCGGTCCCAACGCCCGGGCAGTACTCGAAAAGATCACCCACGCCGACCTCTCGACAAAAGCGTTCCCCTTTATGTCTTTCAGATCGATCGATGTCGGCATGGTGCCCGCGCTGGTTGGACGGATATCCTTCACCGGCGATCTCGGATATGAAATCTGGATAAATCCAGAATTTCAGAACACTCTTTTCGATGCATTGATGGACGCCGGAGCCGAGTTCAACATTCGGCTGTTCGGCAGTCGCGCGCTCAATTCGCTGCGTCTCGAAAAAGGATTCGGATCGTGGGCCACCGAGTTCCGTCCGATTTACGGGCCCTTTGAGGCCGGCCTGGACCGGTTCGTCGATCTGACAAAGAACGACTTTATCGGCCGGGACGCAGCGGCCCGGGAAAAGGCGGAAGGCCCGGAACGCCGACTCGTTACCCTCGTCGTCGATGTCGATGACGCCGACGTAATCGGTGACGAACCGGTTTGGCAAGGTGACAGCGTTATCGGCTGGATCACATCCGGCGGCTTCACGCATCACAGCGGCAAATCGGTTGCGCTCGGTTACATTCCGACTGCAAGTGCCGAAAACGGATCAGGCGACTTTGCGATTGAGATTCTTGGCCACAAGCGGAGTGCAAGGTTACAAGCCGAGCCGCTTTTCGATCCAAAGGGCGAAAGCATGCGATCCTAGCGCGGAGACAAGGGTACGGCTTACTGGCTCTCCGATACACTACAGAAAGGCTGTTGCGTTAACCATAATTGCTGTTTCCCCCGTTGTTATTGCTCATGAATTTTGCGCATCACTGGAGTTCGGTTAAACTTTGACCGGGCCACTCTTAAGTCGTTTAGGGGAGACGGATGAAGCGGTTTGCTGTCATCTGCGCGATTACCTGCCTGACCGCAACCCACGTTGCGGCAGACAGTATCGAGAAACCAGTGTCGCCGGCGGGCAGCAATACGCGTTCGGCGAAAGAGGTTTTTGCGCGTGCCCGTGGTCCAGCAAATCTTCAACCAGCCGCAATCGGATCCTATTCCAAAGGCTGCCTGGCAGGCGGCGTCGAGCTTCCCTTTGACGGCGAGACCTGGCAGGTCATGCGGCCTTCCCGGAAACGGAACTGGGGCCATCCGCATCTTGTTCGGTACATTCAAAAACTCTCGCGCGACGCAAGAGCACAGGATTCCTGGACGGGCCTTCTGGTTGGCGACATGTCGCAGGCGCGCGGCGGCCCAATGCTTTCTGGCCCAAGAACAAATCAGTCCGGACTCGAAGTGGACATCTGGTTCACACCCAAGCCTCCGGAAAAGATGTCCCGGTCGCGTCGCGAGCGGATGAAGGCGACTTCCGTTGTACTGAACCGGCAACGTGTCCACCCGGCGTCCTGGACTGACAGCCATGCAAAGCTGTTGCGACGAGCTGCCTCCTATCCCGAGGTTGGCCGCATCTTCGTCAACCCGCCGATCAAGAAGGCACTGTGCGATTGGGCGGCGGGCGACAAAAAGGCCAAATCCTGGCTGCGCAAGATCCGGCCCTGGTATGGAAACGCATCGAGTTTTCACGTGAGATTACGATGTCCCAAAGGCAATGCCGAGTGTGTCGGTCAGGAACCGCCGGAATCCGGCGATGGATGCGGCGAAGATCTTGAATGGTGGATGTCTGACGCACCATATAGCAAGGATCGCTTGGCAAAATCCCAGCGGCGCACGTTGCGGATCGGTGACCTGCCGCGCACTTGCAGGGCGGTAGCCAGTTCCAAATAGAACGCCGAGCCGGATCGAGAGCCGGTTAATCACTTGCATCGAGTGCGCGTTTCGTGGAATGAAACGCGCAATTGGAAACACAATTCCGGATAAGAGACATGGGCGCCCGGGTATTCATTGACGGCGAGGCCGGCACAACTGGACTTCAGATCAAACAGCGGCTGGAGAGCCGTACCGATATCGAACTGCTCTCGATTGCGCCTGCTGCTCGTAAAGACGCCGGGGAACGCAAGCGGCTCTTGCAAGCCGCGGATGTCGCAATTCTGTGCCTGCCTGACGATGCCGCGCGGGAAGCTGTCGCCCTGGTCGCCGACGGGAATACCCGGATCATCGACGCGAGCACGGCTCACAGAACCGACGGCCAATGGACTTACGGATTTCCCGAAATGGAACCGGGCCACGATGCCACGATCGCGAATGCGCGTTTTGTGGCCAACCCGGGTTGCTATCCGACAGGGGCCATAGCTTTGCTCAGGCCCCTGCTCTCAAACGGAATCATGCCGCCAGACTATCCCGTAAACGTGCATGCGATATCCGGCTATAGCGGCGGCGGACGGAAGCTTATCGAGCAATTCGAGGATCCGACCGTCTCGGAGCCCATCAGGGATACGTTTTACCTTTACGGATTGAGCCTCGCTCACAAGCACCTGCCCGAGCTGACACTTCATAGCGGCCTTACGGAGCGCCCCCTGTTTGCGCCGAGCGTGGGAAGCTTCAAACAGGGCATGATGGTCCAGATTGGCGTCCATACGAGCAGTTTGCGCGGCGGCGCGGTGCCTCAGGACGTCCACAGAACACTTGAAGACTGGTTTGCCCCGGGTGGCCATGTCTCGGTGAGGCCGTTCAACGAAGTGCCGGAGAATGGGCGCCTGGATCCGGAGCGGCTGAACGGAACCAACGACATGGAGTTGCGTGTCTTCGCCGATCCGCAGGGAGATCAATGCCTGCTTGTCGCGACACTCGACAATCTCGGGAAAGGCGCTTCTGGCGCAGCAGTGCAGAATCTGAATCTCATGCTCGGCCTTGAGCCTTCACTTGGACTCGACCGCCCCGTCGCCGCCTGAGACGCAACCGCGATCCTCGGCGGTCAATTCAAGGTCGTATCGGCTCAACAAAGTTCCGCGGGAAGAGCACATCTCGCGGCTCTTACCCGTGATACGAAATCCGCATTTCTCGTGAACACGCAATGAACCCGGATTATCCGAGAAGACGCCGGATACAAGCTTATCGAAATGCAGCCGGTCGAAGGCCAGACCGCAAACGGCCAGCAGCGCTTCTGACATCATCCCCCTGCCCCAGACTTCTTCGGCCAGGAAGAAACCGAGCCGCGGCTCTTCGCAGAGGTTCACAAGGCTGATCATACCAGCCGTATTGCCTGGCTTTGCCACAATCGCGAAGTGGACTTCCTTGCCCTCTCGCTCCTGCCTGCGCGCATGTCCCACGTAGGCTTGCGCATCGTCAAGCGTATAAGGCCAAGGCACGGTCGCCAGCATACTGGCGACATTCCAGTTCGAGACTATCGCGTAAATTGCCTTGGCGTCGGCCGGCACAAGGGAGCGAAGGATAAGCCGCGGCGTCGAAATCGTTTCCGTGGCACTTGAATACACGCCGCCCCCAATCACGCACGCGTTGCGGATACCTACGACTGTCTTTGCAACTGTGACCACTATAGCGCCTGATGCCCTTCAGTCGATTCGAATTCAGAATCGAACGAGTACCATCTCCCGATTGGACGGAATCGGCGCCCCCGGCCCCGGCAGACCTTGCCGGAGCTGGGCAAAGATCACTACGCGGCGGCGACCTCTTCAAGAAACGCGTTGATCACCGACCTCAGCTTCGCAGCCTGGGCAGAGACGTTGCCGGACACGTTTTTGACTTCGCCTGCGGTCATTCTCGCATTCGCAACAGCCTCGTTGACGGCAACCATTGTGCTTGCCATCTCCTGAGTACCGGCAGCGGCTTCCTGAGAACTCCGCGAAATCTCGCTGGTGGCATCACCCTGTTCCTGGACCGACGTTGCGATGCTGTTGGTCAGTTCGTTGATCTCGTTCATGCTCGAGCCGATGGCATCGATCGCTGAAACGGCGTCAGCCGTGGAGACCTGAATGGCGGTGATGTGTTCAGAGATTTCCTCGGTCGCCTGGGCGGTCTCGCTCGCAAGCGTCTTGACCTCCGAAGCGACGACGGCAAAGCCTTTACCCATCTCGCCGGCACGCGCAGCCTCGATTGTGGCATTCAACGCGAGCAGATGAGTTTGTTCCGAGATCTTCTGGATCAGCGTGATGACTTCGCCGATCTTGTCCGCCGCGCTGGTCAGCCCCGCTACTCTCGTGTTTGACAGTTCTGCGTTTGAGGTGCCCTGCGCGACCGCATGGGTTGCTGATTCCAACTGACGCGATATCTCGGCGATGGAAGCGGAGAGTTCCTCTGCCGACGACGCCACGCTGTTGACATTGGATGTTGCCTGTTCCGTCGCAGATGCAGCCGCCGTCGCCTGTTCTGCAGTGCTGTCCGACAATTCGGTCAAACCTGTTGCGGTTCCGTCCATATCGGCCATATCACCGATAACTGTTTCCAGCAGCGTTTGAACCTCGGACTTGAACTGCGTTACCAGTTCCTCGGTCCGCATCTGGCGCTTCTCGCGCCTGGCGGACGCTTCTTCCTGATCCCTGTTAAGACTTTGGCGTTCAATTTCATGTTTGCGCAGCACGCCCAAAGCATCGGCAATCCTGCCGATCTCGTCAGTACGGCCGGTTTCAGGAATCTCGACGTCCTGATTGCCGTCGGCCAAATTCTGTATGCAGGTCGTGATCCTGGCCAATGGGCCGGTCACCAGCCATTGGATTACCCCGAACAACAGTCCGACGATGACCACAACTCCGAGAACGCCTGCAACGATGTTGTTGGTACGCCCGCCTGAAATTGCTTCAGAAATGAAATCCTTGTTCCACGCGATCGCCAGGTATCCGTAAGGCTTGCCGTCTTTCTTCGACACGCCGGTCGGAGCGACAACGACACTACGTCCGGCGACCTGGAGTGTTATCGGTTCTGCTTCTACCTGCTCCAAAGAGCCGGTGATCTGGCTCATGAAGTCAAGTTTCTCCGCTCGCTCGGAATGCCGCAAAAAGATCGCGTTACCCGAACGGTCGATCGCGAAGAAGCCATCTACCCATTCAGCCTTGTCGGCGACCAGATCGTCGTAAGCGCTTTGAATTATCTTCGCTTTTTTGAAACGGATACTCCCAGTCTCACCGGCGGCAATCAGCTTTGTGATCGCCGTCGCGGAAACCGAATATGTGTTCTCCGCCATCGTGCGTTGCGCACGCTCACCCAATAGGGTGATCGCAGTGAGGGCGAGCACCACCACTGCGATCACTGACATTGTGATTTTGAGGATTACAGATGAACGCCTGTTTTTCCCTTCGACAGTTTGAATTTCTTCTCTTGCCGAATCTGCCTCAAGATTCATCCGCAGTCCCCAATGCCATTGTTATCGATTACCGAATTTGCTCAGAGCTGGTCGACGTTCACGCCGACGGTAATGGCTCCAATAACCTGCCCGGAGGCCGGGTCCTTGATGGAGACGCTTACCTGTGCCTGAAGTTCCTGAGTCGACTCGTCTTTTTCAATGTCATCGACAAAGACCGTGTCGGCACCAACCTTGAAGGTCTTCTTCCACTTCGCTTCATCACCCTGCCAATAGTCGGAGGTGACGTCGCTCTGACCGACGTTCAGGCCCTTGTTGTCCATAACGAACATCTCGGTGATCGCACCACCGGCAGCGTCTTTCTTGGATGCAAGAAACTGCGACAGCGCATTCTTGAGAACCTTGTCGATCAGCGGACGATCGCTTGCGTCGACCTCGGCGCGCCACTGTTTGTCGAGCTTGTCGATCTGGCCCTGGTCGAGAGCCGCGTTTTCCTGGTTTTGCGCCTTGATCGCGCCAACCACTTCAGCGCTTTCAACCCATGGCATCACTGTTTCCTTGATGAACGCTTCGGCGGCCTCCTTGTGGCCGTCATCTGCGTACGCCGGAACGGACGACATCAAAACGACTGCCGCAAGTCCCGCAATGATTCCGCTTTTCTTCATTGTGTTACCTCCTCGTTTGGCGCCCCTCGCGCCTTAAGACAGATCCCTGTCACCTCACCAACGCTACCCGAAAATTTATTAGTTTTCGTTATTCAAACATTTCAAATTTTAAACTTCCAAATGATTACACCAAGAATGCCTCGGCGCACGGCCGGTTGCCATTCTTCGCGAATTCTTTAGCTCAATCGGAAAATGAGAGAATAATTGGGATTTTTCACTACGTTCACGGCGCTGAAACACGTCAAAAGACACGAAATCAGAATCCGAAAACTGGTATTTAAATCGCAAAGCGACCCGATGCCCCGAAATACAATGCCTATTCAGCACAGAATGCCCCACCACAGTGTGCACCGCTGATCAGACTTCAAATCTCCCCTGAAGCGATGTAGTACTGCGGAATCTATTAAAAGACTCCTAAGCTGACCTTGTATTTCGCAAGAAAATGGCAGAACTGGATCGACCGGAACGCCGATTTGCAAGATATCGGACGCTCGTCACGATCCGGGTCGGATGAATGCTTCCCGTTGCTGTTCGACCACTGTCCGGAACGCGCAGCCCTCCAGATGATCGTTCACCATCCCCATGGCCTGCATGAAGGCATAAATCGTTGTCGGCCCCACGAAGCTCCAGCCACGTTTCTTCAGATCCTTACTGATCAATGTCGAGGTTGGTGTCTTGGGCATGGCCATGAGAGCTTCTTTGGTTATCCTCTTCGGCCTTTCTTCGGGACCAGGTTCAAAGGCCCAGAAATAGGCTGCCAGCGAACCGAACTCATCCCTTAGTTCGATCGCCCGCCTGGCGTTGTTTATCGTCGATTCTATCTTGCCCCGATGCCTGACAATTCCTGCGTCGGCAAGCAGGCGATCGACATCCGCCTCCGTAAAGCGGGCCACCCGCTCAAATTCGAAGTTGGCAAAGGCCTTTCGGAAGTTCTCTCGCTTCCGCAATATCGTGAGCCAGCTCAACCCCGACTGAAACCCTTCCAGGCAAACCTTCTCGAACAGTCTCCGGTCGTCGCCAACCGGTCTGCCCCATTCTTCGTCGTGATATCTGGCGTAATCCTCCTTGCCGTCCTGCCACCAGCACCGTGCGACACCGTCGGGCCCAAGCACCACTCCTGATACGTCGTTTTTCACGGCTGCCTCGTCTTCACTTGGTTTTCCGGCACACTCAATCTTGTCAGGATTTCTCACTGGCTTTCGGCCCGGCGTCCACCTGATGACCGGAAGCGGCTTTCACATCGGCCTGTTCGTCAGCAGGCTTTTGATCTGCCAATCCGGCATTGGCCTTATCTCGCCTCCGCTTGCGGCGAGACCATGCCAGCCGCGACGCCCGATAGTATCTCCGGACCCGAAAGATCTGGCGCCCCACAAAACGTGCACTGCGCTCGAATTCATCTATTTCGCCCGAGTAGACTTCCGCGAAGGCGCCGCGCAAATCGGAAATCCCCGCCCTGGCGACATCGTGAAAACGCCGGACGCTGATCATCCAGATCGGACTGACGATCAATGTTACTGCAATGACAGAAAGCGCCAGGCGGTAGGTATCCGAATCCAGCACGCGGTTCGAGAATCCAATAGCGGCAAGGATAAATGAAAACTCGCCGATCTGTGCCGTGGCGAGCCCTGCCGGGAAGGCGACATCCCAGCTGAAATTCGAATATCGAACCAGCAGGACGTTCAAAACGGTCTTTATGATGATTGCGCCGCCCGCAAAGAGTCCGACGACCACCCAGTTTTCGCGGATGTAGTTAAGGTCCAGAAGGAGACCAACAGAAAGAAAGAAAATGAAGATCAGGATACTCTGTATGGGCTCGGTGACAGAGATTGCTTCGGCGCGCAATGTTGAGCTTGAAACAATCAGGCCGGCGACAAACGCGCCATATGCAGCTGACAATCCCAACAGGCCCGACACGGTCGCCGCAGCGAAACAAAAGGCCAGCATGGCCAGGGCAATCATGTCATTGCGTTCGTGAATCAGATCGGTTCCGGGGAGACGGATCTTGCCAGGCCGTCCCAAAAACCAAAGCAGTGCTACCAGAACGCCAATCGCGAAGATCATCTTGAGTGCGATGGTCCAGCCGAGAGCGTCGATCGACGCCGAGGACTTTCCCAGTGCCGTTGTCAGAATCAGCATTGGAACGATCGCAATGTCCTGGGCGATCATGATGCCGACGGTAATGCGGCCCGTCTCGGTCCTCAATTCTCCAATCTCGTCGAGGATCTTGATGGCCACAGCCGTGCTGGACATTGCGACGATGAAGGCGAGAACCAGAATCCTCTCAATCGGCCACTCGAGAACCCACCCGAAAACGGACGTAATAGCGAGAGCACTTACAAGCTGACCGGTGACGATTACGACTGACGGGCGCAGGACCATCATGAACGCCCGGATTGAGAGTTCCATGCCTATGATGAAGAGCAGCATGAGAACGCCCAGTTCAGCCAGCAGCGTGATAGACTCGGTGTGTTGGACGAATCCGAGACCGGTCGGACCGAGGATCAAGCCAGCAAGTATGTAGGCGACAATCGGCGGCTGGCGGATCCGCATGAACGCGAATCCGAGCAGAACCGCAACCGTCGCCACGAGGGCGATTTCGGTCAGGTCGGACAAGGTGTCATGCATGCCGGTGTAAAATTCCGCGAATAAAATTCCGGTTCACACTAGTGAACCTTCAGCGATTCTGGCGAGTCGGTATCGTCCGACAAGAATGTTCGCCTTTTGCTATCATCGCAATATGGTTGAATGATCCGTGCACACCGGTCCGATCCGGCACTCTTTTGCCCCATCCATCACGCTCCGGTTCGTTTCGGCTGGCTGCCAACCGCGACCAACCCTCTGCGGCGGGAGATGACAATGAGTATTCGAAAAGCCCAATTACAGGACTTGAGAGGAGTCGAAATCTGCGCGCGCAAGGCCTATGAGTTGTACGTGGACAGAATCGGGAAAGAGCCGGCCCCCATGGTGGCAGACTTCAAGGCGTCCATCGAAGCCGGTCACCTTCATGTGCTCGCTGGCGATGACATCATGAAGGGTTTCGTTGTTTTCTATCCGCGCGACGATCACATTCATCTGGAGAATGTTGCAGTGACACCGGAGTTGCAGGGCCAAGGCATCGGCAAGCGGCTTATCGCCTATGTGGAGCACTTCGCACGGGACACCGGGTTTGGAGCGGTCGAGCTCTACACCAACGAGAAAATGACGGAAAATCTGAAGTTCTACCCGCAGATTGGATATGAAGAAATCGGACGGGGCGAACAAGACGGTTTCGCCAGGGTATTCTTCCGCAAGGAACTCTGACTCCAGAGTCCGCAGGCATCCAGTTTGACAACGCAATCTCTCACATTGTCTCAAGCAAGACGTATCGCCCTGGCGGCTCAAGGCTTTGGCCAGCGCAAGCGAAGCGGTATCTCGAACTGGCGCCGTGTGCGATCCGCAATCCACAAGATGGGTCTCCTGCAAATGGACTCCATCAGTGTGACCGTCCGGTCTCACTATCTTCCCGCCTATTCACGTGTCGGTCCGTACGACAGGGGGCGCCTGAACGAAAAGTCATTTCACCCGCGCAAGAGGGAACTATTTGAATATTGGGCGCATGAGGCATCTCTCCTGCCGATGGAAATGCATCCGCTGCTTCGCTGGCGGATGAAAAGGGCGGAACGCTTCGAGGGCATCTGGAAAGGGATAGCGGAACTCTGTACGGAGCGCCCCGAATACATCCAGTCTGTGTTCGATCAGATCCGTGCGCGGGGACCGCTGAGCAGCCGGGAATTCAATGTCGGCGGCAAGAGCGGCGGCATGTGGAACTGGCACGAAGGCAAAACGGCCCTTGAATACCTGTTCTGGACGGGCCGGATCACGGCCCATTCGCGGCAGGGTTTCGAACGATATTACGATCTTACGGAGCGGGTTATTCCGGAATCCGTTTTGGCACTGCCTACCCCTTCCGAGGAAGCGGCCATGCGCGAGTTGATGAAGATCTCGGCAAGAGCCCTCGGCGTCGCCACCGAAGCTGATCTGAGAGACTACTTCAGGCTGCCGGCTGCGGAGGCCAAATCACGGATTGCCGAACTCGTCGAACAGGGCGACATTGAACCCGTTGCCGTCGAAGGTTGGCCCCAGCAGGCTTACATGTATCCGGATGCGAAGTTGCCACGCTGGATTCGAGGCGCAACGCTGCTGACTCCGTTCGATCCCATTGTCTGGGAACGCAACCGTACCGAGCGCCTTTTCGACTTCCAGTACCGGATCGAGATCTACACCCCTGCGCACAAACGTCAGTATGGCTATTACGTTCTGCCATTCCTGCACAACGACAGACTGGTCGCCCGGGTAGACCTGAAGGCTGATCGCGGCTTGTCGACGTTGCGCGTCATCGGAGCATTCGGCGAAACGGGTATCAACGGCGCCATGGTCGCTCAGGAATTGCACAGCGAGATCGAACGTTACGCGCGATGGCTTGAACTCGGCCGGATCATCATCAGCGATAATGGCAATCTGGCACGACCGCTCATCGCAGAGGCCGACCATTCGTCCGTACAAGGATGACGCCGCGGCGTTGCAGTTCAGCAACGTTGTGAAGACGAATTACATTCCGGCGCCACGCAGGATGCCTGATCCTCAAGTCTCCGCCGTACGGCCCGATTGTCGCCACGATCTGCCGATATCTCCGCCTCGTTTCATCGTGCAGCGATTCGACGTTGCCGCCTCAACACATGACCAGATTTGTGGCGTGTCTTCACTGACCGAGCGCCTTTAGGCGTGTCGGCCAGCAGGGGTTAGTGCGCGCATAGCGCCTGCCCACAATTGTTCGGGGGATCAAGAATGACCTTTAGTAAACTGTTGGCATCTTTTGCAGTGGCAATTCCGGGCCTCGTTGCCGCAATACTCTTTGCCAATGCTGCGGGCAGCACGTCGCCATCGGCGCTGCCTGCAATCGAGTACATTCAGAAGTGTGAACTTGCCGGGCAGTTTGTTGGATTACAGAGCAACGACGAGGAAGCCGGCAGGGCTGCCACAAAACTCTGCGTTTCGGACGAAAAGCGTGCCCAGGACTGGCTGGTCGCACAGTGGAAAGGTCTGGAGCCCTCGCTAAAGCGCGAGTGTCTCGATCATGTTCAGAAAACGCAAAAGGCGCTCGAGTACAGCTGGATCATGTCCTGCATCGTGAACAGGCTGGACCCTTAGCGGCGTCTTACAGTTATTGAAGCGGCGGTGCCGGATCAGCCGACCTGGCGCCCCGACTTGAACCCGATGCCGAAGCTTGCCTCGGGCGACCGAAGTCCCCACAGGTGATAGTGGTGCTTCTCGTCGATCAGGTGGCTCTCCTTGGGGTAGAGTTCGACCGCTTCGCATTCCGGCCCAAGAATTTCATTCTTGATCTGCTGGAAGTGCTGCCAGCTGTGAACGGCCTGTTTATCCAGCCGCCTTATGATCAGATGCGCCCGCCCGCCCGGTATGAATTCGACGTTCACCTGATAGAGGTTGTTGGCATAGACCGCCTGCCCCTTCATCCAGGTGACATGTTCCTGCGCTGTCTTTTCGTCCCACCCCGAAGACTTCATTACTTCCGCGACGCTTGGTATGTCCAGTTCGACGCGCTCAAAAGGCGTCATCTCCTCGCTTGCAACGAGGCGTGCGGCATCCGCTCCGGCCTCACTGCCCGGAGCGCTGATCGCCATGTCCTCATCTCGCGTCACGTGACGATCCGCAACAAACTCGACAGAGGAACCGCCAACGAGATGCACATCGACGCCCTTGAATTTCGCCATCCTGCGCAGCGATTCATAGGCTGTGCGCTCCGCATCGCTTGCCGCATCAGCAGGATCGATAACGACCACCTCAGGTGAGGCCGCACTGGACATCCATTGCTCGATATCCGCGATGTATTCGGGCAGGCGTTTCGAATTGTCGTTCCGGAATGTATCGCCGACCGTATTCTCGATCAGCTGGTCGATGCGTGCCTGGACCGTATCCCCACTGTGGAGCACTATCATATTCGGATCCCGTGAATTGATTTGCTGCAGCTTTAAGCGTCGCGACTTGACTTAGACCGCGAGCGGCGGGTTTGCAACCGCGGTTTTCCGCCCGAGCCGGCGGTCCGCCACTTCGAAACCCTAAAGAACGGCCCTGAACGCCGAAAGGCACGCGGTTGCGGTCTTGCTGTCTTCATCCAATGCCGGATTCCAGGCAGACATCGATGCCGCGACCACCCTCCCCGTTTTCGATATCCGCTGCATTACATTGGCCACAACGGCCGCACTCGGCCCCCCATTTGCCGGATAGTTCTGCGCTGGCGCTTCTTCGCTGGAGATGACGTCGCTGTCGAAATGGACGTAAAGCGGGCCGTCAGGCGGTGCAATTTCGGAGAGTTGCCCAAAATCCCGTACGTGCATGAGCGCCGAGTTCGCAACTGCATCCGCTTCTTCCGGATCGAGATCACGCGCATCTGACAGGATCACCTTTTCTTCCGGATGCGCCGTCAAATTCACAGCCGACGTCATTCTCTGATCGCCGCGTCCTGTCATCATGGCGAGAGGCATGCCACCCAGGAACCCACTGGGCGACGTTTCATGCGTGTTGAAATCACCGTGTGCATCCAACCAGATCAGATGAGGCTCGATCCCGGCTCTCTGGAGCCCTGCCAGAACGCCGATCACGGAACAGCAGTCTCCAAGGATGTTGGCGGAAGGCTGCCCGGACTTGGCGCATTCACCGACGAACTCTGCCAGCGGCGCATGAATTGCGGAAAGCTTCGTCTCAAGGTCTCCGGACGGCAGAGATGGCTCGTTCACAAACCAGTCAGGCTCGGCGAGGGCCTTCAGGCCCGGGACGGACTTGTCGAGGAAATAGGGTGTCACGCTGTATTTCAATCGACCAACTCCTGTTCACGCCGCCCATTGATGTCCGATTTCAAAATCATTCAGCCCGTCGCGATCGCTACCCCTGAGCAAGAACAGAGGACGCTGCCCGAAATCCACCCGTAGTCCATTCTTCTCGCTTGGCGGAAACAGGTCCCGTACGAATTTCGACGAGGCCGGCATATACCGCAATGCGAGCCCTGCCCGTCGCCTGGTCGATCGATTGGCATTCGAGCCGTGAACCAGGAAGACGTCATGGAGAGACATCTGTCCGGCTTCCAGTTCTATGTCGACAGCCGCGCCATCGTCATAGGCCTTCGGGTCGATCACGCGGCTCAAGACAAGATCATCGCGATCATCCGCCTGGTGCGAATGACTGGTCTGTCCGCGGTGGCTCCCAGCCATGAACCTCATGCAGCCGTTTTCGATGTTCACATCGTCGATCGCAATCCAAACTGTCACGGTCGCCAGCGGACGTATCGGCCAGTACTCGCCGTCCTGATGCCAGGGCACTTCCATCCCTGTCACTTCCGGCTTGCAGAAAAGATGTGCGCCCCAAAGGATGATATCGGGCCCGATTGCATCTGCCACCAGATCCAGAATGCTCTGATCCCTCGCGATATCCAGAAACGCCACATCGCCGCGAATGCCCTCCGGCTCATTGTTGACAACATGGACGCTCACAAGATGCTCGGGACGGGCGTGCGGGTTCGCAGCGATGACGCGGTCCACTGCAGCACGCAGCGCGGCGAGTTGTTTGTCGTCAAGACGGGACCCTGGAATCACATAACCGTTTTCCTGATATTGACGGGTTTCACTTTCCGTAAGACCTGACATTGAACCTCCTTCCGCCGGACAATCTTTCCGTGCGCATGCCGCCGACACGGACCACGTTTCGCGGCGCCTAAAGGCATTGTGATCCGTCTTTGACTTGCGGCACATCAAAAAATGGACCGAAATCGGCAATCTGCTCCAAAAATGAGTGTCGGAGTTGCCCATGCCCTCGCCCGTACGCCTGCTGTCGTGCAGCGTCGCTGCATTTGCCCTCTCGGCAATGCTGCAACCGGCAGGTGCGGGCGATTCATCCCTGCTTTCATCAACGAAGCTCAAGGGATCATTCTGGGGAATTGCCGACACGGGACGGGCGACGGTCGCGATCAGCATTGGCGGGACTGCAGCAGCCTACCAAAACGGCAAGAAATGGCGGGTCAACAAGGTCAATGGCGCGTCGCTTCTGCTGTCTGTGGCAACGGCGGCTGACGGAGCCGTGATCGCCGCCGGCGGAGACAAGTTCACGTCCAAAGGCGGTTCGGTATTCCGGTCGACAGATGATGGCCAAACCTTTGAGCGCGTCGCAAGAGCGCCCTCCCCGCTCTACGAAGTCAAATTCACGGCACCGGATATTGGTCACGCTCTGGGTGTGAACGGGACGATCCTGACAACAACCGACGCCGGTAAGACGTGGAACCGGATTCAATCCGGCACGAAGACCAAACTCTGGGCGGCGCACTTCGTCAACGAGAAGACCGGAGTGATCGGAGGGGGTGATACGCCATGGCAGAATCAGGATCGCTCGTCAGGTGAGATCAGGCGAACCACGGACGGTGGCAAGAACTGGAAAACAGTCTTCAGCGGCGAGAAACGCATCAGCGACTTCGCATTCATCGACAAGCAGACCGGTTACGCTGCTGGTGTCGGGGGCACAATACTGCGTACCGACGACGGTGGAGCGACGTGGGTCAGATTGCCGAGGGCGCCCCTGCGCGCAATCGTCAA
The DNA here is from genome assembly GCA_965275905.1 of Hyphomicrobiales bacterium. Lineage (GTDB taxonomy): Bacteria > Pseudomonadota > Alphaproteobacteria > Rhizobiales > JAJFHC01 > CBDAQD01. The sequence goes on along the minus strand of CBDHYJ010000038.1, from coordinate 28,676 downwards.
CGCTATTGAATTTGTCGACGAGGACTGCGGCCTTGCGGTCGGTTCGGGTGGCACCGCTTATGTGACCACGGACGGAGCGCAAACATGGCCCCACAAAATTGTGGTGACAAAGGGCAGCTTTCTTGAAGACCTGACACCAAAGCCGAACCGACGGGGTGTTTACTGGACAGTCGCCGGCGACGGCACGATCGCCTCACTCGACATTTCCGATTTTTGCGGAAACTGATCGGAAACGCGCCGGCAGTCCGGCGTCAAATTCGGTCGAGCGCCTGACGCATATCGGCGATCAGATCGTCAACACTCTCGATACCAATCGATAGCCGAAGCAGGTTTGGCGCAACCGTGCTTGTGGCACTTTCAACAGTCGCACGATGTTCTACCAGGCTCTCGACTCCTCCGAGAGATGTCGCGGGCACAAACACCTTAAGCGACTTGGCCACCGACTTGGCTTCGTCGGCGCCACCTCGAACCAGGACCGACAGCATGCCCCCGAAGCCCGCTGTCATCTGCCCTGCGGCAATCGCGTGCCCCGGATGACTCGGCAGGCCGGGATAAAGCACCGCATCAATCCTGGGATCTCCCTCAAACGCCTCGGCGAACTGAAGCGCGTTGGCGCTTGCACGCTCGAACCTGACGAACAGCGTCCGCATCCCGCGCAGCAACAACCAGGCTTCAAACGGACCCGGCGTGGCTCCCATCAACGTGCGGACATCACAGATCTCCTGCCACCTTGTGTCCTCTTCACGCGTGACCAGGACACCTGACGTGACGTCAGAGTGCCCGTTCAGGTACTTTGTAGCTGAGTGAAAAACCAGATCCGCGCCAAGTTCGATGGGACGCGTCGTGACCGGCGTGGCCGAGGTGGAATCCACAGCGAGAATTGCGCCCGCCGACCGTGCTGCCGCGGCCGCGGCGGCAATGTCCGTAATCTGCCATGTCGGATTCACAGGTGTTTCGACCCACACGATGGCCGTCTCGCCCGGGCGGACCGCCTGTTCGACCGCTCCGGGATCATCAATGTCATAGAGCGTGAGCCCTATTCCGCGTTTGTCAGCGAGACGCCTCAGCCAGTCCTGACCGGCGTAGTACATGACGCTGGGCGCCACCACATGCTGGCCTGTCTCCAGGGTCTCGAACAAGGTGGCAAATGCAGCCATACCGGAGGCAAAGAGCCTCGCGTCCGCGCCACCCTCCAGCCGGGCTATCACCACTTCGGCATGCGCGTCGTTGGGCGACCGGTTGCGCCCGTAGATGTAACCGCCGGCCAGTTCGTAATTTCCGTCACGCGCAAACGTGGTTGCTGGTGCTACTGGCGGCACAATCGCGCCTGTCGCCTCATCAATGTAATGCGCAGCCTGCGCCGCCCACGTGGCTGGAGACAGATCGTCCTTGGTCATCTTGATTGCACCAGAAAGTTCCGTTGAAACTTAATGTTCGATTGCGGCCAGGATCGCGTCGGCGGTCGCTGCATTCAAGGCAAGCGGAATCCCCTTGAGCGTGGCGATACGGATCAGTGCCTTGACGTCAACATCATGCGGATGCGGGGAGAGTGAGTCGATGAAGAAGATGAGTGCGTCGATTTTGCCTTCCGCTATCAGAGCACCGATCTGCTGATCTCCGCCGTGCGGCCCGCTCAGCATGCGTGTCACCGTCAATCCCGTCGCGTCGGTGATCCGTCCGCCGGTTGTTCCGGTGCAAAAGAGATCATGGTGCTCCAGCACTGCCGCATTGGCCACTGCCCAGCGCTCTGCCTCATCTTTCATGTCGTCGTGAGCAATTATGGCCAGCCGCATGGCGCAACATCCCGCGTTCAGATCGAAAATTCACGGCATAGTGACCGGGCGCCATCGATTCATCAATCGACAAGGCCACCCGATCACTGCCATGCCTTAGCCGTGCCACATAATCCGATTTAGATCTGTTCCGGCGCCGTTACGTATGTAAAAGAGACGAGACAAGGCCCTTGCAATGCCTTGCACAAAGGAAACGAGCGCTAAATCGTGAAATCGCTGTTTCAAAAATCGCACCTGAAATTGGGTGCCGCGGCAGCCGGTCTGCTTGTCGGCATCAGTTCCACAAACGCGAAGCCGATCGATGTGGAGTACTCAATACGAGTTTTCGGCCTCACCATCGGCAATGCACGGCTCAAAGGTGATGTCTCCAAAAGCAAATACCGGCTGCGTGGCGATATTGTTCTCAAGGGCATCGCCCGCCGGCTTGCGGGCGAAGGTGGATACGCGGAATCGGTTGGTATCGTAACGAAACGGAGTCTCCGGCCCCGCAATTTTTCGTGGCGGTTCAGCGGCCGCAAGGGAGAGTCTCAGGTCGCCGTGCGATACGCCCGCGGCAATGCTCAGAAAGTGGTCGCGAAGCTCCCGCCCGCATATTCAGATGACCGCGTTATGCTAAAGGATCAGCACAAGCGCGGCGTCGTCGATCCATTCTCCGCACTCGCCCTTCCCTACCAAGAGAAACCCGAGGCCGTTTGCAAAGGCTCCCGTGCGCTGTTCAACGGGGTATCCCGATTCAAGATATCGCTTAGCTACCGGGGCCAGGACGGCGACATGATTGTCTGCAACTTCTCTTACCGCCCGATAGCCGGACATCCGCGCCGTATCGATCCTGACAAGGCGGAACGGCGCAAGAACACTGTCTGGTTCAAGAGGATTGGTGGCGTCTATCTGCCGGCAAAGGCGGTCATGGAAGGCAGGCTCGGCAATGTCACAATCGAAACGGTCGGCCGATAGACACTTTCGTGGGTTTGTTACCTTCAGAACTCCACGGCAACAACCGTTACCTGCTTGTCACCTGCACCGAAATCGCCCATCTAACAGACGAGATGCAGTTGATCCGAGCGCAGGAAATGTCAATCGCCCCAACACTTGACGACTTCGAACAAATGGCGGCGCGCGCCTATGCCGGACTGCCTGCAGAATTCCGCACGCTCACGGAAGGCGTCGTGATCAAAATCGAAGATTGGCCGACCGACGAAGTACTGCAGACGATGGGCGCACGAACCCCTTACGACATTCTTGGCCTGTTCGACGGTATCGGGCGGACCCAATCATCAGCAACGCCATGGACCGGTCAGATGCCCAACATGATCTGGCTATACAGGCAGCCCATCCTGGAATACTGGCGGACACATGATGAAGAGCTCGAGCACATCGTCAGCCATGTGTTGATCCATGAGATCGGACATCATTTCGGCCTGTCCGATGATGACATGGAACGCGTTGAACGCGGCGAAACGCTGTAACAGAACTGTCGAAAAACCGTAATAATACTGATTGATGATCGTCACACTGATCGGATTAGGTGCGATCTACAGGAGAGGCGGTAAAGGCTGATGCTGGTTCACGGCCGAAAGCCTGCCTTACAAGAAGCGATCAGAACTGCGGGCCAAAACTTCCCCAAACCGTATCACCGCTGGCAAGTACCTGTAAGTGAGTCAGTAATCCGGTAAGTCGCGTAAGAGCCAGCGTAAAAAGTGCAGTCCGCGCACGCTCACGGCGTTCCGGGCTGCACTTTTGCTTCTGCCCAGACAGGTCCCGGCACCGAGATCGTGATTTCATCGCGGCAGTGCCGGTCGACGCTTCCTTGTTCGCCTGCGTTCAAATTCCACACCGCGAAAATTCCAGCATGCTAATCTTTCGTCGAACTTGCCGACATCAAAGGATTAGAGACATGGGAAGAGCAGGCAAATCCGTCATAACCGGAGGCGCACTCCTCCTTGCCGCGTCCAGCATTGTCGCGTCTCAGACACTTGATGTCCCGGTGGTCGAGAGGGCCGATGGTGATTTCGATACTTGCGCCGTCGGCGAGGTGCACGGTCTCAATCCCGATGGCGACAATTTTCTCGCAGTTCGCGCCGGCCCTGGGTCCAGCTACGAGATGATCGACAAGCTGAAAACCGGTGATCAGGTCTGGATGTTCTCTGAACAAGGCAAATGGATGGGCGTTGTCTATGGCTCGGATCAGATCAGTTGCGGCCCGATCGAAAAAGACAGGGTCTATGATGGACCCGGCCGCAAGGGATGGATCTTCAACAAATATGTCAAGCTGATCGCCGGATAGAAATCGGCTCGGTCCGAATCGCGTTCGCGACGGTGGTTGGCCGCCTGCCGCATCGTGCCGCGCAACCCTGAAATTGGAGCAACGAGGATCTCTGTATGTCGACGCAGAAAAATCAGCCGCTGGGCGGCAACGACATGCCCCGCTTCGCCGGGCCAGCCACCATGATGCGGCTTCCGAACCAATCCAGTGCCGAAGGCCTCGATGCCTGCTTCGTCGGGGTCCCGATGGATATCGGCACATCCAACCGTTCGGGTACACGGCACGGCCCCAGGCAGATCCGCGCGGAGTCCTGCATGCTCCGGCCCTACAACATGGCAACCGGTGCGGCTCCGTTCGACAGGTTGCAGGTCGCAGACATCGGCGACATCCCCATAAACACATTCGATCTGAAGAAATCAGTCGAGATCATCGAATGGGCTTTTGATGCCGTTCTCTTCCACGACTGCATTCCGCTCACACTGGGTGGAGATCACACCCTGACATTGCCCATACTCAGAGCAATGAAGCAGAAGCACGGCCCGGTCGCGCTCGTCCACGTCGATGCTCATGCAGATATCAACGATGAAATGTTCGGCGAGAAAATCGCTCACGGGACTCCGTTCAGAAGGGCGGTCGAGGAAGATCTGCTTGCCTGCGACAAGGTCTTCCAGATCGGCCTGAGGGGGACCGGCTATGCACCTGAAGATTTCGAATGGTCCAGGCGACAGGGCTTTACCGTCGTTCCCGCGGAGGCTTGCTGGCACAAGTCGCTCACCCCTCTCATGGAGACCGTTCGGCAGACAATCGGCGATCATCCCGTTTACCTAAGCTACGACATCGACAGTCTCGATCCCGCGTTTGCGCCCGGCACCGGTACGGTCGAAATCGGTGGCCTGACGATCTGGCAGGGGCTGGAAATCGTGAGGGGATGCGCCGGGCTGAACATTGTGGGTGGCGACCTGGTGGAAGTGTCGCCGCCTTATGATCCCAGCGGAAACACGGCGCTCGTCGGTGCCAACCTGCTCTACGAAATGCTGTGCGTTCTGCCGGGTGTCTCTGAGTCCTAGAGCTTTCGCAGCCAAAGCCCCGATTCAAGCGCTCCATCGACCAGTGGCAGTTCGGCAATCACGGTCCGCGTCCATTTGTCTTCCATGGCCCGAAACGCGTAGTGGCTTGCGAACAGCAGCTCATAGCCGCCCTGCAGAAGAGCTCCGACGGCATTCTGTTCGTTGTACCCGCGCCATGTCCAGGAGTCCGGATACTCATCCGGCAGGAAGATGTCGTGAAAGAAAACGATTACGCCCGCCGGGAGACGGGGCAGTATCCGATTGATGGCGATGTCCACATCGGTTCCCGGCATCAGGATGTGGCTTGAGTCGATGCAAAGCATGTCTCCAGCGGTCAGGTCGGCGAACACGCCGCTATCGACATTCTGCAACGTCTGCCGCTTTAGGGTGATCGGCAAGTTCTCGATGGTCGCCCGGGGTGCCGGATCGATCGCGGTTATCTTTGTGTCCAGGCCGCCATCCTCGACGGCGCGGACCATGAATCTGGTCGAGTGACCTGATCCAACCTCAATAATCCTCGACGGCGCAGAAGTGCGGACCATCGCATAGGCGGCAGCCGCGTCGAGGCGCGGAAACCAGTCCTGATCCCAGCGAGCGCGCTCCGGTCCGCCACCATCGATCGACAAAAGCGGATCCCTGAACCGTTCGATCGTATCGAGGTGCGTTTCGAAGTCACCCTCTTGGGCAGCGAACAGGGTTTCGAGCGGCGCGTACGGGCCGTTCCTCTCTTCCACGCCATCCGCATACCCGTATGGAATAAAGAAGCCGCGTCGCCGCCAGCCAAAAACTGTTTCCAGCCCCATCGCAATGTAGCGCCAGCGTCTGTACATCAGCCCTCCCTGAAAACGGCGCTTCTGCTATTCCGGAGCTGCAATGTTCCTGAAAACATCGAGCAGCAACTGGTCACGCTCGTTTGGCTTTGCGCCTTTACCACGATCGGGCAACAGAAGGCAGAGTTTCTTTGGCGTTGGGACTTCCAGCTCAAACGGGGCCACGAGTCTCTTGTCAGCAAGATGTCTGCCGAGCAGCGCCGTATGTCCGATCAGAAGTCCGGTGCCGTCGACCGCCGCCTGAACGGCAAGGCTGTAGAGCGAGAAGACGGGGCCGGATGAATCAGCCACATCGCTCAAACCGGCGGCCTCCAACCAGACATCCCAGTCTGCGTTCCACATAGCGTCATGCAGCAATGGCATACTTTCAATGTCGGCAGGAACCGCAGGGTCGGATCGCCCGGCGAGCAATTCCGGACTGCAAACGGGGGTCAGCGTGTCCACGACCAGCGGATGCACCTTGGCACCGGCTACAGGGCCATCGACGAAGAAAAGAGCCAGATCGAACATTTCGCGGCGGAAGTCAGGCGGCTCCTCGATAGCAAAGACCGATGGCGTAAACACTTCGAGCATATCGGAAAGCCGAGGCAACTGCGGCTGAAGCCAGAGTTGTGCGATTGATGGCAAGGCCGCAATTCTCAGGAACGGTGATCCGGCCGAGGTTCGCAATCCGGCAACGGCATTTCCCAGAGCGTCAAATGCACGGGAAAGATCGTCGACAACAGCCCTCGCCTCTTTGCGCAGGCGAATTCCCTGGGAGAGGCGATCAAAGAGGTCGACTCCCAGCCAGGCCTCAAGCGCTTTCACCTGTTGCGCCACCGCGCCAGGTGTGACGCCGAGTTCATCGGCGGCAATCGCAAAACTCTCGTGGCGTGCGGCGGCTTCGAACGCGCGCAAGCTATTGAGAGACGGCATACGTGGCCTGGGCGCATTGAGTGACAATTCTTACCCCTAGATTTTCTACGTCTTGTAGTGAGAATAACTGATTTGCAATCGCCCGGCCACAATGAGACTCCTCGGCCGGAACTGATTGAACCGAATTTGAACCCGGGAGACCCGGCATGAACATTCGACCCATTGCAGAAAAACCCTGGCTTCCGGCGGATTGTGCGCTGGCCGTGGAACGGGCAGAGGCTCCGCTTGGAGCCATGACGCATGACGCGATCGAAGAAAGACTCATGTCCCTGATCGACGATCACGAACGACTCATGGACCGTGAATCCATCGGGCTGAATGCGGGCACCAATGTCATGAATCCACGTGCTGCCGACCTGCTGGCCCGATCGCTCGGCAATCGTCCCAGCCTTGGCTGGCCAGGCGACAAGTATGAGATGGGCATGGAGCACGCCAGTGATATCGAAGTCCTGGCGGAGGCCCTGGTGAAGCGCCTGTTCAATGCCCCATTTGCGGAAATCAGGGTCGGCTCGGGCGCTCTCGGCAACCTCTATACATTCATGGCCACGTGCAGGCCGGGCGACAGGATCATGGCCTTTACCGGCGAGATGGGCGGTCACGTCACACATCACGAGCCAGGTTGTGCCGGCCTTTATGGGCTGGAGGTTCATCCCGTCCCCTATGACAGCGCGGCCATGACGGTTGACCTTGATCGCCTGCGCGATCAGGCCAAGGCATTGAAACCGAAGCTGATAACGGTGGCAGGCAGCCTGTGCATGTTCCCCTACCCCGTCGCTGATATACGCGCGATCGCCGACGAAGTCGGGGCGAAGGTGCTCTACGATGCGGCGCACATGGGCGGCGTCATTGCCGGGAAACGCTTTCAACAGCCGCTCGCGGAAGGCGCCCACATTATGACGATGTCCACCTACAAGGCCTTCGGCGGCCCACCTTCGGGAATTGTCCTTACGACCAACACGGATATCGCAGAGCAACTCGACGCCATCGCCTTTCCGGGCATGACCGCAAATTTCGATCTTGGGAAGACCGCATCTCTTGCAATGTCGACACTTGATCTGCTCGAGCACGGCGAAGCGTATGCCGATAAATGCATTGCAAATGCAAAGGCTCTCGCCTCAGCACTGGAAGCCCAGGGCTTCGATGTTCATTCGGTCGATGGACGAGGACATACGGAAAGTCATCACCTGGCCTTGCATGCTGCCCCATTGGGCGGCGGGCAAGCGGCCTCGAAACATCTGGCGAAGGCGAACATCTTGCTCTGCGGCATCGGTCTCCCTATCGAACCTGTTGAGGGCGATCTAAACGGCATTCGGATCGGCACCCAGGAGATTACCCGATGGGGCATGGGAGAAGACGTCATGCCCACAATTGCGGAGTTGATGGCGAAGGTCTGGCTGAGAGGCGCCGAGCCGGAGCACATCCGCAAAGACGTCATCGCCTTGCGTATGGACTACCAGGACATTCACTACGTACGAAAGTGAGCACAGCGCTCGCTGGATCAGGACTTCTCGATTTCCTCGCGCAACATCTCCAGAGCGAGCCACTCCTCCTCCGAGGTTGAGAGCTCGTCCTGCTTTGTCTCCAGGTCTGAGGCGGTACTCTTGAAACGCTCCGGGTCCCTCGTGAACAGCTCCGGATCGTCGAGTTGTTTCCTCAACGCGGCGATCTCCGCCTCCAGGGCTTCCATCCTGGCCGGAAGATTTTCGAGCGCGAACTTTTCCTTGTAGGACATCCGCCTCTTAGATGAACTGCGTGGAGTCGACGCGGACTTCGGCTTGGCAGCCTGCTTGCGATCCCTTCTGCCTGCTTCTCCAATGTTTTCGACGCCATACCCGCGCTGCGCAATCATGTCCGAGTACCCGCCGGCGTATTCAACCCAACGCCCATCTCCCTCGAATGCCGCGACAGATGTAACAACGCGGTCGAGGAAATCGCGGTCGTGACTGACAAGCAGAACCGTGCCCGGATAGTCGGAGAGCATTTCCTGCAGAAGATCGAGAGTCTCAAGATCGAGATCGTTGGTCGGCTCGTCCAAAACGAGAATGTTGGACGGACGTGCGAGTGCCCGCGCCAGCATCAGGCGTCCACGCTCTCCGCCCGACAACCGCCCGATCGGCGTTCCCGCCTGCTCGGGCGAGAACAGGAAGTCCTTCATGTAGCTCATGACGTGTTTGGAGCTTCCGCCCACGAAGACCATGTCTCCACCGCCCGTCAACGCGTCCTTCAGGCTCAGGTCCGGATCAAGACTCTCCCGACGTTGATCAAGCGTCACCAATTCAAGGTTGGCCCCCCGACGAACGGAACCCGAATCTGGTTCGAGTTCTCCCGTCAGAAGATTGAGAATCGTCGTCTTACCGGACCCGTTGGGGCCGACCAGACCGACACGATCGCCCCGCATCACTCTCAGGGACAGATCGCGCACGACGGATTTGGCATCAAACGCCTTAGACGCATCCGTTGCTTCGAACACAAGCTTGCCCGACGTCTTGCCTTCCGTGATCGTCATCTTGACGCCGCCAGTGGCTTGACGTTGCTCTGCCTTTTCCTTGCGAAGCGAATGAAGCGCCCGCAACCGACCCTGATTGCGCTTGCGCCTTGCAGTCACACCATACCGGAGCCAGTCCGCTTCCATCGCAAGCTTTCGATCAAGCTTGTGACGCTCGGTTTCCTCTTCCTCCAGCGTCTTGTCGCGCCACGCCTCGAAGTGCTTGAAACCACGGTCGATGCGGCGAACCACCCCCCTATCAATCCATGCGGTCGACCGGGAGAGGTTTTCGAGAAATCGCCGGTCATGACTTATGAGAACGAGAGCCGACCGTATACTTTCCAACTCTGCTTCAAGCCATTCGATGGTCGGCAGATCGAGGTGGTTTGTCGGCTCGTCCAACAGGAGAATGTCGGGTTTCGGCGCCAGGACGTGAGCGAGTGCGGCTCGGCGCGCCTCGCCGCCGGACAGTCGCATCGGGTTCTCTTCGCCGTTCAGGCCAAGTCGCTCAAGAAGGTGGCGCGCATCATGGGCGTCGTCGCCTGGACCGAGACCTGACTTCACATAGTCGAGCGTATTCGCGTGTCCGCTGAGATCCGGCTCCTGCGAGAGATATCTCATCGTTACGCCAGGCTGAACAAACCGCTCGCCGTCATCAGGTTCAACCGCTCCGGCAGCGATCCTCACGAGCGTCGACTTGCCTGATCCATTTCGTCCGACAACGCAAACACGCTCACCCTGCGAAACGGAAAGTTCCGCACCGACAAGCAGTGGCGTCCCGCCGAATGTCAGATGGATATCGCGCAGAATGAGGATGGGTGGAGCCATGACAGACGCGCTTTTAGATGATTTCTGCGCGACTGCAAGACTTCCGGCGTAACGCGTCCCAGAATCAGTCCCGGAGTGTATCCGCCCTGCGGCGTTTCTCCGCTTCGATGTGGACCGGAAGAACGCGCCCGTAGAGCTGTCGCGTGCGTTCAACCCGCGCGATCATGTCCGGAACCTCGGCATATGAATAAATGGCGACGTAGCGCGGCCGGGAGCCGCCAACGTCGCTCACACGGTGGAGCGAGTGCCGGCCCATGAAGATCTGAAGATCACCCGGCCGGAGGTGAAGCGAATGAACCGGTCTGCGATCCCCGTCGAGCACGGCTCGCACCCCCTGATAGTTTTCCTCATCGCGACTGCGCAGGTTCGGGCAGTATTCGAATTCACCGCCGGATTCACCGTTCTGAATTGCCAGTGTGACCGTGTAGTTGTTGGTGTCGAAATGCCATGGAAATCCGCCACCTGGCTCCGTGACATTGATGATCACGTCGGCCAGCGGGTCCGCATACCGGTAGAAATCTGTTTCCTGGAGCGCGTCCTTGATAAACGGCGCGAACGGCTCCCACTCATAGACACCGCGCAGAATGCTGTCGTCGCCGAAATTGTCGGCCGGAACGAAGGCGTTCGAGCGATCGTAAAATCGACGCACGGGGTGGTCCTCGGGAAGTGTCTCGTCATCCTTGGAGAAATAGGCGTTGGTCCTGTTGTAAGACCTGTGCGCGGCAGGCGCCACGCGCGCCGCCTCGGCGACAAGCTCCGGGAGGCGGTCGTTGCGAACAAAGCCGGTGAGCACAGCACACCCGTCGCTTTGCAGATCGGCACGGACAGCACCGATCATATCCGCATACGCTTCCGAATTCGGCTGGTTGATCGGGAAGCGATCCAGATCGATGTAGTCTTCAGCATTTGGCTTCATGGCGATACCTCGTCGACGGGCCTGATCTCCGCAATCCTAATTTCTCGTTACGATCACCTCGGCCCCTGCCTGTTCGGGTTCGTTGTCCACCATCTCCTCAGGGAACCCCGGAGCGAGCAGATCCGCGCCACACGCATCCTCGAGCCTGCGCACAATGTTAGGCGACCACGTTCTTGAGCCGTAACGCTCCTCGCCTTCCTTAAAGATGTTCAGCACCATCGGAGAAATTTCGAGGGGTACACCGTGTCGACGCGCGACCTCGTCAAACAGGCTCATGTCCTTCACGACCAGATCCAGCGTGAAGTTGATGTTGCGGCTGCCGTTGAGGATGACTTGGCTCTCGGTTTCGTGGACGAACGAATTCCCTGATGAAATTCTAATCGCCTCGTAAGTGGTGTTTAGATCCATACCCGCCTGCTTTGCCGTCATCAGCGCCTCGCCCAGCGCCACCAGATGGACCGATGCCAGATAGTTGGTCACGACCTTCAGCACGGACGCCGCGCCAAGCGGGCCGGCATGAAGGATTTGACGCCCCATTGTGCTCAGGACGGGCAATGCCCTTTCGAAGGCGGCCCGCTCGCAGCCCGCGAAGATCGCGATGTTTCCGGTTGCAGCACGATGGCACCCTCCGGAGACAGGACAGTCAATCGGTTCTGCCCCCTTAGCCTTTACCAACGCGCCGAGCCGCTTCACTTCAGCCTCGTCGGTCGTGCTCATCTCCGCCCAGATCTTGCCTTCCGAGAGGCCCGCCAGAATGCCGTCTTCCGCCTCCATGACAGCCGCACTCGCCGCGGGCGACGGAAGGCAGGTGATGATCATGTCGACCGCTTCGGCCATCGCCTTAGGGGTCTCACTCCAGGATGCTCCCTTGTCAAGGAACGGCTGCGCGATCGACCGGTCGAGATCCCGAACCGTAAGATCAAACCCGTTGCGCAACAGGCTGCCGGCCAGCTTTCCGCCGACGTTACCCAGTCCGATAAAACCAATCTTCATGTTCTTTTCCCTCGCTCGAACCGATCGGGTTCAGAATTCGTGTGGCGTGGGTTGCATCTCCAGGTGCAATTCCGTGCCGTCATACGGGTGGTGCTCAGCGACCTCTTCGTTCAGTTCAACACCCAATCCGGGCTCGTCCGAAACGATCACGTATCCGTCTTCCCAACGCATCGGCTTCTTCAGAATCTCAGAATGAAATCCACCCCACGTCTTTATGCTTTCAAGGATCAGGAAGTTTGGACTACAGGCACTGATCTGGGCGTTGGCAGCGCCCTCGATCGGGCCGCAATAGAGATGCGGTGCAATCTGCGCGTAGTAGGTCTCCGCCATTCCAGCGATTTTCTTGGCCTCAAGAAGGCCGCCGACGCGACCAAGCGCCATCTGGAGAATAGAGGCGGCCTGTTCCTCGAGTACGCGTGCAAACTCATACTTGGTTGTGAGCCGTTCTCCGGTCGCCACCGGGACAGTCGTCTGGCGAGCGACACGGGCCATCTCCCGAGCGTTCTCCGGAGGTGTTGGTTCCTCGAACCAGAGAGGGTCGTAGGGCTCAAGCCGTCGCGCGAGGCGTATCGCCCCTGACGTGGTGAATTGTCCATGAGTCCCGAAGAGCAAGTCCGCCTTTGATCCGACGGCCTCCCTGATGCACTTCACGAACCGTTCGGAGCGGTCCAGGTCTTCCATCGAAGGCTGATGCGGATCGAAGACCGTGTAGGGCCCCGCGGGATCGAACTTCACTGCCGTGAATCCCAGGTCGACATATTCAGCTGCCCGCTTGGCCGCCATATCCGGATCGCGATAGACCTGCGGATCGCTGTATACGTCCCCGTCCCCATCGCCATCTTCGGGATAGAGATAGGTATAAGAGCGAAGCCGCTCGTGAACCCGCCCTCCCAACAGCTCACAAACCGGTTTGCCCACTTCCTTGCCGACGATGTCCCAGCAGGCCATCTCAATGCCGCTCAGCACACCCATGAGAGATATGTCCGGACGCAACGAGTAACCGCGACCATAGACACTCCGCCACATGGTTTCGATCCTGAACGGATCGCTGCCGGCGACATGCCTGGCGAACACATCTTCGATCATGCGCTCCACGACATGCGGCCCGAACGTCGCGGCATAAACCTCGCCGTATCCTTCAATGCCGCTGTCCGTCGTGAGCTTCAGAAAGATAAAATACCGGCCGCCAAAGTGCGGGGGCGGATTGCCCACCACCCAAGTCTTCAGATCGGTGATCTTCATGAGACCTCGCTCTCGCTGATCTGGTACGTGGCTGCTTCCAGCCACTCAGAATTGATTTCGACACCCCATCCGGGCGCGTCCGGAATTCTCGCCTGGCCGTTTTCGATCTCGTAAGGCGAATTCACGAAGAGGCCCTCCTGCCAGGGATAATAATCCGCACCCTCGATGGAAAATTCCAGATACTTGCCTGCGTTGTCGATCGCTCCAAGCAGATGCATCGTAAACAGCGTGACCATGGAAAGGTTGGCGCAATGAGGTGTGCACGGAAGGCCGCCTTCCTTCGCCATTGCCGCCACCTTCAGCGTCCGTGTCAACCCGCCCAGATAGCAGATGTCCGGCTGGACGACATCGACGGCACGCATGTCGATGATCCTCCGCCACGTGGACAGATCGCAGTCCTGCTCCCCACCCGTCACGTCAAGATCCAGCGCGTCGGTGACCTGCTTGGTCTGCTCAAGCTCCCAATAAGGACAGGGCTCTTCAAAATGCTCGACGCCGTTCTGTTCCAGCATCTTGCCGACCTCTATAGCCCGCTCCGGCGAGAAGCCGCTGTTGGCGTCGACAAGAAGTGCCACGTCGTCACCGAGCACGGCGCGAACCGTCGGAACGATTTCCTCTGTCCTGCCTGGCCACTCATCGACATCATGTCCACATTCCGCTGCAACCCGGAACTTGAATGCATCAAACCCGAATTCGCCCTCCAGCAGGGCCAACCGCTCCGCTTCGTCTTCGGGCGATATGTCTCTCTTCATGCTGGAAGCATAGGCGCGTATCGAGCCCGGGCTCCCGCCGATGAGCTCGCAGACACTTCGATCCTCGGCCTTGCCGCACAGATCCCACAGCGCCGTGTCGAGGCCCGAGAGCGCACGTCGCAGATACGATCCGGGAAACTTGTGCTCACGCTCGGGAATGAGATCAACGAGGGCCTCGATGTCAAATGCGTCCCGACCAAGTGCCCAGGGAGCGATCTGCCTGTGAAACACAAGCGCGGTGATGTCGGCATTGTATGTGGACATCTGCCCCCACCCCTGACTGCCGTCATCGGTGGTCACCCTGACAAAGCCAACGAACTCGTTGCTGAACGTCTCGAGTGATTTGATGATCATCTCAATCCCGGCCGATCACGTCCCAGACCGCGCACGGCTCCCCAATGGCGTAACAAATCGCTGCTTTCACCTTGGTTTCCCCTTGGAACACGTTCATGTGCGACGCTTCAGGCGTCAGGTCATGCGGATCTTCGGGTCGAAAAATGCATAAATCAAGCGAAGGATTATGCTACTAAGACCCAAGAATTTTTGCGCATCAATCATGTCAGGCGTCCGAGCCGTGACCTACCACCTCCCGCCTCTTCCGTGGCTCCGCGCATTTGAGTGCGCGGCACGCCACACCAGCTTCACAGCCGCTGCACATGAACTCAACCTGACCCAGGCCGCTGTCAGCCACCAGGTCCGATCATTGGAAAAACATCTCGGGTTTCCGCTTTTTGAGCGATTGCCGCGGAACCTGAGATTGACTGACATGGGTGGAGCTTACCTGCCCTCTGTCCGGAAGGCTTTCGAAGACCTGTCGGCGTCGACGGCGGGACTCTTCGGGACCCTCGGCGATCAATCCGTCACTGTCCGCGCGCCGGTTTCCTATGCCGTCCTCTGGCTGGCTCCGCGCCTCAAGTCATTCATCGCTTCATATCCGGAAATCGACATCAGGCTTTGCTCCGCCATCTGGGCGGACGCTCTTGCCGATGAAACCACGGATATCGAAATCCGGTTCGGAGACGGTCTGTGGCCGGGCTTTCAGATTGAACTCATAAGAAACGAAGGGTCGGTCCCGGCCTGCCATCCGCAACTGGGAAGCGGACGCCAGTTTACGGCCATGCTTCGAGACGGCAGCGATTGTCCCCTCATTCATGTCACCGGGCATGAAAACCTCTGGCGGCGGCTGATCCAGGAAACCGGTCTTGGAAACGTCAACCGGCGCGGTGGCATCATGGCTGACACGTCGCTCGCCGCGGTCGAGCTGGCGGCAAGCGGTGTCGGGCCGATCATGGTGCTGAAGAGTTTTACCGAAACCGCCATTGAGGACGGACGGCTGATCCGTCCGCTCGACGTTGAATTGCCCATGGACCAGTCGCACTACCTGCTCCTGCCGGATGGCGCCAAGCGAATGAAACCGGAAACGGTTTTGTTTCGGGAATGGTTGCTGGATGAAGCGCGGAGTTGCCAAGGATAGGCAGCCCCTCACAGGGGTGCATGAAGTCCGTATCTCCACGATCTGCTCCGGTTGACCTGCATCAAGGCCGCACTCCTCGAGATTTTCTTCACTGATATCTCGACAGCCCAAGGATGGTCTCAAATGCGCGCCGCAGCACCATTTGCTCAATTGATTATTGGAATCACGCTTGCTCTGACCTCATTGCCGGAAGACGCCAAAGCAGTCAGCGATGAGGAAAAGGCTGCGTTGTCGGAGAATGCAACCGAATTTGGTGAAAACTTCGTGCTTTCGCTCGGAGGCAAGCTTTACGACAATATCTGGGTGACGACCGACACGAAGCCGCCAAGCGGAACCAACCCTGCCTATCCGGAATCACTCCCGCAGATCGGCACGGACACATGGCGTTGCGTCGCCTGTCACGGATGGGATTACAAGGGGTCCGACGGAGAACTTGGCAGGCACAAAGCCGGGAAGGCTTTTCCGAATCTCACCGGCCTGGCAGGAACGGACCCTGCCATAATTGCCAAGAAAATGGCCGAGGCACCGCATAAACTGCCGGACGACGTCGCAATCGACCTCGTTGTGGAGGTCTTATCCCTGTTCATCAGCCTCGGCCAATACGAGAGGAATTCGTTTTTTGGCGGCGATGGAAAGGCGGACGGCGATGTCGTCAAGGGACGAGACATTTACGAAGGCGCCTGTATGAACTGCCATCGCCCGGACGGCAAGGCTAGGCTCGTGGGTGAGTTTGGCGACAAGTCCTCCTTGGGCTGGATTGCGCGAAACCGGCCAGAACAGGCGTTGCACAAGATACTCAACGGGGTTCCCGGCGCGGATATGCTGGCCGTTCGCTTTTTGACCGGCAATCAGATTGGCAACCTGCTCGCCTACCTTCAGACCCTGGATCCAAACGAAGAGTAATCCCGCCGATCAACGGGTGGCAATCTCGCCGGATAACTGTAATCTGAGCGGGATTCTGTCAAACCACACTCGGCGATCAAGAGCATGATAACCACAACAATAGACACGGTCCCCGGACGCGAAATAGACCACGTACTTGGGGTCGTGGCCGGCGAAGCCGTTTTGGGTGCCAATGTCGTCAGGGACTTTTTTGCGAATGTTCGGGATATCGTCGGCGGGCGATCCGGCTCTTATCAGAAGGTTCTTGCGGACGGGCGGGAAATGGCGATGGAAGACATGATGGAGGCCGCGCGAGAACTCGGCGCCGACGCGGTTGTCGGAATCGACATCGACTACGAGGGTATCGGTCAGAGCGGCGGCATGTTGATGGTTTCCGTCAATGGAACGGCCGTCCGTCTTAAGTGAGCCCCTGACGCTCCAGGGCGTTACCGCCGCTCATGGAAATCGCAGTCAGTTCCCGCTGAAGGACCAGACGCGGCCACGGCGGATTTCACGCGTCCGCTTCGACCGGCGATGCGTGTTCGACGCAGATCTCTCACCGCACTCGCTCATCCATACACGTCTCAGTTGAACACAGCGTTCAACGACCGCTCAAGATCAGTGGTTTATGACTGTGATTAACCCCCCGTTAACCACAAAATTAAAAACGGAATCCTACGATAGCCCTCATAAATCAATGTTAAGGGGCATGCATGCATATTCGCAACTGTAAGTAGTGGGCACGCGACCTGCGGATCGCAAGTCAATGGGCTTCGTCAGAAGTCTCCGGGGAGCTAAGTATGCATACGATTTACGCCACGATCGGATCGGGCAATTGCTACAAAGTACAGTTGCTTATGCGGCAGTTGGGGATGCCGTTTGAAGTCATCAATATTGACGTTCTCAAGGGCGAAACCCAAAGTCCTGAATATCTTTCGATCAATCCGAACGGCAAGGTCCCATATTTGAAACTGCCCAACGGAGAAGGTCTTGGGGAGTCGAACGCGATGCTCGCGCATCTCGCCGATGGCTCCGAGTTCATGCCGACTGATCCAATGGACAAGACAAGGGTATTCGAGTGGCTGTTCTGGGAGCAGTCCAGCCACGAGCCCTATATTTCACCGGCACGCTTCTGGATCGCGATAATGCCCGAAGGCCGCGAAGATCGGGCCGACCAGATCGCGATGTGGCACGAGCGCGGCAACAAGGCGCTGAAGATCATGGATCGGCATCTTGCAAAGAACGACTTCCTGGTCGCCAATCGCTATACCGTGGCCGATATCGGACTGTTTGGCTACACGCATGTGGCATCCGAAGGAGAGTTCGATATGAGCCGTTATCCGTCAGTGAGAGCATGGTTGGAGCGCGTAAAATCGACGCCAAACTACGTTCCCATGATGGAACTCGCGGAAGCCGCCTGACTGTTTCAATGAAGAGGGGCTCACATAAAAAAGCATCGCTCAGGACGGTGGCCGCCACTTCGTTGTGCGACGGCCACGCGCGGCGTCCGCATGCTCAAATGTCAAGCACGCAATGACTATGGAACATTTCAGCGCACCATCTCTGAACGACTCTGACTGTCGCCTGAATGCTTGTCTGGACGACGATGGCGCCCGGCGGCCGGACGGCATGCTGCTGGTTGACTATCTCGACTCCTACAACCGCATTGTGATGCCGGTGTGGGTATTCGACATCGACACCAGTCGGGTTTGCTGGGCCAATCCGGCAGCACTCGAACTGTGGCGTACGGACTCGCTTGAGGAACTCCAGGCCCGGGACATGCAATCAGAAATGTCTCCCATGGTTGCGGAGCGACTGAAGCAGTACCAGCAGGACTTCTTCAACGGCGAGTCCTTTACTGAGGTGTGGACGCTCTACCCGAATGGCGAGCCGTGCACCATGAGGCTGATCTTCAGCGGCCTACGGCTCGACGACGGCCGCATGGCGATGTTCTGCCAGGCTGTCGCAGAGGGTGAAGAATCCGCCGAAACGCCAGAAACGCTTCGCAGCGCTCAGGCGCTCCTGCACACGTCCGTCATGATCTCGCTCTACGAACTCGACGGGCAACCGCTCTATTCAAATCCCGCTGCTCGGGCGGCGCAACTTGAAGGCGCCCCGAAGCTGATCGACCGCTTCGTAGACCGCGCGGATTTCGAGACCCTGCAGGCCATGCTGGGGGCAACAGGAATGGGCAGCATTGCAGCCCAGATCAAAACTGCGCGCGGGGTACGCTGGCATGAGGTAACGGCCCGGGAAAGCAGGGATGCCGTTACCGGGACGCCGGCGCTGCTCATTAGTGAAGTCGATGTCTCGAATCTCAAGGAAACCGAGCAGAAGGCGAACTTTCTCGCACTTCATGACGTTCTTACCGGTCTGCCGAACCGGACATTCCTGCATCGCGAGTTGAAGGAACATCTTGACCGAAGCATGTGCCTCGAGCAGCGCCGTGGGCTTCTGTTTATTGATCTTGACCACTTCAAGAACATAAATGACACGCTGGGTCACGCGGTCGGCGACATGCTCCTGATCGAGGTCGCTTCGCGCATACGGGCCTGCGCCCGGCGCCGAGACGTGGTCGCCCGCATCGGCGGCGATGAATTCGTCGTCTTCGTTGATGACATTCCTACAATGGATCACATCAACGTGCTTGCCGAGCGCATTCAGGAGTCACTTCGGCGTCCGATCCGCGTGAACGAACATTCGCTCCAGATTACGCCCAGCATCGGCATCAGCATCTTTCCGGACGACGGAGACGACCTGGACACCCTGATGAAGAACGCCGACCTTGCGATGTATGAAGCAAAGGATGCAGGTCGCAACAGGCACTGTTTCTTTTCCACCGACATGGAAGAACGGGCAGCAAACCGCCTTGCGCTGGAGTCGGATCTCAGGCGGGCCCTCGATCTTGGCGAGTTCGCGTTGTTCTATCAGCCGCAAATCTGCGTGGAGCACGGCAAGATTCTCGGCGCGGAAGCGCTGCTGCGTTGGTACCATCCCAGCAGAGGCTTGCTGGGTCCGATGGAATTCATCGGAATCGCGGAAGAGACCGGTCTGATCGAGCCAATCGGTGAGTGGATCATTGCCACAGCCGCTGCACAGCAAAAACAGTGGATGGATGAGGGCTTTGAGATCAGCATCGCGGTCAATCTGTCTCCGCGCCAGTTCCACAGTGAGGCGCTTATTCCGGCAATCGAACGGATTGTTGAAGCTGAAAACTGCAACCCATCGATGCTGGACTTCGAAATCACCGAGTCAATGCTTATGGGGAACAGCGAAACCGTTATCCGTGCACTTCACAGACTCCACGGCATGGGTTTCAATCTTGCGATCGATGATTTCGGCACCGGATACTCCAATCTGGCCTATCTGCAGCGCTATCCGATCAGCTTCCTGAAGATCGATCGTTCCTTCATTCGAGATCTGGACAAGACCAGCGCGATTGCGGAATTGATCATTGCGATGTGCAAACTGCTCGACGTGAAGATTGTCGCCGAAGGTGTCGAGAACGAGAAACAGCTCAAGTGGCTGAAGGAAAAAGGCTGTCACAAATATCAAGGGTACTTCTACAGCCCCGCGGTGCCGGCGCACGAATTCGGCAATCTCCTGCGTGAGCCGGTCCAGCCGCAAACGGTCGACGCCGGCTACGACGCAAGAGTGCAGATTGCCTAACTGGAAAGAACATCCGTTTCTATTGTGATGCGGCGCGCTTGAGAGGCGGGCTCCTGTCCACTCCTACCGTCTCGGCCTCTTTGTTCAGATGGTCTTCCAACATGGTTACGACCTGATCGTCATCGAGCGTGTCGTCGTCTGCGAGCGGCCGTGCGTTGAGCGGCTGCGAAAGTTTCGATCCATCACGGTAAATGGCGTTCGCCTTGAGGCCGAGGCGCCATGAAAGCATATAGGCTTGCTTGCAATCCTCGACGGTGGCGTCGTTCGGCATGTTTATCGTCTTCGAGATGCCACCCGAAACGAACGGCTGGGCGGCAGCCATCATCCGGATATGACTCTCGACTGAAAGAAATCGCTTCCCGCGGGGTCCGCAGGGGTTCGCACAATCAAAGACCGGGAGGTCTTCGGACTTCAGTGCAGGCGCGCCCTCCAGGGTCATGGCTCCACAACAGAAGATGTTCGCCTCGTCGATCTGTCGATCGGAGAATCCAAGTGCGGCCAGCACGTCAAATGACGGATCATGGATCTGTTCATCGGAGAAGCGCAGCACATTTCGGCAAAAATCCTCTCCCAACGTCCACTTGTTGAAGGCGGAGCGGATATCAAAAACGCTGCTGAGGGCCGACTCCACCGCTTCGATTACCTGCGGCGTAAAGCCTTTGGCCAGAAGCGTATCGTGATTTATGCCCGGAGCGCCTCTCAGAGTGCTCCTGCCGACGGCATAGGACACAATGTCGGCAATGGTGTGCTCGTCGTAGCCCAGCACCCGAAGACCGTCGGTAACCGCTCGGTTGATAATCTTGAAATAGCCGCCTCCGGCAAGTGACTTGAACTTCACAAGCGCGAAATCAGGCTCGATGCCCATGGTGTCGCAATCCATGAGCAGTCCCGTCGTACCGGTGGGGGCGATGACGGTCGCCTGAGCGTTTCTGAAGCCGTTCTTTTCGCCAAGCTCGACAGCGCGGTCCCAGCTGACTGCAGCCGCTTCAATGAGGCGCTTGTCGGGACAAGCCTCAGTGTCCAGAGGTACGGGCGGGGTCGACAGCCCCTCGTAGCCTGCTTGCTCCCCGTGGGCTGCCCGTCGGTGGTTCCGGATCACCCGGAGCATGTTTTCAGCGTTCTCCGCATAACCGTTGAACGGGCCGAACTGACCAGCCATCTCGGCGGATGTGGCATAGGCGGTGCCTGACAGCAGTGCAGAGACGGCGGCACAAAGGGCACGGCCTTCGTCGGAATCGTAGGCGACGCCAGTCGCAGTCAGCAAACCTCCGAGATTGGCGAAACCAAGTCCAAGGGGCCGATAATCGTGCGTTCGCTGGGCGATGGCAGGTGACGGGTACTGCGCCATCAATACCGAAACTTCCAACACGAAGGTCCACACCCTGGCGGCGTCGACCAAGGCGTCGACATCCAACCTGTCGTCGGCCTTACGGAACTTCAGAAGATTCAACGCGGCCAGCGTGCTGCCCGTATCGTCCAGAAACTTGAACTCAGAACATGAGTTGGACGCCCGGATCTGACCCGTTTCCGAACACGTGTGCCAATCATTGATAGTGGTATGAAAGTGAATGCCCGGGTCGGCAGATGCCCACGCCGCATACCCGATGCTCTCCCACAACTCTCTTGCCTTGACGGTGCGCGCAACGTTTCCGCTGGTGCGGGCAATTAGGTCCCAATCGCCGTCCGTCTCGACACTCTTCAAGAACGCGTCCGGGATACGGACCGAATTGTTGGAATTCTGGCCCGACACCGTGAGATAGGCTTCCGAATTCCAATCGACGTCCATTTCCGGGAATGCGAAATCCGACTTTCCTTCCTTGGCGAAGCGGACGGCACGGTCAATGTAATTCTCCGGAACATGCGCCCGCCTGGCCGCGCGTATTGCGGACCTCAACTCGGTGTTGGCCGCAGGGTTGAAACGCGCGTCATCGCTGACGCCAGGGCGATGGCAAGCTTTCATGATGCTTGAAAGATGACGCGAGACAATCTTGGATCCGGTCACGAGCGCAGCGACTTTCTGCTCTTCGGCGACCTTCCAACCGATATAATCTTCAATATCGGGATGATCGATGTCGACCACGACCATCTTCGCAGCCCGCCGTGTCGATCCGCCGGATTGCATAACAGCTGCAGATCGATCACCGACCTTGAGCAACGATAGCAGTCCGGATGAAACGCCGCCGCCGGAAAGCGGTTCTCCGGCTCCTCTGACGTTGGAAAAGTTGGCCCCGGTGCCGGACCCGTATTTGAACAATCGGGCTTCGCGGATCCACAGATCCATGATGCCACCTTCATTGACGAGATCGTCATCGACCGATTGGATGAAGCAGGAGTGTGCCTGGGGATGCACGTATTTCGAATCCGAGACGTTGAGACGTCCGGACTCATGATCGATATGGAAATGACCGTCTGAGCTGCCTTCGATGCCGTAAGCCCAATACAGGCCGGTATTGAACCATTGCGGCGAGTTTGGAGAAGCCCGTTGGGTCGTCAGCATATGCCGAACTTCGTCAAAGAAGACTCTCGCGTCTTCCTCGCTGTCGAAGTAACCGGCCTTCCATCCCCAGTACGTCCAGGTACCCGCCAGGCGATCGAACACCTGCCTGGCATCCCGTTCAGGACCGAAACGATCTTCTTCCGCCAGTTCGGCGAGCGCGTTGTCGTCAGGTACAGAGCGCCACAGCCACGATGGAATGCTCGGTTCCTCGACCCTCCTGACGTGTGCCGGGACACCTGTTTTCCGGAAATACTTCTGCGCCAGCACATCTGTCGCCACCTTGCTCCAGCTGGCTGGTACGCAGACATTCTCCAATCGGAAGGCTACCGACCCGTCAGTATTTCGGATTTCGCTCGTCGTGTTCCGGAACTGAATCCCGCGATACGGACAATGGCAGTCCGAAGTGAACAGACGCTTGAATTGCATCGCGTGCCCCCACGTATCACTCAAACGAGCGGCACTGCAAACATCAAACGCCGGAAGGCAAAAAGCCGCCGTTCCTAGCCTCAAAACGACGATTCTCTCCAACCCGATACACGCTTCACGTGTGCCGCTAACGAAACATTAACGTTAAAAGTTAGTGAACGTAAGTGAAATCTTAATTAATGGTTAATGCAGTTTGGATTCGATTAATTTTTTAGCTTGGGCCGATTCCAAATTTAAATCGAGATTCACGCGTCCGGAACGCGTTCAGCCACCCTCAATTGTCATCCGCCAAGATCACGGCACGATGACAAGCGGACATCAGTCATGATCCTTCTTGATTGATCATGCGACCCGCGACACGAATTACCCTCGCAGGCAAATTGTCAGTCAGCATTCGAGGTGCCGTCGGGGAATGAGACGATTGCACTCAACCCTCCACCGACTCGGTTTTCCAGAGTGATATCACCGCCGTGATTTCGAATGATCGAACGCGCAATCGCCAGGCCCAAACCGACGCCTCCGGTCTCCTTGCTTCGCGAACCCTCGAGCCGGACGAATGGTTGAAAAACATCCTCGACATCACCGCTCGGTATGCCCGGGCCGTCATCGTCCACGGTCACGGAGATGGTCGCATCATGCTGCTCCAACTTCACACGCGCGCGTTCGCCATAGCGAACAGCATTCTCGATGATGTTCCTGAGCACTCTCTTGATGCCGTTGGGCCTGCATCGACAAAGGATCTTGCCCGGCGCGACAAGTCTCACATCCTTGCCAAGATCCGCGAGATCATCGCACAGGCTGGAAACGAGGGAGGTCAGATCGACAGTCCGGGTGTCCTCCCGCTCTGACTGCTCGCGCACGAATGCAAGCGTGGCCTCCGCCATACTTTGCATTTCATCCAGGGTCTCGAGGATTTTGGACCGCGTCTCTTCATCTTCGATGAATTCAGCGCGCAATCGCAGCGTCGTAATCGGCGTACGAAGGTCGTGGCTGATTGCTGCGAGCATGCGCGTTCGGTCTTCCACGAAACGGTGCAGTCGTTCTCTCATCTGATTGAATGCAGTCGTTGTACTGCGGACTTCCCGTGGACCGCTCTCCGGCAGTGGGTCGACGTCCTCCCCCCGACCAAATCGGTCGGCAGCTTCTGCGAGCCTGGCCATTGGCTGTGTTATTCGCCTGATGACCAAGACCACGACAAGCGTAATGGCGAGGCCGCTCACCACAAGCGAGATTATCCATGGCCAAAGCCGCGCGGGTCCAAACCTGCGACGATTGCCGGCCACATTCAGCCAGCGGTCCGGGGCCAGTTCCACCGACACCGAAATGCCAACGATCTGCGGTCCGCGATGGCGATGTCTTCGGTATCTCTCCCGATCATCGTCATGGGCGCGACGCCACCGTCGGAGAAGCGACACATCCGCCCGTACAGTGCGGGCATCCGGCCCAATGACGTCTTTCAACTCCTGAGCCAGAAACTTGCTTGGCCTGTCAGTCGGTTGCTGGCCGATTGCGCTCTCCCGGGATAACCAGAACTCGAAGCGCCGAGTGCTGGCCGTGCGGGCAAGCCTCTGATGCAGGTCGATCGGGCTTTCCTGAAGCAGCCTCACCATGGAGACCGTACGCGCAAGAATATTCTCCTGGTCGATCAGGCGCGATGCCATGCGGCGCTCGCCGACAAAAATCGCGAATGTCAGGATTTGGGACACGAACAATGCGAGGACCAGAAGCGCGACCAGCCGGCCGGCCAGGCTCTGTGGCAGGAGCCGATTCATGACCGTTCGACTTGCCCGGCGAATTTGTAACCGCCGCCCCAGACCGTTTGAATCAGCCGTGGCTCTTTCGGATCCGCTTCGATCTTCCGGCGTAGCCGCGAAACCTGGTTATCTATACTTCGATCGAACACCTTGGCGGCCCGCCCTTTTGTGAGATCGAGCAGTTGTTCACGCGACAGGACCATATTGGGTCGTTGAACAAAGACTGTAAGCAACTGGAACTCGCTCGTGCTCAGGGGCGTGATGACGCCATTTGCATCTTCCAGCTCCCTCCGGTCGGAATGAAGCGTCCACTGGTCGAACAGGTACCGCAGACCGGCTTCGGGTTCGCGGCTGGGCGGCAGACTGTTCACCCGCCTCAGCACCGATTTGATCCGGGCCAGGAGTTCGCGTGGATTGAATGGCTTTGTCAGGTAGTCGTCCGCACCGAGTTCGAGGCCCACGATCCGGTCCGTTTCCTCGGCCATCGCGGTCAGCAGGATTACCGGTGTGGTTGTCGTTTCGCGCAGATGCCGCGTCAGGGACAAACCGTCTTCGCCTGGCATCATGATGTCCAGCACAACAAGGTCAAAGCCACTTGCCTTCAGCGCGCTTCGCGCGTCCTGAGCATCCTTCGCTGTGGTTGCACGAAGGCCGTGTTTGACCAAAAACCGGGCGACCAGGTCCCGGATGTCGCGATGGTCGTCCACAACGAGAATGTGCGGCGTCGTTTCCATATTCGCTTCTTTAGCGTCAATTCATTGAAAACATATGCCGCGTTCGACGCCGAACGGCGGAAAAAATGTAACAAAGTTTGTCAGATTCAGACCCTGTGACAGCTTGTGACCAAACTGCCTGTCGGCGGTCGTACTTCTGCGACAGGGATCCCCCATATCTGCTTCATCGCACAAGGCAGTCAATCGGGCACTCAACAATCGAGGTATGAAATGACTAAAGGCAAGAAAATCGCAATTGCGGCCGGTGTCGTCGGTCTTCTCGGCGTCGCGGGTATAGCAGGAGCCGCTTATGCTGATCGTTCGGGATCCGGCTGGCATCACGGCGGCGGTTGGCACCAGGGCTGGGAAGGCCGGGGTATGTACGGCCACCGCAAGGGCTACCGTCGGCACATGCGGCGGATGGGCATGCGCATGATGGAACGGTTCGATACCGATAACGACGGCAAGGTCACCCGGGCAGAGGTAGACACCGTACGCAACAACCTCGTCACGAAGCATGACGTCGACAAGGACGGCAAGATCACGCTGCAGGAGTTCGAAGGCGTATGGCTGGACATGATGCGGCCGCGTATGGTGCGCCGGTTCCAGTTCTTCGACAGAGATGGCGACGCGTCAATCTCGGCTGACGAAATCGACCGTCCGATCAATCGCATGTTCAGCCGCCTGGACCGAAATGAGGACGGTGCAATCTCGAAAGAGGACCGCCCCCGGCGCTGGCGCAAGTGGCGTGAAGAGCGGCGCGATCGGGATGAGAAACGCGGCGACGACAATTAGAGCGGATCATCCGGTACCGTAGCCAGGATCAATTCCGCTCCAATCGCGGCGGCGGAGCGTGTCGCCCCCATGCTCCGCCGCCGCCCCACTTCTGAAGCCCAATCGGCGCTCAAACGTTTGAAGATCATTGCTCTCGCGGCAACGTGTGGGTTGCCGGATCCGATGACGGCCGGCGCTGCTCAACGGAGCGAACCTGGTGATGACATTCAGGTCCAGCCAACATCAGAATTGTGTCCAAAGACTCAGCTTCACATCTGCACAGGAATGCGTCCGGCGGGGTCGGACGGCCCGAGGACTTTCAGCGGCCCTTCCAATTCGGCTCGCGTTTCTCGGCGAATGCCGTCATGCCCTCCAGCGAATCTTCTGACACCAGCATTTTCTCGTATATTTCGCATCCGCTTCCGCCTCCGGCGATGACTCTGTCCAGCGCTTCGGCGATCGGCATCGATTCCATATAGGACAACACTTCCTTCAGCGCCTGCAGGGCCAACGGTGCTCCCTGGGCAATTTCGTTGGCGACTTCAATCGCTCGGACCGTCAAGTCGGCGGCCGGTACAACTTCACGCGCAAGACCCCAGCGGCACGCCTCTTCCGCACTCATCCTGCGTCCCGTCAGCATCATCTCCTTGGCGACGTTGTAAGGTATCAGGCGGGGCAATCTTTGAACGCCGCCGCCGTCAGGGAGAATTCCCCGCTGCATCTCCGGCAATGCGAAAAATGCTGACTCGGCCATCACAATCACGTCGCACGCGAGTACGATTTCGAACCCCCCACCGACAGCGGCGCCATTGACCGCGGCGACGACCGGTTTGCGCAAATCGTGAAATCGGGTGATGCCCGCAAAGCCGCCGGGACCATGTCCGACAACCGGATCGTTTTCCAGTTCCTCTATTATACCGCCCTCATCCGCCGCTTCTTTGAGGTCCCAACCGGCAGAGAAAATGCGGTCACCCTCACCTCTTATGATGCCCACGCTGTAGGCGTCATGGTCCTGGAGTTCCCGGCAGGCCCGATAAATCGCCCTGCTCATTTCGCGATTGATCGCGTTTGCAGGCGGGCGGTTCAGAACGATTTCAAGCACACGGCCCTGCGGCCTCGTCAGCACCATTTCTTCGGGCATGTCCTCCTCCCAACGACAAAGACGACGTAGACTTGCTCCGCCAGCTTCCTATCAGCAAACCCAAATCAGGCAAGTCTCATTTCGCCCGGCTTGCTCTCGGATCTACCCGGCCCGCTCGCACAATCGTGACCGATCCTGCCAGGCCTGAACCCACCAAGCGCTTGCCTCACGAACGCCTCGACACGACATATAATGGAATGCGAGCGGCTGGAGCTCAAAGACAGATGACCAATTCAATTGATCGGCGAAAGTTCCTGGCAGCCGTTTCGGGCGGCGCACTTGCACTGACACCCGCAGTTGCGGAGGCACGCTTGCCGGCTACGCCGCGCCAGGCCGAAGGACCGTTTTATCCCAGAGAGCGTGACCTGTTTCCGGACACCGACAGCGACCTGGTGCTTATTGAGTCCAAGACGAAAGAGGCTGGGGGAACGATTCTTCACCTTACAGGCGAAGTCGTCGACAGAGATGGGAATCCGGTCGCAGGCGCGATCGTCGAGATCTGGCAATGCGATGCCAATGGACGATACCTTCACCGTGGAGACCGTTCGAATTCGCGCAAGCGCGATGCCCATTTTCAGGGCTTCGGCCATGCGCGTACCGACGGTGACGGCCGGTACAGGTTCAGAACGATCAAACCTGTCCCCTACCCCGGCCGCACGCCCCACATCCATTTCAAGGTTCACAACGGATCGGGAGAAGCGTTGACCACGCAGATGTACGTCGAAGGCGATCCTGACAACGACCGTGATGGCCTTTACAACTACCTTTCGCCGGAGCAACGGCAGCGTGTCACGATTCCTCTTGAAGATGCGTCGGATGGCTCGGTGAGCGGTGACTTCAGGATCGTCGTTCCGTGGAGTGCGTAATCCTCGTTCGGGGGACGCTCAGTCTTTCCGGATTCGAATGATATCCCGTTCAAGGCCCGAGAGCATAAGCACCACGAAACGAAGCGCCGCGTCCCATTTCGCTTTCGACAGCCGCGGAAATGCGTTGCGAATGTTGGCCGGCATCGGCTCGCCCTCAAGACGCCAGAAGAGATGCGACAACAAGATCGGCTCGCCGATGAATTTCGGCCCCACAACGACGGATGAGCGATCCTCGTCCTTCACTGCCGCAAACTCGATATGAGCGACCGCCTCGAGATTGGACGGTGTTTCGGATCCAATCGCCAACAGCGCCGTTCGCAGTTCGTCGGTGATCTCCATCTGAGCGTCAAGACTCGAAGCCTTGTCATCGAGGACGCCATGCGTAAGGGCGTCGAT
>CBDHYJ010000037.1:0-22314 GCA_965275905.1 Hyphomicrobiales bacterium | reverse complement strand
CCGGCGCCGGCCATCGCAGCGAGTCCCGCCGCGGCAAGTGCTGCAGTGATGAGGGTACGGTTCATTGGATTGTCTCCGTATGGGGTCCAGAGGGTGCCTGCAAAAAATTCAATGGGTATTGGTTTCCCGTGTCTCAGGAAATGGGCTTTCCGGGAGTGCGATTGAAATATCAATGGACTCCTGTTTTCATAGCCATCAGCTATACAAACCCCTAATTTCGGCGTCTCAATCACCGGTTTGTGAGTGATTCCGTCATTCTCGTGAGTTTTTGGCTATGGAGATGCATCAGGTCCGGTATTTTCTGGCGGTCTGCGAGACGCTCAATTTCACGCGGGCGGCGGAGGCCTGCAACGTCGCGCAGCCGTCATTGACCCGGGCAGTCAAGAAGCTTGAAGACGAGCTCGGCGGCGAGTTGTTCCGGCGGGAGCGCAACCAGACGCACCTGACCGAGCTCGGGCGGCTGATGAAGCCGCATCTTGAGACCATCTACGGAGCGAGCGAAGCGGCCAAGGCCGAGGCCGACAGCTTCCATTCGCTCGACCACGCCGCGACACGACTCGGCGTCATGTCGACGATCGGCCCGAACCAGATGATCCCGTTTCTGGCAAAGCTCCACGACGAGATCCCGTCGATCGCCGTCGAGATCAAGGAAGCGGCAGGACAGGAGCTGGTCGACATGCTGCTCGACGGCGACCTCGAACTCGCATTGATCGGCCTGCCGTCATTGCCGGACCGGCTCAGGGCCATTCCCCTTTATTCGGAACGCTACACGATCGCGTTTTCGAAGGGCCACAGGTTCGAACAGATGAACGCCATTCCCTGCCCGGAACTGGATGGCGAAGACTATCTGAAGCGCGTGCATTGCGAGTTCTCCGACCACTTCAAGGCGCTCGGGGAAGAGAAGACCTGGGCCGTGAACATTCAATATTCGAGCGAGCGCGAGGACTGGGTCCAGGCCCTGCTGCTGGCCGGTCACGGCTGCAGCGTCATGCCCGAGTTCCTGCCGACACTGCCCGGCATCGCGACGCGGCCGGTGACAAGCCCTGAAGTCTCCCGGACAATCTCGCTCGTGACCGTGGCCGGGCGGCCCCATTCGCCGGTCGTGAGGACCATCATGCGCACGGCAAGCACTTTTCCGTGGCCAGGCGGTCCCGTTTAGGAACCTGCCTCAGCCCTGATCCGTTTTGGTCCAGACAGCGAGTTCATTGCCTGAAGGATCGGTGAAGTGGAATCGCCGTCCGCCGGGAAACTCGTGCCGCTCGACGATGTGTCCGCCTGCGCTCTCGACCGCCGTTTCGGCAGCCTCGAGATCGTCGGCATACAGGATCACGAGTGCGCCGCCGCGCGGCGGTGGCGCTTCCGCCTTGCGGAATCCGCCCTCGAGACCGGACTCCGAGAACGCCACGTAGTCGTCGCCCCAGTCCTCGAATGCCCAGTCGAACGCGCTGCCGTAGAAGGTCTTGGCCTGCGCAAAATCGGTGACCGGCAACTCGACGTAATCGATTTTCAACACACACCTCCAGCGATCTAATTGTTCATGATTTGTTCTTTTCATAATCGCATAGTCGCGGCATGGAAATCAACTACGGAACATGACCTTCCCGCCTCTCCAGGCATTTCAGGCGTCACTGCTTCTGGCGGCGTTTGCGCTTTCGCTCGGCCAGCCATCCCGCTGCCAGCACCTCGGCGCGCGCGACATCGGTCTTGTCGAGAAGCTTGGCGTAATTGATGCGATTGCGGACGAACTCGGTCCGGCCGCTCAGAGCGGCAAGCGTAAACCACTTGAACGCCAGGACCTGGTCGCGCTGAACGCCTTCACCGTTGTCGTACATCCGGCCCAGGTTGTACTGGGCGTGGCTGTGTCCCTCCTCGGCGGCCTGGCGATACCAATGGAACGCCTTGTCGCTGTCCTTGGCGACGCCCTGGCCGCGGTCATAGAGGATGGCCACATTGTTTTGCGCGATCACGTTGCCCGCGCGCGCTTCCGGCAGCCACAATTCCAGCGCGGCCTTGTAGTCGCCCTTGCCATAGGCCGCCAGGCCCTTGTCCACCTGGCTCTGGGCGTGCGCCAGTCCCGCCGCGACCAGACCGGCGGCGAGCAGGCATATGTGAATCCAGAATTTCATAGTTCACACGACGACCCTGACAGCTGCGCTCAATCCGTTCCGCGCGCAGACAGGATACATGATATCACCCGGACCGGGAGGCAATCTGCAGCCCTCCGCTCCCGGCGTCACGCGACCAAATCGGGTGCCGCGAATCAAAGAGGCCCGCCGGGGAGGAAGCCGGCGGGCCTTTCTGCGAACCTTTCGTGACGGTGACGTTTCGGTCACCCGGGGCATGTAGCGCTACCTGCGCGACTGGTTGAGACAGGCGTTCGACATGGGCCTGGCTGCACAGATGGACTTGGACGGCTTGCATTCCGCAAGGCCCAGGTAACACGCAAGCACAACTGCTGAAATCATAATGGTCTTCCAATTCTCTTTCGTTTCGGTCGTCTTCCGAGCGGCCGGACGCCCCACCGGTGTGTTCCGCTCGAAATCGGGCGACGGTGCTAACGCTGCACTGCACAATGGTCAACACCCCATCGGCCGGCGGTCCAATTTGTCGCAGCGAAAATCGGTCAACTTGACCCAAAACGGGACAAATCAGGCAAAAACGTGGTCAAAGGTGGTGAACAAGACGCCGCGGTCCCGGCGTGCTGTCAGTTCAACTCCCTGATGCGCTGCAGCAAAGCATCGACATCTTCGGAGGACTGATAAAGACCAAAGCCGACGCGCAGCCGGTCTCCCCGACTGTCGACAATCACGCCGCGGTCGCGCAGCGCGCCCTGCCAGTTCCCGGCGTCCGGATTTCGGAACGTCAGGAAGTTGCCAATGGTTGCATCGCCAACCGGGACAACGAGCGCCGTTTCGTCGAACGGCCCGAAGGCCTGACTGTCCAGGCCGGAAACAAACTGCCGCTGCAGCGCCCTTGCATGAGCGTGAATTACGTGAGCATCCAGTCCCATCCGCTCGAGCCATGCGAGGCTGGCCCGCATGCGATAGAGACCGGACGGATCGAACGTGGCGCCCATGAACCGCCAGCCGTCCTCCGCATACGGAACCCCGCTTTGTGCGTTCGCCAGTTCGGCAATGCCGGCATACCAACCGGTGTTGCGCGGACGCGGCGCGACACCCGGCGGACAATGCATGAAGCAGGCGCCCTCGCCCGACATGGCATATTTGTAGCCGCCGGCCAGATAGAACACGCGATCCGCGACCTTCGAGAGATCGGTGGGCCGGGCGAGATAGCCATGGTAGCCGTCGATCACGATCAGGGCGTCGCCGAGATGGTCCAGTTCACCGATAAGGCCGCTCAGGTCGTCATTGGCGTAGCCGGAATCGAAGAACACCTGGCTGACAAACACCAGGTCGTAGCCCTCGCCGTCCCGGGCGGCTTCGGCAAACCGCGCACCGAAATCACCGAACGGTTCCGTCGGAACGCTTGTCAGTTCGACAAGGCCGTCTTCCTCGAGCCGCGCGCACTGGCGGCGGAACGAGTGGAACTCTCCGTCGGTCGTCAGGATCCGCCCGGGCCTGTCCTGCGGCAGGCAGGACAGCAGCCTGACGACAAACTCGTGCGTATTGGGTGCCGGGACGAGGGTCATGGGGTCGGGCAGACCGAGATGCCGCGCGATGCCGGTCCGCACGTCGCCCCACACGGTGCCCAGCACGTGATTCCACTTGCGGTCGGCAAACTCCGCCGAGTCCTGCCAGTACGCGGCCTGGGCCTCTTCCGAGGCGTCGGGCCAGAAATGATGACTGTGGGCCGCAAAATGCAGAAGCCCGTTGGCGTCATGGTTGCGCCGGAACCGCGCGAACTCCGACCTCAGATCAAGTGGAGCCGGTTCGGCGGAGGGCTTGGAGGCAGTTCGGGGCATAGCAGCGTTCGCAAGCGGTTCAGGGATAGATTAAGCCTTGCGCAGATCGCAGCGACAGGATAGCCGATGGTAACGCATCACGAAACACACAGGCGCGCCAATCGCGGGTACGCTCGCCGGAACGACATGAGGACAGTCCGTGCCTGAGCGGCCCGAGCGGACGAGTATCTGAGGTGCGAAGAGTGCTGGAATTTCTGTTGCTGATCGGTGTGGCGTGCCTGTTCGCCTACGTCGGTCTGTTCTGGTTTTTGAAAAACCCGGTTCTGACCGCCCCGGAACCGATTGAAAATGCCCCGGTTGCCGATGCCGCCCGCATCAGGGCGGATGTGGAGTTTCTTGCCGCGAGCAATCCGTCGCGGGCTTACCACAACGTCGCGTCCCTCAATGCCGCCGCAGATCATGTCGAGGCGCAGTTCCGGGACGCCGGCTGCACGCCGGAACGGGAGACGTTCCAGGTCGGCGGCAACGACTACCACAACATCATCTGTTCTTTCGGTCCGCCGGACGGAAAGCGTGTCGTGATCGGCGCCCACTACGATGTTGCCGGCGACGACAATCCCGGTGCCGACGACAACGCGAGCGCGGTTGCCGGGGTCCTCGAACTGGCCCGGATGATCAACACCGCCAAACCGGACCTGCCGCACCGGCTCGACCTCGTCGCCTTTACGCTCGAGGAGCCGCCGAACTTCCGGTCCGAAAAGATGGGGTCACACGTACATGCCCGGGGGCTGGTCGACGCCGGTGCCGACCTCAAGCTCATGATCAGTGTCGAGATGATCGGCTACTACTCGGATGTGCCGGGCTCGCAAACCTACCCGCTGTCATTTCTGACGTGGTTCTATCCGGACCGCGGCGATTTCATCGGCGTGGTCGGCCGGTCCTTCGACCGGCGGCTCGTTTCCCGCGTGAAGTCTCTGATGCGGGTCAGCGACCGCCTGCCGGTCTATTCGATCAACGCGCCGGCCTTCGTCCCGGGCATAGACCTGTCGGACCACTGGGGGTTCTGGCAGCACGATCTCCCCGCCCTGATGGTGACGGACACGGCGTTTCTGAGAAACCCGAATTACCATATGGCGAGCGACAGACCGGAGACTCTCGATTATGAACGGCTGGCGCTGACGGTCGACGGACTTTACCAGGTGGCCGTGCGATACTGACTGTGAAGAGCGGTTCCAGAGAGGAAGGCCCATGGCATGACGGAGCACGATGAGTCCAGCCGGATCGAGCCCGGCATGCGGCTCGATTTTTCGGAGGACATGTCCTACGGCGACTACCTCAAGCTCGACAGGCTGCTTGCGGCGCAGACGCCCCTGAGCGATGAGCACGATGAAAAGCTATTCATCGTCATTCATCACGTCCAGGAGTTGTGGATCTCACTGATCATCCACGAGCTCGAGCTCGCGACCGCATCACTGCGCGAAGACAAGGCCGGTATCGCATTCAAGGCGCTGGCGCGCATATCGCGGATACAGGAACAGCTGGTCAGCGCGTGGGATGTGCTGTCGACAATGACGCCCGCCGATTACCTGACGTTCCGCGATCGCCTTGCCAATGCCTCCGGGTTTCAGTCGCATCAGTACCGGCTGATGGAAATCCTTCTCGGCGCGCGCGACAAGGGCATGCTCGGACCTCATCGCCATCGCGAGGAGATTTACGCCAGGCTGAAAGCCGCTTTCGACGCGCCCGGCCTTTACGACGAGGCGGTCGCTTTTCTGTCGCGGCAGGGGTTCACCGTCCCGCGCGATCTTCTGGATCGCGATTTTTCGCGCGCGCATCAATACAGCGACGACCTGCGGGAAATCTGGCTTGAGGTCTACCGCAATCCGGAACAGCATTTCGAGGCCTACGAGCTGGCGGAAGAACTCGTCGACGTCGAGGACTGGTTCCAGCAATGGCGCTTCCGCCACATGACGACCGTGCGCCGGATCATCGGCCACAAACGCGGCACCGGAGGGTCGTCAGGCGTGGCCTACCTCAAGACGGCGCTGGAGCGGACGTTCTTCCCGGAGCTCTGGGACGTCAGGACGATGCTCTAGGCATTCGGAACAGGTCGTGACCGTTACAGCCGCTCCAAGATTACGTTAGCGCTCTTGCGGTAGTCGGCACGCTTGTCTTCCGCCATGCGGTCCCAGGTGCGATAGACCTGCGCCAGCCTCGGGTTGCCGCGCAGCTTGTCCTCGTTGCGGACCAGGAAATCCCAGTAAAGCGGATTGAACGGGCAAGCGCCGTCACCTGTTTTCTGCTTCACGTCAAAACGGCAGTCACCGCAATAATCGGACATCTTGTTGATGTAATTGCCGCTCGCTGCATAGGGCTTCGAGCCCAGCAGGCCACCGTCCGCAAACTGGCTCATACCGAGCGTATTCGGCAATTCGACCCACTCGTATGCATCGGCGTAGACCATGAGATACCATTCGTGAACCTGACGGGGCTCGACGCCGGCCAGCATGGCGAAGTTGCCGGTCACCATGAGGCGCTGGATATGATGCGCGTAGGCCTCTTCCTTCGTCTGGCGTATCGCCGCTCTCAGGCAGGCCATGTCCGTATTCCCGGTCCAGTAGAAGTCAGGCAGCGGACGGTCTGCCTCGAAGAAATTTTCGTTTACGTACTCCGGCATCTTGAGCCAGTAGATGCCGCGCACATATTCGCGCCAGCCGATGATCTGCCGGATAAAGCCTTCCGCTGAATTGATGGGAACGCGACCACCCAGGAACTCGGCCTCGACACGCCGGCACACGTCGAGCGGATCGAGAAGGCCCGCATTGATGTAGAGCGAGAGCACCGAATGATAAAGGAACCGGTTGTCCGCCAGCATGGCGTCCTGAAAGTCGCCGAAGGACGGCAGGGCTTCGGTCAGAAATAGCTGAAGCGCCGTTTCCGCATGTTGCTGTGTTACGCCGAACCAGAACGGTTCGAGATCGCCGAAGTGGTCCGGGAAGCGTTCACCGACGAGATCGAGCACGGCTTTGGTTGTCTCGTCCGGCTCGACCCGCAATGGCTCGGGCATGAATAGGTCAGACGCGGCCGGCTTGCGGTTTTCGGAATCAAAATTCCAACGGCCGCCCGCGGGCTGATCGCCGTCCATGAGAAGACCGGTCGCCCGGCGCATCTCCCGGTAAAAATACTCCATACGAAGCTGCTTGCGCCCCTCCGCCCATTCGGCAAAGGCGTCACGGGAGCAAATAAAGCGGTCGTCATCGAGGAGCTCCACCGGGATACCCAGTGCTGCGTTCCAGCCTTCCATCGCCGTCCGAACACGCCATTCGCCGGGTTCCGTGACCAGAATTCTTTCGGGCTCTATCCGCTCGACCGCGCGGGCGATCTCGCCGGTGAATGATCCGGTGTTTTCCGGAGCGTCAATCACGACGTAGTCGACCATCCAGCCGGCCTGCCGCAAGCGCTCCGCAAAATGACGCATCGCGGAGAACAGGAACGCGATCTTCTTCTTGTGATGCCGGACATAGGTGGCTTCTTCCATGACCTCGACCATAAGAACGCGGTCGCGCTCACGGTCGGCCGCCCGCAGCGACGAGATCGTTTCCGTCAGCTGGTCGCCCAGGACCAGGATCAGATTGCCATTGCTCATGTCACAGGAACCGGACGCATCAACCGGTCAATATCAGCATCTCTACGGGGGTATTACGGAGCCAGCCAGGTACCGGACCAATCGTCCGCAGAACGTTGCCAAAGGGCGCGACGATGTCCCGAAATGTGCAGATAGAGCCACTCGATGCTTTCGAGTTGCATCAGGATGGCAGCGAAGTTGCATCGGCCGAGTTCGAGGTCGGCCGCGCCATTGGTGTCAGCAGTGGCCGGGTCCGCCAGCACATCACCAGGTGCCGCATCTTGCGCATAACAGGCAAGTGACATGGCCCGTGACCCTTGCCACGCTTTATCGGCAACCCGGTCTTCAGTGTGAATTGTCGCGGTGCCCGACAGCCTCAGCTGGATCCCGGCGACCGGATCGTAGGCAAGAACGCAACATCGGGGATCACGTTTGAGCTCTTCAACCTTGCGGGATCTTGTGTCGGTATGAATGCGTAACCGGCCGCCGGCCCGTGATACGTCCCTCAGAACAACCGTCCTGACTTGTGGCGACCCGTCAAGCCCCGTGCTTCCCAGAACCGGCATGCGCATAGGCGACCGCCTGTCGGTTGCAGCATTTTCGAGCGCGTTCCAGGCGAACTCAAACGAAGCCGCAAGGTCGTTGTAGAACCCGGGAATGGCTTCTGTTGGGTGCGGAGATGTGTCGGTCATGGTAACTGATGCCTGCTTGCCCGGGTGTCAGCCGGTGTGCTTGCTGGCGAACCTATCCGGGCGGGCAGTGCAGGGATACAGTCAATGCAACAGCGAGCATTCAGGCGCCTGCGCTGGCATCGTGCCGATCAAACAGTCTCTGCAGGCGGGGGCGCACTTTCAGAAACAGGCGATAGGCGACCTCCAGAACGTCTCTTATGACCGGATATCCGGCAACTCTCCCGATCAGCGCGAAACCGGGCAATTCGCTCCACAACATCGCGAAACCGTTCGCGCCGCTCGCCAAAGTGCCGTCGCTTCCAAGCACATGAAAACGCCGCAGGGCAGCGTCACGGCTCAGTCGGCCCGCTACCGGATCCGCATTGCTCTCGCACAGGTCGAACCACTCGATCCTCCCGGCGCCATCCTGTTTGCGGTAGAACCCGATTTCCCGCCGGCACAACGGACATGAGCCGTCGTAGAAAACGGTCAATCTGGTTTCATCCGATTTCACTGTCACTGGCATTCCCTCCGTCAGCCGACAAATTCATCTGGAGAACGGCCCCAGACTCTCAGCAGCCGCCGGAGCTTTGCAAACCTGGTGGGTGTCTCAAGACCGGTATCCGGCGTCCTGCCCATACCCGCTCTGCTCAGTATTCTCTGCAGCGTCCGCCGATGCATTCCCAGCGATTTGGCGGCCTTCATTGTATTGCGATCGCACTTCTCCCAGTGCGCCAGAATGTGCTGAATTCTGGCCTCGCACGGATTCATGACGGCCATCGGGAGCTCAGTGACGCAGTCGGAAGTCTGCTGAAACGCGTGCTCGATCTCCTCGATGCTCACCGGTTTCGGCAGGCAGTCGATCGCGCCCAGTTTCGTCGCTTCAACCGCCGAAGCCGGGGTTGCGTAGCCACTGAGTAGGACCGACTTCGTCTGCGGCGAAACCATGGAGAGATGTTCGAGCACTTCCAGTCCGTTTTCGTCCGCAAGGTGCAGATCGATGACGGCGAATTCCGGTGCACTCGCTCCTATGGCCTGCCTCGCCTCGTCAACCGTCAGTGCCGGCCAGACCAAGTAGCCAAGCCGGCTGAACGATCTGGCCAACGTGCGCAGGAACGCAGCGTCATCGTCGACAAGCAGGATCGTCGGTTGCTCGGGTTGTGCATTCTGAAGTGTCATAGTCGCTGGTACGGTGAAGGAAAAGCAGCGGATCGCCCTGCGACACTTTCGCCGTCATACGCATCAATCAATGCGCGGACTTCCCTTGCAATCTGCCGCCCGAATTCCATTTATTGGAATGATTCTAAACTATGGTAACGTCTGATCAGCGGTGCGGGCGCGATCGCGAGACTGGTTCGGCCTCGACGATCGGCGCTGCCGCTTATCGGGTTCCTCTGCAACGCAGGATTGGCCGCCTGCAGACCGAACCGGCCGGCTCAATCTGATTGTGTGGGGGACCCCTCACGCTGCATTAGCATGGTCTTCTGTCCATTCAATTTCGTGGGCGAATTTCAGGCCAATGCCGTCAGGCCCCGACCAGATCACTTTCGCGGACACATCGGTTCCGGTCGCCAGCTTCAGTGTTAAGTCGTCGTCAAGTCCGACCCCTTCCACCGACTCGATCCGGGCACCCGATTCGCTGATGTCGATCAGATTGGTATGATGACGAAGGCCGCTTTTCGAGATCACCACAGCCTCGCGCAGGAGTTTGCGGCTTGCGCCTCGGCGTTCTGCCACATCTTTGGCAACGTCGGAGAGAAAGCGCTCGACTTCGCTGGCGAGACGTGCCGTTGCAACTGACAAATTAGCCGACGTGCTGTTGACCTGTGTCGCGACTTCGGATGTCTTCTCGATCGAACCGGCAACATTGTCGACGTTCCCGGACGCCGTCGAGGTGCCGGAAGACGCAAACCCGACCGCCTTGGTGATCTCACGGGTCGCCGACAATTGCTCATCGACGGAGGTCGCGATCTGTGACGTCAGGCCGCGTGCTTCGGTCATCGCCTCGGTGATCTTGCCAATGGCATTCACGGTTTCGATCATGGAACTCTGGATGCCAGAAACCTGCTCGGAAATCTCCTCCGTCGCCCTCGCGGTCTGCGCAGAGAGTTCCTTCACCTCGGACGCCACTACGGCAAAACCCTTGCCCGCATCGCCGGCGCGCGCCGCCTCGATTGTGGCGTTCAGGGCAAGCAGATTGGTCTGTTCCGCGATGCTCCGGATCATGCTGACGAACGAGTCGATCTGCTCGGCCGCCACGGACAGGCGGCCGACGTCCTCGTTGGTGGCGACTGCCTGGGTTTCGGTCTCAATCATGAGCGAATCGGCGCGACTTGTCTGCGCCGCAATTTCCTGGATCGATGCCGACAGCTCTTCAGTCGCCGCAGCCATGACCTGAACATTCTCGGATGCACTTTCGGTGGCAGAGCGTGCCGAACCGGCCTGATTTGCCGCATTCTCCGCGACATTCGCAAGCAGGTCCGCTGCCTTGCGCATGTCGTCACTCTCACCCTTTGTGTTGTCCAGGGTCGAAACGACCAGTGGCCGGAATTCGCTTACAATCTGGTCAAGATGGGCCTGACGCTGGCGTTCGCGGTCTCGTTCGATCTTGGCGCTCTTCTCCAGCCGGCCCCGCTCAACCGCATTTGCCTTGAAGACGTCAACGGCGCGCGCCATCTCGCCGATTTCGTCTTCCTGCTCGGTCCCTTCGACCTCGACCGAGATGTCGTCGCTCGCTAAGCGCCGCATCGTGCTCACAAGCCTCGAGATCGGCGGCACGATTGACCGGTATACAATCCAGGAAATGCCGATGGTTACCACTGCCAAAGAGATCAGCACGACTTTGAGCACCCAAAATGCGGCCTGAGACTCTGCTGCCAATGATGATGCCTGGGCCTTGAGCGACGCGGCCTTTTTGTCTTCCACCTTCTTGAGGGCATCGATCCGGCGTGTACTGGCTGCGAACCATTGCGGACCGGTCACTCCGGAAATATCCGCGCCGAAGGGAGAGCCCTCGGCCAGTTTCCTCAGAGCAAGCACATCAGCCTGCACCGCACCGGCAAGCTGTTCTTCGAGGAACGCGATTTCGGCATCCGAGGCGTAGCGGCGGAACGTTCCGAGGAAAGTGTCCTGCTGTGCGCCGAGCCGGATGAACCGGCGAAACACGCCTTCGCCAAAGTTGCCTTTGCCGAAACCGGCGGCCCCCATTGCGCGCTCGATGCCGGCCCGCTCCTTGCCCTGGAGCAAAGCGGTGTACGCGAGTACCGGGCGCAGCATCTGCCCGTTGTCGATGATGCTGTTGATGCTCTCGACCATTTCCAGCAGGTTCGCAATCAGCGGCGTATAAAATGCCGCCATCTGGGGCACGGTCAATTCGAGTTTGTCGACCCTGGCCCGCATCTCGTCCAGCTTCGAGAGAGACTTAAGGGTCACTTCATACGGCTGGGCAAACACCGGGACCGCCAGACGTCCGGTCGGGGAAGGCGCATTTTCGCGGAATGTGACAAGTTTCTCAT
The DNA here is from genome assembly GCA_965275905.1 of Hyphomicrobiales bacterium. Classification (GTDB taxonomy): domain Bacteria; phylum Pseudomonadota; class Alphaproteobacteria; order Rhizobiales; family JAJFHC01; genus CBDAQD01. Next base: position 10,641 of record CBDHYJ010000037.1, on the reverse strand, counting down.
TCGTGTCGGCGCGGCGTTGCCGGATGGCATCGGCAAAGGACTGGCCTTTTGAACCGATAAAGCCCGCAGAAGTGCCCCGCTCCTTCTGCAGCTCATGAACAAGGTTGGAAATAACCGGCGCTACATCGAGTATCTGCAGCGCAAATTGCACTTCATTCGACCGCTTGTACTCTTCGTAGAGCTTATTTCCGCTGATCGCGATAAGCGCAACTAATGGTAATAAACAAACTACAGCCAATCGCATTGCGATAGAACGATTAAGGAAGAAAGCCACCATTCCTAGCCCCTATAAAGACGATTTTCCGGGAACAAGTTCTGCGGATTCGGTAAAAAATTTCTTATTCCAAAAGCATATTTTCATGTAATCGCGCCTAGAAAGATTCACTAATGGAGTAATTTGGAAAATCAATGGGCGTGCATATGCCATATTTATCGAAAATCTTGGGCACAATTACTACTGCCTATCAAACCGCGTAGCCTCTGATTTTTTCCCGATTTCCGTGTAGAGATCTCTGGCGAACGCGTTGCGAACCAATGCCCCAAGAAGAGAGATGTAATGGGCGTTCAGGTGCGCGCTTGCGCGGCAGCATCGGTCCGGGCATCACCTATGAACGCCGACCGGTTCACCCTGTCTTCGGGCTACAACTAACAGATCAAACGCTTCACCATCTCCGGCGAAGGCCATGCGGGCATGATCGACGGCACGCGGCGGCGCGGACATGCCGCGCCGCACGCCTCGTTTGTGGGGATCAGCCTTGCTGCATAATCACAGGCGACCAGTCGGGACTAACGGGTGGAATATGCTTGAGGTCCTTGATCGCGAAGGTGCCGCTGCCGTGAACCACTTCACCACCAAGAACAGTCAGCTCCGACTTGAGCCTGGCGATCTCAGCGTCGGTGACCGCAAAGTAGTCCCGGTCGAGGACGGCAAAGTCACCAAACTGGCCGGGCGTGATTGCGCCCTTCTTACCAGCGTCGCCCGTGAACCATGCAGAGCCCGTGGTCCAGAGACGCAGCGCTTCTTCGCGTGTCAGCAAGTTCGCATCGTCATACATGGGCAGGCCACCGCGCGAGAGGCCCGTTGTCATCCACTGGATGGAATACCACGGGTTGAACGACGTTACCCGTGTTGCGTCCGTACCGCCGCCAACGGGCACGCCAAGGTCAAGGATCGCGCGGAAGTTCGGGGTCTTTTTCAGGGTCTCAGCGCCATAGTTGGCGATGAAGTCTTCAGCCTGGAACTGGATGCGGTTCTGAAGTGCGATACCGCCGCCAAGTTCCGCAATCCGCTCAAGGTTCCGCTGGCTGAAGGTCTCCACGTGATCGACGAACCAGCCCGGCGTGAGTCCGGCGCCCTTTGCCGCCTCTTCATAGACCGGCAACAGGCGGTCACCCGTCTCGTTGTAGGTAATGTGCTGACGGAAGGGCCAGCCGCCCTCACCCAGCACGCGCATCACTTCCAGTTGCCGCTCTTCGGCATCGCTATCAATGTCGGGCCGCGCGTCGGCAAAGATCTCGAAGTCGTATGATGCCCAGCCGAGATTCTCGCCAGCACCGACGAACTTCAGCATGTCATCGCCGGTGCCCGCGCGGATATCCTTGGTCCAGCGCTGGTAATCGGACAGTTCCTCACCCTTCACCTGCGGGAAGGAGTGGTAGCCGATGCGCGTGGTGAGAAGGTTCTCGCCATGCAGCCAACGGATGACCTTGTAGGGATCGGCATCGGGGAATTCCATGCCGCCGCCGCCAGCATCAGATACAGACGTAATGCCAAGTCTGTTCAGCTCGTCAAAGTATTGCAGCGAGCTGTTGATCTGATCGCGGATCGAGAGCTTCGGCGCGGCCGAGAGCGTCTTGTACATGATCAGGCCGGAAGGTGCGGCAAGAAGGCGTCCCGTCGCATTGCCGCCCGCATCAAGCTCGACGATGCCGCCAGGATAGGCGGGCCGGTCAGGCTTGTCATAACCGTACCATTCGACCGCTTTCGTGTTGAGCAGAGTCAGCTTGTAAAGGTGGTGGATCAGAACCGGATGGTCCGGTGCAACCGCATCCAGTTCCGCAATGGTTGGCAGGCGCTTTTCCTTGAACTGGAATTCGCTGAAACCGCCGGCCACGCGGATGAACTGGCCCTCCGGTGTGCGTTCTGCCTGCCGGCGCAGAAGATGCAGCGCCTCTTCGAGGCTGTCGACGCCGTCCCAGCGCACCTCAAGATTGTAGTTCACTGCTCCGCGGATCGCGTGCGTGTGGCTGTCGTTAAGGCCCGGAATGACACGCTGTCCGCGGGCATCGATAACTTGCGTGAAGGGACCCACTCGCGCGCGAATTTCGTCATCGGTTCCGACAGCGGTGAAAACGCCATCCTTGACGGCGAGCGCGCTTGCCTCGGGACGCTCGGCGTCCATGGTGGTGATCCGGCCGTTCAGCAGAACAAGGTCAGCCGAGGCGGATTGCGCAAGCGTGGCCTGTGGAGCGAGAAGGAACGTGCCAGCCGCTGCACCGCCCAAACGCAGTGAGTCTCGTCGAGTTATTCGCATCGGTCTTACTCCTCTTTTCCTGTTCAGGAGTGTTGCGCCGGGGACCAAGCGGCCCCGGCCGGGGGTCAGGCCGTCGAGACGGGCTAAGGGAGCCACGCGTATCTCTCAACGGCGTTCAGGAAGCGGCGCGGCGCTTCGACAAGAGGCATATGTCGCGGTGCTTTCCTCGGGAAAAGAACGCACCATTTGGTAAGCGTGGGGAAAATTCGCTAGTGGAGTGGAAAAAGTGAATCAGTCAGCTGATACAGATATGCCCATTCACAACAACTGTCCCCTTCACCGTGTCTTCAAGCTGTTGGCGGGTGAATGGACCCCGAGCGTTGTCTGGTGCCTGGGAACACACGGGCCGACCCGGTTCAACCAATTGCAAAGACTGGTGGACGGCATCTCGCCGAAAGTCCTGACGGAGCGTCTTCGCCTGTTGGAAGGCGAAGGTATCGTCAGACGCGTTCAAGAAGGGACCGTGCCGCCAAAAGTGACTTATTCGCTGACGGAAAAAGGTCTTTCCCTGCACGACTCAATGACGGTGATGGAAGAGACCGCCCTGGCCTGGTTCAGCGAGAACGAGGACGAAGTGTTGTGAAAAAGCTAAGCGCGCTGCTCGCAGTCCTTGCCGGACTGATTATCACCGGCCTCGGGCCTTCGCAGGCATCGAACGCGACGCCGGATGAAATCTTTGACGCCCTGAGAGGCGGCGGTCACGTTGTCTACTTCCGGCACGCGGCCACGACCCGGTCCGGTGTCGACCGGATTGAATGGCCACGCGAGCGTCAGCGGCTTCTCTCCGAAGCGGGCATTCAGGATTCCAGGAACATCGGTGAAGCGACCAAGCGGCTTGGTCTTCCGGTTGGCGAGGTCATCGCGAGTCCCTTTGCCCGTTGCCGCGACATGGCGGAAATCGCTTTCGGGCGCGTTGACGAACGGTTTGAATTGCTGGGCCTGCTGTCCGACGCCAAAGGCCGGGCAGAGCGTGTGGCCTATCTCCGCGGCCGGATGAGCACACCGACCGCGGGTGACGGCAACCGCATTATCGTCTCGCATCGCTCAAACATTGCCGAAGTCGCCGGCGTTTCGCTGGGCGAAGGCGACGCGGTGGTTGTTAAACCCCTCGGCGGCGGTGAGTTCCGGATCCTGGGCACGCTTCGCCCTGACGATTGGCGGAGCGCCGGCGGATAACATTGCGTGGCAATGCGATCGAGGTTGCAATCACTCAGCCCCTGATCACGGTAAGAGTGCTGCCTGTGTGTTCGGAACGGACCTTGAAGAGATGGCGCGCCGGGGAGGATTCGAACCCCCGACCCCCAGATTCGTAGTCTGGTGCTCTATCCAGCTGAGCTACCGGCGCCGGTGCCGTCGCGCGGCTGATGGGCCAACGCGACCTGTCGGAGCGTGATGCACGCTCTCAAGGGCGCGTCATACCTAATGCTTCGCCAGACCAAACGCAAGCCGTAGATTCAACCGTTGTGCGAAAAGGCGGTAGCCTAGACGCCGTACCGCTCCCGGTAGCAGATATGGCCCGCGGCACTCCCGGCGGCAAAGACGCCCCGGGCGACCGCCCGGGCCACCGTGTCCGCGGCGACCGCACCCAATTCGGCGAGGGCAACAGGAAGCGGATCCGACAGTGCTTCAGCGCCGGTCGCAACCGCAAACAGCGTATCGCCGTCGAGAGGCGTGTGGATCGGGCGGAGGCTTCGGGCGAGGCCATCCTGGGCCATGATCGCGAGGCGCTGCGCCTGAGCGGGCGACAGGAGGGCGTCGGTCGCAACGATGCCGATGGTGGTGTTGGCCCCGACATCTGCGCCCTGGCGTTTGGTGCCCTCCCAGATATCGCCTTCGGCAACGCCAATCGGTTCAGCCAACGGCGGTGATCCCCCGAACTCGCCATCCCGCTCGAACGGCGCTGCCCAGAAGGCGCCCGTACCCGGGACAACCGTAGACCCGAAAGCATTGACCGCAACCAGGGCGCCAACCGTGATGCCGCCGGATGTCCGCGCCGACGCGCTGCCGAGCCCGCCCTTCAGTGCGCCAGCGACAGCACCAAGTCCGGCGCCGGCATTGCCGAGCGAAAATTCCGTTGCCGCATCGGCGCAGGCCCTCTTGCCAAGCGCGGCATAGGGCGGCTGTTCGCCCCACGCCTTCGATCCGCCGTTGTTGAGGTCATAGAGGATTGCCGCAGGGACAACCGGGCTGCCGGGCACCGAGTCGTGGACCAGAAACCCTTTTCCTCTCGCGCCGAGCCACGCGGTCGCGCCGGATGCCGCGTCGAGCCCGTATACCGAGCCGCCCGACAGCACCACCGCGTCGACAGCATCGACGAGGCAGGCCGGTGAAAGCGCGTCGGTTTCGCGCGTCCCCGGCGCACCGCCGCGGCTGTCGACCGCACACACGGCCCGGTCATCCGGCAGCAGCACCGTGACGCCGGTCAGGGCCTCATGGTCTTCGGCGTTGCCAACGGAAATGCCTGGCACATCGGTAATCAGGTTTCTCATGCCGGTTGCGGCCTGAACCGCACTCCTGTTTTTCTGTCGCCGCCACGCTATCGGCAGGTCGCCAAAGGGTCAATTGAACCCGTACCTCCCGGACGGTAGGCTTGCCGTTGTGGAAGCTGGCCATATCTCAAAAGTGTCTGGACCATGCAGGTGATGCCAGGACCTTCAAGAACAGAAACCAGCAATGACAGGACCAGAGGTAATGATCTTCACCCGATTCCGTCTTCGGCCGTCGCTGTCAGTCACACTCTTCTCGATCATCTCCGCGGCGCTCGTGCTCGGCTCCTGCGACCAGCGCGGCACCGACTACATGGTGTCGACGGCCAACCCTTACGCATCGCAGGCCGCATTCGAAATCCTTGAAAAGGGCGGTTCCGCCGTCGACGCGGCCATTACGGCACAGCTTGTCCTGACACTCGTTGAACCGCAGTCCTCCGGCATCGGCGGCGGTGCGTTCCTCATGCACTGGGACGAAAACGCGCGCAAGGTCGAGGCCTATGACGGACGTGAAATGGCGCCCGGGGCGGCCGGACCGGATCTGTTCCTCGGTGCAGACGGCAAGCCGCTGCGCTTCATGGAAGCCGTTGTCGGCGGGAGAGCCGTCGGCGTACCCGGCGTCATCGCAATGTTCTGGAAGTCGCATCAGGAGCACGGCCGGCTGAAATGGGCCGATTTGTTCGAACCGGCGATCAAGCTGGCTGACGAGGGGTTCAAGGTCAGCCCGCGACTGTCGGGCATGATCGCCAGGATGAGCGCACTGCCGCGCCACCCGTCGACCCGCGCCTATTTCTTTCTTGAGCCGGAAACCGATGACGGCGCTCCGAAGCCGCTGCCTGTCGGGCACGTGCTCAAGAACGTGGCTTACGCGGACACGCTTCGCGCGATCGCCAAGCAGGGCCCGGACGGCTTCTACAAGGGGCCGGTCGCGGAAGCCATCGTGGAGACCGCAAGCGCCCACATCAACACGGGACTGATCACGCTCGACGATCTCGCCGGTTACGAGGCGAAGAAGCGCGAGGCGGTCTGCCGGGATTATCGCGACAAGACGGTTTGCGGGATGCCGCCACCGACATCCGGCGGTCTGACCAGCCTGATGATCCTCGGAATGCTGGAACCGTTCTCGATGGATCAGTTCCGGCCCGGGTCGACCATGGCGATCCACCTGATCACCGAAGCAAGCAGGCTGGCCTATGCCGACCGGGCGCTCTACATGGCCGACAGCGACTTCGTCGATGTCCCGGTCAAGGGACTGCTGGACAAGGCTTACCTGAGCTCGCGGACCCGGCTCATAAACCCCGGCGTTACGATGGGCCGCGCACAGGCCGGCTTCCCGGTCGAAAACAGCACGCAGGCGCTGGCGCCCAATCACGACATCGCACTGCCCTCGACGAGCCATCTCGCGATTGTCGACGCGCGCGGCAACGCGGTGTCCCTGACGATGTCCGTCGAAGGACCGTTCGGCGCCCACATCATGGCTGCGGGCTTTATCCTGAACAACCAGCTGACAGACTTCTCGTTCGTGCCGGAACGCGACGGAAGCCCGGTAGCCAACCGGGTCGAGGCGGGCAAGCGGCCCCGCTCGTCAATGTCGCCAACCATCATCCTCGACGACAATGGAGACTTCTTCGCCGCCATCGGATCGCCGGGCGGAAGCCGCATCATCACCTATGTCACACAGACCGTCATCGGCCTGATCGACTGGAATATGGATATGCAGTCCGCCATCGACATGCCGCGCCATGTCAACCGCAACGGTCCTATTGAGCTGGAAGCCGGTACCCGCCCTGACGGCCAGGACAGCCGCGCTCGAGGCATTCGGTCACGAGGTCAAGACCGGCACGCTGACAAGCGGCCTGCACGGCATAAGGCGGACGCCGGACGGTCTCGATGGTGGTGCCGACAGGCGGCGCGAGGGAATCGTGATCGGCTCGCCCTGACTTCGAAAACCTGACTTCGAGAAACTGATTTCAGGCCGATCTCTGGGAAATCACATCCCGGCCAATGTCCACGACGCGGTCGGGAATTGTGACGGCAAACACGGCACCAACATCCGACTCGACGAGTCTTATCTCACCCCCGTGGGCCCGCGTCAGTTCCGCGGCAATGGCAAGCCCCAGACCCGTGCCACCCGGCCGCACCGACCCCTGGAAGGCCTGGAAGAGGTGCTCCTGCGCCTTTTCCGGCACGCCCGGTCCGTTGTCGCTCACCTCGATGGAAACCGTCGATCCCTCGCGAACAGCCGTCACCTTGATGCGTGCGGGACCGGCATTCTCCTGCCTTACAACGTTCTCAAGCGCCTGGGCCGAATTGCGGCAGAGATTCATCAGGATGCGGAAAAGGTGGTCCCGGTCGGCATCGATGATGAGATCCGCGGGCACCTCATTCGTCCACACAACCTGCGACGGGGCGTCGAACTGGGCGCCGACCGTTTCGAATACCTCCGACACGATTTCGCCCAGTGCGAGACGATCGCGACGGGGCGGGGCTTCCTGAGCACGCCCGTATTTCAGTGTGTGGGCACAGAAGTCGATAGCGCGATCGATCGAGGACAGAAGCTTGGGCGCAAGCCGCTTTACAGTCGGATCCTCGACCGCACTGAGGCGGTCGGAGATGAGCTGTGCGCTCGTCAGCATGTTGCGGAGATCATGGCTGATCTTGCTGACCGCCAGGCCGAGGGCCGCCAGATGGCTTTTTTGCTGCAGGGTGGCAGCGAGTTCGTTCTGCATGCGGGCAAGCTCGCGTTCCGCAACGCCAATCTCGTCCGGGCGCCCCGACGGCTTGATTATGCGTTCGGGATCTTCGGGATTGCGGCTGAACCGGATCATGTTGCCGGTGAAGCGGCGCATCGGGCGCACCAGGAACCAGCTGAGCGTGAGAAACACCAAAGCTGCAGTCAATATGGACAGAATGATCGACAGCGTGAGGATATTGAACGAATAGCGGAACATGGCGGCGCGCAGGGGCGTCTCGCTGATAACGATGTCGATCATGTCGCCGGTCTTGGAGGGCGCTTCCGCAATCACACGGATCGTGCGGCCGTCGCCTGCCACGAGCGCGTCCAGCGCGTCCCAGATAAGTTCGAAGATCATGGCGTCGCGCAGATCGAAATGGCGGTCGATCTCCACCTGATCCGACCCCTGAAGCACCAGAACACGGGCCGGCCCCCGCTTGAGCGCGACAGCCTTGGCGCCGGCGTTCTCCAGAAGTTCCGACTTCAGATCATCGGAAACCATCTGATCCGGTGTCGCCTCGAGCACCAGAGACGCGATCTGCGCTGCGGCGAGTCGGTCCTGCAGCCAGTTCACTCGAAAGTTGGCGATCGACGGAACGTAGATCAGCACTTCGCCCATCATCACGAAAACAATCGTCAGGATGAGCAGCTTGCCCGAAAGGCCGCGCAGGACACGCGGGCGCGCGGACTTTTCAGATCCGCCGCCGCCATCCGGTGCCGGTGACGACTGCTGCGTCATGTCACCCTCTCTCCCAACCGACTGATCAAATCCCGCGTCCCGACGACGAGGGATTTCAGCCAAACTTCGACAGGAACCCGATGATCCTTCGAATCCAAGGATTCGCGAGGCTCGGCGTATAATAACCGTAAGCAACGCGTTTGTTGACCTCGCCCAAAGTCGGGTACGGCGCAACAAATCCGGTCATATCCTTGATCTTCAATCCCGAGGTGATTGCCAGCACCCAGGGCTGCAACAACTCGCCGGCATTATGCCCCACGATCGAGGCACTGAGAATCTGCCCTTTTACGGTCGTCACAACCTTTACGAGGCCGTGGGTCTTGCGCTCCGCCTGCGCGCGATCGTTTTCCGCGTAAGGCCAGCGCAGCACCCGGATCTTGCCGTGACGTTCGCGCGCCGCTTCCTCGGTCAGACCGACATGGGCCAGTTCCGGATCCGTGTATGTAACCCAGGGAATGGCGTCGTTGTTCACCTTGACCGGCAGACGGAACAACGCGTTCCTGATTACAAGTCCCGCGTGGTAGCCGGCCACGTGGGTGAATTGCAGGCCGCCCGCAACGTCGCCGATCGCATAGATCTTCCGGTTGCTGGTACGCAGGCCTGAGTCAACCGCGATGCCCCGCGGCGAGTACTCGACGCCGGCAGCCTCCAGGTTGAGGCCGTCCAGGTTCGGCTTGCGCCCCGTCGCCATCAAGAGATGACTGCCTTCTATCTTCTCGACCTCGCCGTCTTTTTCGATCTCCACGCGAACGCCATGACGCGCTTTCGCGATCCGGTTCACCTTAATACCGGAGCGGATATCGACGCCGTCGGCCTCGACGGAATCGAGCACGACCCGGGTCAACTCCGGATCATCCTTCGCCAGGGGCTCAAAGAGTTCCAGAACCGTCACCTTGCTGCCGAGACGGCAGTGCGCCTGCGCCAGCTCCATGCCGATCGGCCCGCCGCCAATCACAATAAGGTGGCGTGGCAGTTTCTGGTTCTCGAAAATGGTTTCGTTGGTCAGGTAGGGAACGTCTTCGAGGCCCTCGATCGGCGGCACCGCCGCCGACGACCCGGTCGCGATCACAAACCGTCTGGCGGAGATTTCATGATCGCCGGCGACCACCGTCCGCCGGCCCTTGAAGCTGCCGGCTTCCTCGATCACCGTAACGCCGAGGCCGGTGAACCTCTCGACCGAGTCGTTCGGTTCTATTGACGCAATTACACTATGGACGTGGCTGTTGACCTTGGCGAAATCCACCTTGGCCGGCTGAGGCGCCACGCCAAAAGCCTCGCCCGAGCCCATGGCATGCGCGTGCTTACCCGCAGCAATAAGTGCCTTCGACGGAACACAGCCGTAGTTCAGGCAGTCACCGCCCATCTTCCCTTTTTCGACAAGCGCCACGCTGACGCCGAATTGCGCCGCCGCGGCCGCCACAGACAGACCGCCCGAACCAGCGCCTATTACGCAGATGTCGACCGTATGTTTTGTCGCCATAAAAGGCCCGCTATGGTTTCGAGAATCACTGTGCCTGCGAACCGGCCCGCCCGCGAACCTTTTTTACTACCACCGGGATAAGCGCGACAACGCCAAGCGCAACGAATGCGGCGATAATTTCCGGCGTCAACAGTGTACCGGGATCAAGCGAGAAGCTGCAGGGGTGATCGGCAGCGCCGGAATGCTGGGCCAGACAGTCCTGATAAGCGGCCTGCTGCGCTTCGATTATGCTGTCGAGGCCAGCCCCGACAAACGCAAAGGCAAAGGTTCCGGGGATGATCCCGACGAAGGTGCCAATGAAGTAGGTTGCGAGCGGCACACCAAGAAATGCCGGCGCGAGATTGACCAGCCAGAAGGGAAAAGCGGGGACAAGGCGCAGAAACAGCAGGTAACTCAGGGCATCTTCCCGGAAGCCGGCCGACAATTTCTCCAGCCACGGCCCGGCCTTGTCGGCGAGCGCCTCGCCAAGCGACGTTCTGGCTATCAGAAACAGAAGGCTCGCGCCGATTGTCGCCGCCACCACGGTGACGATGCCGCCAACGAGCCAGCCAAAAAGGAAGCCGCCGGTAATTGTCAGGAGAGCGCCACCCGGGAGGGAAAGGGCGACGACGCCGATGTAAATCGCCGCGTAAGCCAGCAGCGCGAGCACGACATTCGATGAGACGAAT
>CBDHYJ010000036.1:0-26044 GCA_965275905.1 Hyphomicrobiales bacterium | reverse complement strand
TGCGGAGTCCGGGCGGAACGTCAGGGGATCGAGGAAATCGTCGTCGACGCGCTTGTAGATGATATCGACCTGACGCGGCCCCTGGGTCGTGCGCATGTAGACCCGGTTTTCCATGACGAACAGATCCTGCCCCTCGACAAGGTCCACACCCATGCGGTCGGCGAGATAGGAGTGCTCGAAATAGGCGCTGTTGTAGCTGCCCGGTGTCAGGATCGCGACCGTCGGCCGGTTGGCGCAGTTCTCAGGCGCCACCGAAACAAGCGTCGACAGCAGTTCTTCCGGATAATGGTCGACCGGTGACACCGCATTGTCGGCGAAAAGCCCCGGGAACAGGCGCATCATCATTTCCCGGTTTTCCAGCATGTAGGACACGCCCGAGGGCGTGCGCGCATTGTCCTCGAGAACGTAGAAGTTCTCCGGCCCGTCGCGGACGAGATCGATCCCCGCAATGTGGGTGTAAACGCCCCCCGGCACACGGAACCCTTCCATCTGCGGGCAATAGCTCGAATTCAGCAGGACCAGATCCTCCGGCACCACGCCGGCCTTGAGGATTTCGCGCTCGTTGTAAACGTCATTGAGAAACGCATTCAGCGCTTTCACGCGCTGGGTCAGGCCACGCTCCAGGAAGGCCCACTCCTCGCGGGAGAACACGCGCGGCACGATATCGAAGGGAATGATGCGTTCCGAGCCGCCCTCGGCGCCGTATACCGCGAAGGTAATCCCGATGCGCCGGTAGAGAAATTCAGCTTCCCGTTGTTTCAGTTGCAGGTAATCGAATGGCGTGCTGTCGAGCCAGTCGGCAATGTATTTGTATCCGTCCCGGACATCACCGCCCGGATCTTCCATTTCGTTGAACGCCGTTCCCAAACCTGCCCCTTCCCGGCCCTGACGCAGGACCGTTGTTGTGAATTTCCCTCAACAGGTCATGGCAAGTGTTGCACAAACGTCACCCGTGTCCAAACGGAGTCTGTGCTGCGCGGTGCTATCTCAACGTCCGGACCACGTCCGAGAAATCATCGAGCGCGGCCCGGCCCTTGGGCGACAGGCAGTAGAGCCCGCGGTCGACACGCTGGAACCAGCCGTAGACATCGCGCTGAAGGATGCCCGAAGCGCGGTCGACGTCGGCCTGCTCGCGGATCTCGGCGAGTTTGGCAAACTCGCGCCCGTCGAGATATTTGGCACAGCGCAGCGCATCCTGCCGGTAGGCCGTGACAACCGGCCGCCGCGTGCTGCCTCCTGCATTGGGGTCACCGACCCGGTGTTCGAATTCCTTGAGCAGCATCGCCTTGCGCTTCGCGTTCTTGCGCGGCGTATAGGGCGCGGGATCGACATGCACCTCAACAGACGGATCGCGCTTCTTGTGAAATTTGACCGTCATCAGACCCAGACCGAGCCGTCGGCAGAGCTTGAGAATTCCGCGCCGGTGACGGCCCCAGAGACTCGTGCGCTTCGCCGATGGCAGCGGCATGGCGATATAGACGGCATCGGTCATGGTCTGCCGGTCGATGCCCTGCAGGATGAGCGGCAGCGAGAACGCGGTCTTCAGTTCCACGACAACCGGCGGCTCGTCGCCACGCACGGCAACCACATCGCAATTGCGCACCTCGGCCTTGACCGCATAGCCCTGGGCTTCGAGGAATTCCTTGATCGGCGGATAGAGATCTGTCTCGCGCAAAGGCGACGCTCCCGGAAATCGAATGACGTCCGGGAGCGATTAAACCTGATTCCCCTGATCGGCGGGTTAATGCCTGCCGAAACTCAATCCTTCACCGGCACGGTGTAATTCAGGCCCAGCCGGCCGCCGTCCGGATAGATCGTCTGCCCGGTGATGTAGCTGGAGAGGTCGCAGGCCAGAAACACCGCGATCTTGCCGATCTCGTCCGGCTCTCCCGGCCGGCCCATGGGCGTGCGGGACATGATCGCGCGATACTTCTCCGGATCGTTGGAGACGCCCTTGAACATCTCCGTCGCGATCGAGCCCGGACCGATTGCATTCACTCTGACGCCCTCCTGGGCAAGCCGGATCGCCAGCGCCTTGGTCCACTGGTTGACGCCTCCCTTGGAGATCACGTAGGGCGCGATCTCCGGGATCGTGACAACCGCGTTGGCGGAGGACATGTTGATGATCGTGCCCTTCGAGCCGTCGGCATCAGGGGCTTGTGTCACCATCTGCCGGGCGGCAATTTGCCCGGTCAGGAAGACGCCCTTGAGGTTGACCGCAATCACCCGGTCGAAATCCTCTTCCTTGATCTCGAGCGCATCCTCGACGTGGTTGATGCCGGCATTGGCGACCGCCGTGTCAATCCGGCCGTGTGTGTCCACGCAATGGGCGATCAGCGCCTCGATCTCAGCCTTCTTCGACACGTCGCAGTGCATGTAGCGGGCATCGCCGCCCTTGGCGCGCAGCGACTCCGCCGCCTGCTCGCCCATGTCGTCCTGGACGTCGGCCATGATGACCTTTGCCCCCTCGGCGACAAAGCGCTCCGCGCACGCGAAACCGAGTCCGCGCGAGGCGCCGGTGATGACCGCTGCTTTTCCGTCTAGAAGCATTGTTCGCTTTCCTTGTTCCTTGTGATTGTCGTGACTCAGATGATCGCTTTTTCCAGGAACGGCGTGTTGGTGACAATCCGCTCGTAGCCGAGTTCGGACATGTCGAGCGTACGGTACGCGCCGTAGGTCACCAGCTCGCTGACGCCGCGGCCCATGGCCGGCGACTGCTGCAGGCCGTGTCCCGAAAATCCGTTGGCAAAGATGAAATTGCCGACCTCGTGATGCGGTCCGATGACCGCGTTCTGATCGAGCAGGTTGTAGGCGTAATGCCCCGCCCAGGCCCTGACCAGTTTGATCGCCTCGAACGCCGGCACCCGGTTGGCGACGACGGGCCACACCTCGTCCTCGAATTCCGAATAGTCGACCTCGAAGTCGTCGAAATCGACGCCTTCGTCCGGCTTCGGCACCGTGCCGCACAGGTAGTATTCGCCCTCGGAGCGGCAGTGGACACCGGTCGGATCGATGGTCAGCGGCAGCGCCTGGCCAAGGTCTTCCTGGCAGTCGAAAATGAACAGGCATCGCTTGCGCGGCTCGACCGGGATATCGAGGCCGGCGAAACCGGCGGTTCGTGCCGCTCTTGGCCCCGATGCATTGACGACGCTGCCGCAGGACACCGTTTCGCCGCTGGCGAGCGTCACGCTCGTCACCCGGTCATCGTCACGTCCGATGGCAACGGCCTCGTTTGTCACGTATTCGACACCGTTCTCCCGCGCCTTGCGCCGGAACCACTGCATCATCGTGTAGCCGTCAAACCAGCCCTCGCCGGACGGATTAAAGCTGCCGAGCGTTATGCCGTCGAGATTGTAGAACGGGAAGCGCCCGGCGATTTCGTCCGGCGACATCAGGACGGTCGCCGCGCCGCAGTCCGCCTGAACGGCCTGGTTCTCCCGCAGCACCTGCGCACCGGCGTCGGTTGCGAGGAACATGTAGCCGAATTCCTTCAGCTCGATGTCGGGGATCTCCGGATCGCCGCCCAGTTCCTCCCGGAATCGGCCGATGAATTCGGTTCCGAACATGGACGCCCTGACATTGATCGGATTTGAATACTGGTGCCGTATGCAGCTTGCCGAGAGTGCCGTCGAGGACTGCGCGTAGTTGGGATCCCGTTCGACGACAAGCACGCTGCCGTCGAAGTCCGGATTGGCGGAGAGAAACCAGGCGGAAGACGAACCGACCGCCGCGCCCCCGATGATCACGACATCATAGGCATCGCGGGATGGCTCGGCTTTCAACGGTTGCACAGACATTTTCCCCTCGCCTCACAATCGGCACCGCCGAACGATCACTCGTCCCCGGCCGGCAACTCATCTTCCGACAGGCCGTAATCCCGGATCGCGGTCTCCCGCGAAATGTAACCGAGCTTGACGTCGCGCAGGACGAGATCGCGATCCCGTGCGCGCGGGTCGCCATACCCGGCCCCGCCAGGCAGGGCCAGCATGGCCTTCCGGCCCGGCGGGATGAACTGGCGCCCTTTGCCGCGCATGACCGTGCCGTCATCCAGTTCGAACTTCGTTGCGCCGCCGTCGAGGCCGCCGTTGCGTCCGCGCGCCGGGTGGCGCACCCGGTCGAACATGGCGCTGAAATCGAACTCGTGACCCTTCGTCGTGCCGATCTCCATGTACTGGCCCAAACCGCCGCGGAACGTACCCGCACCACCCGAGTCGGGCCGCAACTCTTTCCTCCAGATGATCACGGGACCGGTGTGTTCGGTAGCCTCAATCGGCATGGTCATGACACCGCTCGGGAACGCGGTCGCGTTCATGCCGTCGAGCGTGGGCCGGGCTCCTGATCCGCCGCAGTTGAACATGAGGACTTCCGCCCGCTCGGCATCGGGCGGCGCATTTCCGTCCGTCCTGGGCCGGATACTGAGCTGGAAATTGCACAGGGCGCCGCATCCTTCCGCCGGAACGAAATCGGGAATGAGATCATGCAGCGCACCCAGCACGGTGTCCGGGATCATGTGACCGATGACATGGCGCAGCGCCACGGGTGCCGGGTGCTTCGCGTTGAGGATCGAGCCTTCCGGCGCCGAGATCCTGAACGGTGCGAGCGACGCCGCATTGTTGGGGATTTCAGGCGCGATCGCGCATTTCAGCCCGTAACACGCATAGGCCTTGGTATAGACCAGCGGGACGTTGATGCCCTTGCGCGACACGCGGGACGTGCCCGAGAAGTCGGCGCGGATACAGTCCTCTTCGATATCGAGGCGCACGCACAGCCGGATCGGCTCATCATAACCGTCAATCGTCATCTCGTTCGTGACGGTGCCGCGCGGCAGGGCCGCGATCCGCTCCACGGTCGCCTTGTAGCTGTGATCGAGTATGAACGCGGCGATCGACGTCAGATCCTCAAGACCGAACTCGTCCAGCATGTCGGTCAGACGGCGATGGCCGATCTCGTTGCATGCGGCAAGCGCATAGATGTCGCCGACGACCTGGTCGGCTTCCCGGACATTGTTGCGCACGATCTTGACGAAGGACTTGTCGACCTCGCCGCGCTCCGCAAATTTCATGATCGGGATCAGCAGGCCTTCCTCGTAGACGGAATTGCCGTCTGCCCCGAACCCGCGCCCGCCGATGTCGACCACGTGGGCGGTGCAGGCGAAATAGCCGACATGGCGCCCCCGGTAGAACGAGGGCGTCACGACCGTGATGTCGTGCAGGTGGCCTGTCCCCATCCAGGGGTCGTTGGTGATGTAGACGTCGCCGTCATACATGTCGTCGACACCGATCTCGCGCATGAAATGCGCCACCGACTCCGCCATTGCGTTGACGTGGCCGGGGGTTCCGGTGACGGCCTGGGCAAGCATCCGGCCCTCAAGGTCGTAGACACCTGCGGAGAGATCGCCCGCCTCGCGCACCGATGTCGAGAACGCGGTCCGGACCAGCGCCTGCGCCTGCTCCTCGACCACGGAGATCAGGCGGTTCCACATCACCTGGTTTGAAACCGCAGACAGCGACGATCCGCTCATCCTACCGCCTCCTCATGGCTTGCCGTCTCGAGTGCTTCAGCGCCAGCCCGCTCGACCATGATGCATCCATCCGTCTGCATGACAGCGACAAAGCCGGCCGGCACGATGACCGACGTCTCCCGTTCCGTGATGACGGCGGGCCCAGCGGCCGATCGGCCGGGGCCAAGCGTTTCGCGATCGATCTCCACCGCGTCGGCGAATTCGCCGGCAGCCGGGTCAAACAGAGACCGCTTGGCCGTTGTCTCAACCGCCTTACCGGCGGCGAGTTCATCGATCGCGTCAGCGGGCGGCACCGGTGTGCTGGCATTGACCGACCAGCTCGTGATCTCGATGTCGAGCCCGTCGACGATGCGCCCGAACAGCGTCCGGTATGCATCCTCGAACAGGGACTGGAAACGGTCACCCGCCGGCTCACGGGCATCCGCCTGTTCAAGATCTACCGGAATCTCCCACCCCTGTCCGACGTAGCGCATGTAGGCCTTGAACTCGTAGGCAAGATCGGCGTCCGGATCACATGTGCGCACGAAGTCGGCGGCCTCTTTCTCAAGCTCGCCGAGCACCTGCCCGGCGCTCGCCGCACTGAACTCGGATAGCCGCATGTAGACGCTGCGGGTCGCCTCGAAACTGAACGGGGCTCTCAGGAAACCGATCGCCGAGCCGACCCCCGCCCCCGGCGGCACGATAAGCCGGTCGATGCCGAGCTTTTCGCACAGCCGCCCGGCATGGAGCGGTGCGGCGCCGCCGAATGCAATCATGGTGTAACCGGCAAGATCTTCGCCGCTTTCCACGGCGTGGACCCGTGCCGCGTTGGCCATGTTCTCGTCGACGACTTCGGACACGCCGAACGCGGCCGTGGTTCCGTCGACGTCGAGAACCGTGCCGACGGCATCGCCCAGTGCCGCGACGGACGCATCGCGCGACAGCGCGATCGATCCGCCCGCGAAGTTGTCGGGATCGAGACGCCCGAGCACCAGATCGGCATCCGTCACGGCAGGCTTCGTCCCGCCGCGCTGATAGCAGGCAGGCCCCGGTTCCGATCCGGCACTTTCCGGCCCGACGCGGATCTGGCGCATGGAATCCACATGGGCGAGCGATCCTCCGCCGGCACCGATTTCAACCATCTCGATGACCGGGATCGAGATCGGCATGCCCGATCCCTTCTTGAACCGGTAGGTCCGGGCGACTTCGAAGACCCGGGACGTTCGCGGCGTCTGGTTCTTGATCAGGCAGATCTTGGCGGTCGTTCCGCCCATATCGAACGACAGCACGCGGTCGACGCCGTAGCGCCCCGCGATGTGAGCGGCAAAGATCGCGCCACCCGCCGGGCCGGATTCGACAAGGCGCACCGGAAACTCCGAAGCACTCTCCAGGGAAATGATGCCGCCGCCGGAATGCATCAGAAAGACCGGACAATCCGCACCGATGTCCCTGAGCCGCCCGGTCAGCCGGTCGAGATAGGCCTTCATCAGCGGTTTGACATAGGCGTTGGCGCTCACCGTGTTGAACCGCTCATACTCGCGCATCTGCGGCGAGACCTCCGACGACAGCGAAATCGTCAGGCCCGGCACCCGCTCCAGCAGGACATCCCGAACCAAATGTTCATGCGTATCGTTCAGGTAAGAATGGATCAGCCCCACGGCCACGCTCTCATAGCCGCGCGCCTTGATCACATCGGCCAGCGCCTCGACCTCGCTGCGATCAAGAGATTTGAGGATCTGTCCGTTTGCGCCGACCCGCTCGCCGACAACAAGCCGGTGGTCGCGCGATATCAGCGGCTCCGGCAGCTTCAGATTCAGGTCGTATTGCTCGAACCGGCTTTCGGTGCGCATCTCGATCACGTCCCGGAACCCTTTGGTCGTGATCAGGGCCGTCTTCGCGCCGCGCCGCTCGATCAGCGCATTGGTCGCCAGCGTTGTGCCGTGGATGATCATCGACACATCGGAGGCGGGAACGCCGGCTTTCGCGCAAACCTGGCCGATGCCGTCCAGGATGGCATCTTCCGGCGCGGCGTAGGTCGTCAGCACCTTGACCGACTCGAGCGTGGATCCGGTCTCCAGGACCACATCCGTAAAGGTTCCGCCGATATCGACGCCGAGGCGCACATCCGGTTTACTCATGAGACGGCCATCTCTCGCTATCGCTTTTCTCTTTGTGACGAGCACAGGGACCTGGCGGAGTTTCCCGCAGGCAAAAGGAAGGCGATACTCTTGCTTGAGCGCGGGTCCCTGCGCAAGCTTTGTGAACACCGGATCAGGGCGGTGCTGCCGGCAAAACGACCGTCTGCCGCACTTGCCAACCTCCCGGCGGTCGGATACTCGAATGAGGCAACACCGAAAAAGGTTCAGGCATGAGTGACGCATCGACAATCGAGAACCGGGCGGATGCGGAAGCAGATCGCGTCATGGCGGAAGTCAGGCTTCCGACAAACGATCTTAAGGACGACCTGCCGTTCTTCAGCAAGACCCTCGGCTTTCGGCTGGACACGATATTCCCGGCCGATGATCCGGCCGTCGCCGTCATGTCCGGACACGGAGTCCGCATCAGGCTGGAACGCGGAGCGAGCGAAGCGCCGGGCACACTCAGGCTCCTTTGCAACGATCCCGCCGGCTTTGCGGACGGCAAGACCGAGCTCACCGCGCCCAACGGTACGCGGATCGAGATCGTCGACGCCAATCCGCCGCTGCAGACGCCGGAGACCCAGCACTCCTTCGTCGTCCGGCGGCTCAAGGACAGCAATTCCTGGATCATCGGGCGCGCCGGCATGCACTACCGGGACCTGATCCCCGAGCGTCTCGGCGGCAGCATCATCGCCTCACACATCCGCATTCCCGATGGCGGTCCGGTGCCCGACATGGTGCACTATCACACCGTCGGTTTTCAGCTCATTTTCTGCTATCGCGGCTGGGTCCGCCTGGTCTACGAAGACCAGGGTCCGCCCTTCATTCTGGGTGCAGGCGATTGCGTGATCCAGCCGCCCGAAATCCGACACAGGGTCTTGGAAGCGTCGGACAATGTCGAGGTGATCGAGATCGGCGTTCCGGCCGAACACGTCACCACGATCGATCACGATCTCGACCTGCCGACCGACACCTTCAATCCGGACCGCGACTTCGGCGGGCAGCGTTTCTGCCACCACAAGGTGGCCGAGGCAGTGTGGCAGCCTTGGCGCATAGCGGGCTTCGAAGCGCGGGACACCGGCATTTCGGAAGCCACCAAGGGCGTCGCAAACGTGCAGGTCGCGCGCAATCTCGACGGCTCCGGCGACCGGATCACGAGCCACGGCACGGACATCCTCTTCACCTTCGTCATGGAAGGCACCATGACGCTCGAGGGCGAAGGCCGCGATCCGCAGGACCTGACCGACGGCGACGCCTTCGTCATCCCGCCGGGTGTGAGAACGCGCTACACCAATCGCTCGCCGGATCTCGAGCTGCTTGAAGTGTCCCTGCCCGCCGCGGTCGACACGTCCGTCCACGACAGCTGGTAACACCCCGAAAGTGCAGGCGGTGCGATCATGACCGATTTTGCCAGGACCAAGGCGATGTTCCATCTGCCGGAGGGAATTGTCTATCTTGACGGCAATTCCCTCGGCCCACTGCCCCTCGCCGCCCGCGAGCGCGTCGGCCGCATGATGGCGGACGAATGGGGCGACATGCTCATCACCGGCTGGAACCGGGCCGGCTGGATGGAACAGCCCGCACGTGTCGGCGATCGCATCGGCCGTCTGATCGGCGCGCCCGAGGGCTCGGTCGTGATAGGAGACACTCTGTCCATCAAGGTCTACCAGGCTCTGGCCTCCGCGCTTGAGCTTGTCCCGGACCGGCGCGTGATCCTGTCGGACACCGGCAATTTTCCGAGCGACCTCTACATGGCCGAGGGCCTGATCGGATCGCTCGACCGCGGCTACGAGCTGCGCACGGTCGAACCGGAAGGCGTCGAGGCGGCGATTGACGAAACAGTCGCCGTCCTCATGCTGACGGAGGTCGACTATCGCACCGGCCGCCTGCACGACATGACGGCGCTCACGGCCAAGGCCCATTCTCATGGCGTGATGACCGTCTGGGACCTCGCCCATTCGGCGGGTGCGGTGCCGGTCGATCTGACCGCAGCCAATGCGGACTTCGCCGTGGGATGCACCTACAAATACCTCAATGGCGGTCCCGGCGCCCCGGCCTTCATCTATGTCGCGCCGAAACACGCCGGCAATGCGCGGCCGGCCCTGTCCGGCTGGCTCGGCCATGAGGCGCCGTTCGCCTTCGACCTCGACTATCGCGCCGGATCCGGCATCGAGCGCATGCGTGTCGGCACCCCGCCGGTGATCGCGCTGGCGGCTCTCGAAACCGCGCTCGACGTCTGGGATATGGCCGAAATGGCGGACGTGCGCGCACGGTCGCTTGAATTGAGCGAGCTCTTTATCGCCGAGGTGGAACGGCGCTGCCCGGACTTGCATCTGGCAAGTCCACGGGACAGCGCGAAACGCGGCTCCCAGGTGTCTTTCCGGTTTCCGGATGGCTACGCGGTCATGCAGGCGCTTATCGACCGGGGCGTCATCGGCGACTTCCGCGCGCCCGACATCATCCGCTTCGGCTTCACGCCGCTCTATCTCGATACGGATGATGTGATTGGAGCGGCAAAGATTCTGGAAGACATCATGACGGATCGCCTTTGGGACGAACCGCGCTATCAGCAGAAGCTGGCGGTTACCTGAGGGGGTGCATAATTCGTCAGGCGGCTCTCGGCCGGAAGCTGCTGGATTGCTCGAAGTCGAACGGCGACGACGCAGGACATAGCGATCGTCCACGCGCCCTAAAACGATCTGCCGGCTTGCATAGGAAGTATCATCCCCCATTTGGTCGCCTGTGGCGGCCCGGAGATGCCGAAGCCGACTTTCTTGTAAACCGCAATCGCTCTCGCATTGTCCGGATGAGGGTCGGTGGCAATGACCGGCACCCCCGCATCAAACAGAGACTGCATTCTCGCGGCAATGAATCCCGAACCATGACCCAGGCCGATCATTTCGGGCTCGCCGATAAACTGGTCGATACCGCGAGCGCCGTCAGGCAGATGGGCAAAGTGGTGCCCCTGCCAGCCATGCACGGTGTAGTCCTGCATGTACCCGAAGGGCCTGTCGTCCAGTTCGACAATCCATCGCACAACGCGAGGGTCTTCCAGATCCTCCTGATCACTTGGTTCAAAGTCATCCCACCATTCACGAACATGCGGTCTTGATTGCCATTCCAGGAGAAGCGGCAGATCAAGCATGGACACTCTGCGAAAAGTGTAATCTTCGACCTGATCCATCCAGGAGCCTCACCGGTCAATTGGTTGGCCAATAATGGCCGGAAGCGCTGATGTGGGTGCAGGGCGACACCGCGCAATGGGGTTGTCGCTCGATACAGCCGGTGAACCATTCGCTTCCACGCGAATCTCTACTTGTTCCGTCTAATGTGTTTGCCGCGCTCTACTTCGGTCACAAGGGCCTCCAATTTGGGCGCCCAATAGTGGCGGATCTGATCCAGCCATGCTTCAACGTCCTCGAAACCTGCCGGATTGATAGAGTAACACCGCCTTGCGCCATCTTTACGGACAAGCGCAAATCCGGAATCCCGCAGAACGCGCAAGTGTTGTGAAACGGCGGACTGGGAAATGCCGAACTCTGCCTCAACGACCTTGAAGATTTCGCCCGAAGCCTGCTCGCGTCGCGCAATGAGCTCAAGTGTGCGGCGTCGGACTGGGTCGGACAACACGTCAAAGGCGTGCATCAGGCTTCTCCGGTGTAAAAGCCTGCGGTTCGTTCCGCCGCTGCCTTTGCGGCCTTTGCTGGTGCGCCTGCTCTGATATGGGCATCACCCCATGCTTCCGCCCAGCTACGCAACGTGGCTTTGCCTTCAGCTCCTTCCGCCCACGCTGCGCCGGCATCAAGTAACGATTGGCCACTGTTCGAAAAGTGCGCGTCCAGTCCAAGAATACCCATTTCCCATCCCACGCCTGTAGCGCCCGGACCGTATTTTTCCCAGTGCGCTTCGCTTTGCTTATCTGTCGGCAGTTCATGTTCGAGTGTCAGGCGGGCACCTTCATCGACATTCTCGATCTTTATGGTGACCCAACTCAGAGTGCCGCCAAACTCCCAGGTCATGGCGAGCAATTCTGGCGGTTCGCAGACAATAATTTCGCCATCTGCGTTTCCCTTGATCGAGATACGACCACCGCGTTTGAAATCGCCCGACACCTCAGCAAACCAGCGGCGGACGCGCTCTTTCTCGGTGAGTGCGCTCCACAGGTCAGCTGCGGTGGTCGAATAGGCGCGGACCGCACGAACGATATGCGTCGGCATCCCTCCGCGTTCACCGTTTTCAACTTCACGAAACGTCGCGCCAAGCGCTGCACTGAAATCCATGTCAACCATCTCCTGAAGCACAACATTTTAGATTACACTAATATTAGATCAATCTAATAAAGCCACTTGACGAACTGCCGGTCAGGAGATTTCCGGTCAGGCCGAGGAACCATTTTGCCTATCCGCTTCGGTGTTTCTTTGCCTATCCGCTTCGGTGTTTCGTTGGCCACTGCGACTACTGCCAGCGAATGACGGGTTCGGTAGGGAACGCTGTTGCGGTTTTTCAGGAAACCTCGCGACCTGATCTGACAATTACCGGTATTGGGGTTGTCTGTGAGATCAAGTTCAGTCGAGGCGTTTTTCTGCCCAGACTGTCTCGCCGTCGAGCAGGTTTCGAGAGGCGTTCTTCAACAGCACAAAGCAGACATGCGGAAATCAGGAATCAATGTCTGCTGCAGGCTCTAAGCGGCCTCTGTTGCCCTCTGAAACATGAGGGGTTTGCCCCGGTTCTCCAATCATAAAAAAGGCCTGCGAGATAACCGGAATTCCGGGTCTTCACAGGCCTGATTGCGTGACCTGTGCGGAAAACAGTCTCCGCACAGGTCATATCTTGTCGAAGCTTACTTGATCATCGACCGTGCCCAGTTGCCGTCCTGGCCGACAACATTGAGGCTGAACAGACCGGTCACGTCTCCGTTTTCGTCGAAGTCGTTCTTGCCGGCTGCACCTTCGTAGTTGATGTCCTTGCCTTCGGCGATCAGCTTCTTGGCCTTGGCCCACTCGCCCGGACGGATGATCTCACCGGGAGGTCCGGCAACGGCGCGCAGGGCCGCCGGGATCTTCGCACGATCGGCACTGCCGGCTTTCTCGACAGCCAGAGCCATCAGGAAGACGACGTCATAGCCGTGCGCGGCGTAAGGCGCTTCCGGATCACCGTCGATTGCCTTGTAGGCGGCGGCGAAGTTTTTGTAGGACGCGTCGTCCGTGTCGGACGCAGCCTGCGTGATCTGGATCTTGTCGCGCAGGTTATCGGCGCCAATCTGCTCGATAACGGACTTATCGAACATGCCGTCAGCGGCGTAGAAGTTGCTGAACAGGCCGTTTTCGAGGCTGTTCTTGATGATGGTGATGCCACTGGAACCGTAATAGGCGAACAGTGCCAGCGCTTCGGCGCCACCCTGCGACAGGGTGCTCAGCTCGGAACGGTAGGACGCCTT
Source organism: Hyphomicrobiales bacterium (assembly GCA_965275905.1). Classification (GTDB taxonomy): domain Bacteria; phylum Pseudomonadota; class Alphaproteobacteria; order Rhizobiales; family JAJFHC01; genus CBDAQD01. The sequence goes on along the minus strand of CBDHYJ010000036.1, from coordinate 12,969 downwards.
GTTCGGCTCGTGCGCCTGATTGGCCGTGATCTCACCGCCCATCGCCTTGAACTCTTTCACGAACACGTTCGCGATGCCGGCGTTGTAGTCGTCGTTCGAATAGGAAACGGCGACCTTCTTGATGCCGGCCTTGTTGACGAGCTGCGCGATGGCCAGACCCTGGTAGGAGTCAGACGCGGATGCGCGGAACACAAGGTCCTTGTCCTTGAGCTCGGAAATCGAAGGTGCCGTGGCGGAGTCCGAAAGGACCGTGACGCCGGCCGGGATCGTAACCGACTGCACCATGCCGTTGGTGGCACCGGAGCAGCTCGGGCCGACAATGGCGACAACCTGCTCGACATTGACGAGCTTGTTGCCGGTGTCGACAGCGGCTTTCGGATCGCATGCCGAGTCACCGATCACGAGCTTGAGCGTATCGCCCTTGAGCAGTCCGCCCTCTTTGTTGATCTGGTCGGCTGCAAGCTGACGGCCCTTCATGATGGCCGCGACGAGTTCGGCGATCGGGCCGGTCACACCACCGGCGGAACCGATCTTGACTTCCGCTGCCTGCGCGGACGCAGTCAGCATGGCCACGGCCGAAGCGGCGATGGCAAAGCGTTTAAGGAATTTCATTCGAGTCAACTCCTCTCCTGATTGTGTGGTGCGGCTTGTTTTTCTCACCACTTGGTTGCGTAACGTGCCCTGCCAGACGGGAATGTCAACTCCCCTGTTGGGGTATCGTTACTGTGTACCGTGACGTCATCCGTCACCTTGAGCGCGTAATGATGGTCGTTTTTCCGGCAGGATACCCTGCGGGAACTTCTGGAGGAAGATCTGCAGCATGAGCCCGATCAGGAAAATCCGCACGTAAGCCGTACGGATCGCCAGTTCATCAGGCAGTCTGCTGGTCAGGATCTCCGTCGCGGACCAGACGGTCCACATCAGGAAGGCCCCGAGGATCGCGCCTTTGTTGTTCGCGCTGCCGCCGACAATCAGCATCACCCAGACGATGAACGTCGCCAGCAGCGGATCCGTCGTGTTCGGGTCGACGAATTTCAGGTTGTGGGCCATTAGCGCGCCGGCGAGCGCCATGATCATGCAGCCGATGACGAACCCTTCCATGCGGAACGTCTCGACATTCTTGCCGGCCGCCTTCGCGGATGTTTCGTTCTCGCGGATCGCGGTCATCACCCGTCCCCAGGGAGACCTGCGCGCGACCTCGACCAGCACATAGACAACGAACACGGTCGCCAGCACCAGCCCGAGAAACGCGATCTGGTTCCACGGCTCGGGCAGCGTTTCGAACGGCTTGGGCACCTGGGACACGCCGCGCGGACCGTTGGTCGCCCAGGTCTCGTTCTTGAGGATCAGGCGGACGATCTCGGCGATCCCGATCGTTGCGATGGCGAGATAGTCGCTCCTGAGGCGCAGGCACACCTTGCCGACCCCGTAAGCGATGATGCCCGACACGATCATCGCGGCGGCGAATCCGACCGCATAGGGCATTTCATAACCGCCCAGATGCCGTGCTGACGGCGCGGTGGTCAGGAACGCCGTCATGTAGGCGCCGATCCCGAAAAAACCTGCAATGCCGATGTTGAACAGTCCGGCAAAGCCGAACTGGACGTTCAGACCCAGAGCGAGGATTGCGTAGATGCCGCCCATCGTGAGCAGCGAAATGAGGTAGAGGCCGTATCCGTAGAACTGTTCCATCTCAGAACACCTTCCCTCTGAACAGACCCGACGGACGCCACAGCAGAATGCCGATCATGATGGCGAAGGCAACGCCCTGCTTGTACCCGGGGTTGAGCAACGCGTCGTTGCCGATCCAGTGGTAGCTGGAGAGTTCCTCCGCGAGCCCGATGATCAGCCCGCCGACGACCGCGCCGTAGGGACGCCCGACACCACCGAGTAGCGTCGCCGCGAACATCGGCAGCAGGAGCTTGAAGCCCATCATGGTCTCGACATGCGTATCGACAGCGAGGAAAACGCCGGCGGCGCAGGCCAGCGATGCGCCGACCACCCAGGTCGTGAGGACGACCTTTTCCGTATCGATTCCGGTCAGCCGCGCCAGTTCGGGCGAATCCGACATCGCCCGCATCGCCTTGCCGATCTTCGTATAGGTCAGCAGGTAGTGCACCGCGAACATGAGCACCAGCGCGCAGCCGATAATGAGAATATGCTTCGGCGCAATGCGCAGGAAATCCCCGATGATGTAGGGCATCTGAATGCCCGGCAGCACCGTCTTGAGCTGCACCCCCCAGAAGAACTGGATCACCGAGCGCACCATCAGCATCAGGCCGAAGGACGCGATGACGAGCATGATGACCGGCGCTTCGCGCAACGGCTTGTAGAAGCCCTTGTCGATCCCCAGTGCGACCACGACGGTCAGCACCATCGCGATCGGCATCACCACAAGCGGATGCAGGCTGGTCAGTTGTACCAGGGACCACGCGAAATAAACGCCGAGCGTCATGAATTCGCCGTGGCAGAAATTGGCGAAGCGCAGAATGCCGAAGGTCAGCGTGATCCCGATCGCGCCGAGGGCATAGATGCTGCCGAGCACGAGCCCGGGAATGAGGTAGAAATTGATGAACTCAGCCATTTCCGACCTCGTCGCCACCGTTGGCCTTGTTGCCGCCGCCGCCGAGGAACATCTCGGCGACTTCCCGGTCATCGAGCAGGTCCTGGCCGGTCCCTTCGAACTTGTTCTGCCCGTCCACCAGGACATATCCGCGGTCGGCGATCTTCAGGGCCTGCTTGGCGTTCTGCTCGACCATCAGGATGGGCGTTCCGAGGCCGTTGATGGTCTTCACGATGGTGAAGATCTCGCCGCGAAACTTGGGCGACAGGCCCGCCGTCGGTTCATCGAGCAGAAGAATCTTGGGCTCCAGCATGAGCGCCTTGCCCATCGCCACCATCTGGCGCTGGCCGCCGGAAAGTGTGCCCGCCTGCTGTTTGCGTTTTTCGGCGAGCGGCGGGAACAGGTCGTAGATTTCATTGAGCCTCGGCGTAAAGTCGTCGTCGCGGACGAATGCGCCCATCTCCAGATTTTCCTGAACCGTCAGGCTCGGAAAGATATTCGACGTCTGCGGCACGTAACATACGCCGTGGCGGACAACCTGATCGGGCGGCGTGTTGGTGATTTCCTCGCCGTCCAGCATCACCTTGCCTTCCGCAAGTCTCAGCAGGCCGAACACCGCCTTCATGGCCGTCGACTTGCCGGCCCCGTTCGGTCCGATGATGACAACGATTTCACCCGGATCCACATGCATGGAAACCCCGTGCAGGATCTGCGTATCCCCATAGCCACCGACGACCGATTGCAGTTCGAGAATTGACATCAGTCGTCCTCACCACCGCCGAGATAGGCATCGAGCACCTCCGGATTGCTCCGGACGTCCTTCATCGTGCCTTCAGTCAAAACAGTGCCTTCCGCAAGCACGATGACCGGATTGCACAGGCTCGCGATCAGGTCCATGTCATGTTCGATCACGCAGAACGTGTAGCCGCGGTCCTCGCGCAGTTGCGCGATCATTTCCCGGATCTTGAGCAGCAGCGTCGGGTTGACGCCTGCACCCGGCTCGTCGAGCAGCACGAGCTTGGCGTCGGTCATCATCGTGCGGCCAAGCTCCAGGAGCTTCTTCTGGCCGCCGGACAGGTTGCCCGCCCGCTCGTCGCGCAAGTGCGTCAGCGACAGAAACTCAAGCGCATCCTCGGCCTTCTTCTGGACCTCGCGCTCGCGGCGCCGGACCGAGGCCACCGACAGCCAGTTGTTGAAGATGTGTTCGCCCGGCTGGTTCGGCGGCACGACCATGAGATTCTCGAGCACGGTCATTTTCGCGAACTCGTGCGGTATCTGGAAAGTCCTGACGATGCCGCGATGGAACATCTGGTGGGTCGGCAGGCCGGCGATATCCTCGCCCTGAAAGACGATCCGGCCGGACGTCGGCGCCATCTCACCCGCAATCATGTTGAAGGTGGTTGTCTTGCCAGCACCATTGGGCCCGATCAGCCCCGTGATGGTCCCCTCGGCAATCTCGAATGTGCAGTCGCGCACGGCCTGGAGACCGCCGAAACTCTTATTCAGATTTTCAACTTTGAGCACGAAATGCCCCTGACAGGTCCCTTGCAGCCCGCATGTATGATTTTCTTGAGCGGGCGCGATACCTTATTCAGAGGGCATTACGGATGACAAGTGCCAATGTGGAATTCTCAACCGGACGCCTGACCCGGGCTCACTGAACTGTCGTCGAGGAGAACATCCAGACGACGGCGCAAACCACAAGAAATGTCACTGCGGAACCCGCGACAAAGCCCTTGTCGATCATATCGAGTTCCTGCCTGTCGCTGCGCCGCGTACGGAACCTCATTCCCAGGGCCATGAGTGCACCGCCCAGGATCATGATTGTCATGACAACGATGACATTGGTCATGCCCGCCTCCTCTCTGCGAAGGGCGTCGCCCGATTCTACCCCAGACAGGCCCGGCAATCCAAATTGAGCGAAAACACGTGCCGGATGACACCGGGTCTGCGGCTCAGTCGAACAGGACGCCCGGCAACCAGGTCGCGAGGCCCGGGAACAGCGCCAGCATCAGCAGAGCGAAGACCTGTATGCCGATAAAGGGAAGCACGCCGCGATAGATGTCGGTGGTCCGCACTTCGGCCGGCGCAACGCCGCGCAGGTAGAACAGGGCAAATCCGAATGGCGGCGTCAGGAACGATGTCTGCAGGTTCATGGCGAGCAGCACGCCGAACCACACCGGGTCGATATCGCTTTGCAGAATGACGGGCGCCACGATCGGCATGATGATGAATATGATCTCGATGAAATCGAGAAAGAACCCGAGTGCGAAGACAACGATGTTCACCGCGATGACCGCACCAATGATACCGCCCGGAATGTTGTCCAGGGCCGCGACCACAAGTTCATCGCCGCCGAGCCCGCGGAACACCAGTGCGAACATGGTCGCGCCGATAAGGATTGCGAACGCCAGCGCGGAGATCCGCGTCGCGCCGTGGAGGATCGGCTCCGCCAGCCGTTTCCGCCAGAGCGCCAGAAGGCTCGCCAGCACGCCGGCGACGAGCATCGCGGTCGCGGCGACAGCCAGCACGATGCCGATCCAGTCGGCGACCGGGATCACGTCCCGCGTCACGCGCAGGTCGGCGAAGATGCGGATCACCGGCAACATCAGCGCGCCGGCGACGGCGCCGAGGACCAGCCGGCGCGCAACGCTCTTCCCCGCGCCCGACCGGTCCTCGCCGCCCGACAACTGGTATCCGGCAAGCAGCAGGGCTCCAAGCGCACCGATTCCGGCTGCCTCGGTCGGCGTCGCGATGCCGGCAAGGATCGAGCCGAGCACGGCGAAGATCATGCCGATTGGTGCAATGAGCGTTGCGATCAGTTCCGTTACCGGCGGCCTGGGCCCCAGTTCCTCCGGTGGAATGGCGGGACACGCTTCCGGGCGGCGCCAGGCGACAAACCCCTGGTAGATCATGTAGAGGCACGCGAGGCCGACGCCGGGGATCAGCGCGCCGGCGAACAGGTCACCGACGGAAAGCGGATCGGGCGAGAAATTGCCGACTTCGCGCTGCGCTTCCATGTAGGCGCCGGAAAGCTGATCGCCCAGAAACACCAAAACGATCGACGGCGGGATGATCTGCCCGAGCGTCCCGGCCGCGCAGATCGACCCGGAGGCAAAGGCCGGATCGTAGCCCCTGCGGATCATTGTCGGCAGGCTGAGCAGACCCATGGCCACCACGGTCGCGCCGACAATACCGGTGGAGGCCGCAAGCAGCGCACCGACAAAAGTCACCGAAATACCGAGACCGCCGCGGACGGAGCTGAACAGGTTTGCCATCGCCTCCAGCAGGTTTTCCGCAACCTTGCTGCGCTCCAGAATGACGCCCATCAGGATGAACAGCGGCACCGCCGTCAACACTTCGTTGAACATCGCAGTGCCGAAGATGCGCGACGGGATCGCGCCCAGCAGCACGATATCGAAGCCGCCGAGCGCGCTGGCGAGAAACGCAACAAGCAGGCTCGCGCCGCCAAGAGCGAAGGCGACGGGAATGCCGCTCAACACGGCGCCGAATGCCGCGAAGAACAGAATGGCGATGAACAGGCCGGCCGGCAGATCCATGATCAGCCACCGTGCCCGCTGCCGGTTTCACCCCTGCCCCGCCAGTGCGGATCGGGCAGTCTGAGACAGAGACGCAGGATGATCGCAACCGCCTGTATGGCGACCGTCACCGCAAACACCAGGATCGCTGTCTTGAGCAGGTAGATTGCCGGCAGCCCGCCCGCCTGCCTGGATCCTTCCAGGCTGTCCCATGCGCGCATGACGTAGGGCCATGCGGTAACGAGAATGGTGACCGTCATTGGCAGCACGAAGCCGGCCAGCCCGACCACGTCGACGATCCTGCGGGCCCGGTCGCCGAGCATGCCGTAGATGATATCGACCCGAACGTGACCGTTGCTCTGCAGAATGCTCGCGGACGCCAGCAGAAAGATCAGGGCGTGGCAGTAGACGACGGCCTCCTGCACCGCGATCAGCCCGATGCTGAAGACATAGCGCAACAGCACGGCCGCGGCCTGCAGCAGGACCATGGCAAGGCAGGCCCACGATACGGCATTGCCAAGGCCGGCAATCAGCCGGTCAACGGAATCGAGCAGCTTCACGAGCATGATGGCGCCCCAATCGTCATGTGTCCGGGGCACCTGGCGAACCAGGTCCCCCGCTACGATTGAAGCCTAGCTCTTCAGGGAAAGCCAGCGTGCATGCAGGTAGGCCTGCTCGGACTGTGCGGTCCAGCCCGCAACCTCCTTCAGGAAGCTGTTGTAGCTTTCATAGATCCGCTTGGTCAGATCATCGTGGTTCGCCGCGTCCGCGACCACATCCTTGGCGACAGTCCCGAGGGTCTGCATGACATCGTCAGGATAGGACCGGAGCTGCACATTGTGCTTGTTCAGCAGGATTTCCAGCGAACGCGAGTGATTGGCGATGAAGTCCGCGGGGTTCATGACGTTCTCCTGGGCTGCCGCCATCCGGATCACGGCCTGGTCGCTGGCCGAAAGCGACTCCCAGAGCTTAAGGTTCACGCCGAGACTCTCGGCCGACGTCGGTTCCTGGAAGCCGGGGTTATAGAAGTACTTCGCCGCCTTGTAGAAACCGAAGCCCAGATCGATCCACGGTCCGGCCATCTCCGCCGCGTCGACCGCACCTGACTTCAGCGCCTGGAAGATCTCGCCTCCCGGCAACGTCACGGCAGCTCCACCGACCGCATCGACCACCTTGCCGCCAAATCCGGGAATCCGCATCTTCAGACCCTTAAAGTCCTCCATGCTCTTGATTTCCTTGTTGAACCAGCCGCCCGCCTGACACGAGCTGTTGCCAGACATGAAGGCCTTGACGCCATAGCTCTTGCTGAGCTCGTCCCACAGTGCCTGGCCACCGCGGTGATAGACCCAGGCGTTGTGCTCGGCCGTCGTCATGCCGAACGGCACACCGGCGAAGAAATTGAACGCGGGCGTCTTGCCCTGCCAGTAATATTCCGCGGCGTGGTAGAGGTCGGCGGTCCCGCCCGCAACCGCGTCGAAGGCTTCGAACGGCGGCACCAGTTCCCCGGCCCCGAAAACCTTTACGGTCAGGCGGCCGTCGGTTCCTTCGGTTATGCTCTTTGCAACCCGCTCGGAGGCGACCCCCAACCCGGGAAATTTCTTCGGCCAGCCCGTCACCATCTTCAGTTCGCGTTTGCCTTGCGCAATGGCGGGTGCGGCAAGCCCGGAAGCGATCGTCCCGGCGGCGGCGGCTTTTACGAATGTTCTACGTGTCGTGCGCGTGGTCATGTTTTCCTCCCTTTCTGGATGCTCCGGTTGTTTTTGTTGAAAATGGCGCGTTGGCGGTGGTCGACCGGACGACCAGTTCGGTCTCGAAGCGCCTTGTGGAGTGGTCTGGTCTTCTGCCTTCGACCGCATCAATGAGCGTGTTGACCGCATTGAAAACCATCAGCTCGAGCGGCTGGCGCACTGTCGTCATGTCAAAGACATCCCAGCCGGCCATCTCGATTCCGTCGAACCCCGTGACCCAGACATCGTCCGGCACGACGTGGCCGGCGGCTTTGAGCCCGCAGAGCACCCCGAGCCCGATCACGTCGTTTCCGCAGCAGATGACGTCCGGCGGCTCCGGCAGTGCCATCAGTTCGATGCCGGCCTGCCTGAATACTTCGTGGGAGAACGGGGCGCTCACATAGTGCTTGTCGGCTATGGTCAGCCCGGCATCGGCAAGACCGCCGCGCAGACCTTCCTCGCGTTCGCGAAGTGTGCTGCGGTTGAGCGGCCCGTTGACCAGCGCAATCTTGCGCCGGCCGCTGTCGATGAGATATTGAGCGAGCAGCCTCGCGCCGTTGTGATTGTCCCCGGCAACCTGGTCGCAGTCGGCCGCATTCACGGTCCGGTTGAGCAGAACGACACCGAGCGTCGACCGCAGCGCTACGTCGAGCGCTCTGGAGTCATCCGTCGCCGCTGTAAAGATCAGCCCGTCCACCGCCCGCTGCCGGATCGCCCTGATGACACCTTCCTCACCTTCGGCGTCGGTGTTCCAGACCACCATCTGCTTGCCGCGGGCGGTCAGCTCGGTTCCGAGCCCGAGCAGGATTTCCGGAACGACCGGATTGGTGATGCGCGAGACGACGACACCGATGACGCCACTTGTCTGGGTCTTCATCGCCCGGGCGAAGGCATTTGGCTGATAACCGGCGTCCTCGATGACCTTCAGGACCCGCAGTTTCGTGGCTTCCCTTACATTGGGGTGTCCGGACAGCACCCGCGAAACCGTGGTTTGCGAGACACCGGCCTTCCGGGCGATATCCTTGCTGTTCATTCGTCTTGCATACGTATTCATAAATTCATCAAAAACACCGCGTGTTGCCTGTTTTCCATTAGTCATTTTCTGAATACGTATTCATTACAGCGCATGATCACTGACCTGTCAAACGTCCCGCATGAAGACGCCCCGGCGCCGCAGAACCCGCCTCCGGCACGTCGTCCTGCTCCATAAGCGCTTGACCTGATCCCCATTGCTGGAGAATGTGGCGAGAGAAACACCCTTCTCTATCTGCAAGACGAGGCTCCAGCTGTGGTACCGCTCTTCGTTCAGATCAAATGTGAATTGGGCAAAGCCTATGAGGTCGCCGACCAGATCGCCGATGCGGAGATCGCGTCGGAGATCTATTCGACCGCCGGCCACTACGACCTTCTCATCAAGTTCTACGTCGACAAGGAGACCGACATCGGGCATTTCGTGAACGAGAAGGTCCACCAGTTCGAAGGCATCAAGGACACCTATACGATCATCACCTATCGCGCCTTCTAGGAACGCAATTCGGATGCTGTGGCCGGACGTCCCTGGCGGGTTCAAGCTTGGCGTGCTGATGCTCGACACCCGGTTCCCGCGGCCGGTCGGCGATATCGGCAACCCGGCCACCTTTCCGTTCGACGTTGTCTACCACACGGTGCCGAGCGCTCTGGTCGCGACGGTCGTCACGAATGAAGAATTGCCCGAACCGCTCGCTGACGCTTTCCTGACCGGCGCGCAGGAGCTCGTCGGCAGGGGCGCCGGACTCATCACCACAAGCTGCGGTTTCCTCTCCGTCCTTCAGGAGCGGCTTCAGGACGAACTCGATGTGCCGGTCGTAGCTTCGGCGCTGAACCTCCTGCCAGCCCTCGCGGCCACTCGCGGCGCGGAAGATTCGATCGGCATACTGACTTTCGACAGCACCAAACTCACCGATCGGCATCTGCCCAAAGTTCCGTGCGGGATCTGTGTCGAGGGCATCGAAACCGGTAGCGAGATCCACCGCGTCGTTGCCAACGACGAACCTGATCTAGATGCGTCGAGGGCCGAAGCCGACGCTATCGAGGCGGCCGAAAGGCTTCTCAAAAGAGCTCCCGGCGTCTCCACGATCATCCTTGAATGCACGAATCTCGCACCCTATCGCGACGCGATTGAAAGCGTCTCCGGCGTCCCGGTGGTTGATATTCGGCATCAAATTGTTGCGAATCTGCACTTTTGAGCGCTTTATGCGGCAAATTCATCTCGCGTGAATGCGAATCAGATGGTTAAATCGCGGCTTGCGAATTGCTGTCAACGCAGAATGAAAAAACTGAAGGGGACGTACATATGAACAGCTTGGCCAACAGTATGAAGTTTGCCGGCGCCGCACTGGTGCTCGGCTTGTCTACGTCGCTGGCCGCTGCGGCTGATAAATGGGACATGCCGCTTGCCTACTCAGCGACGAATTATCACTCTCAGAATGCGGCGCGGTTTGCTGAGGCCGTGACCCAGGCATCGGGCGGCGAACTCGAAGTCGTCACGCACCCGAGCGGCTCACTGTTCAAGGGCGGCGAGATCTTCAGGGCGATAAGGACCGGGCAGGCTCCGATCGGTGAGCGCCTGATTTCAGCGCTGGGCAACGAGGACCCGATCTTCGAGATCGACGCCCTGCCGTTCCTGGCGACGAGCTTCGCCGAGGCGAGAAAGCTGTACAAGGCGACCAAACCGGCCATGGAAGAAGTGCTGGCGAAGAAGGGCGTGAAGCTTCTTTACGCCGTACCGTGGCCGCCGCAGGGCCTCTATGCCAAGAAGCCGATCAACAGCAAGGCTGACATGAAGGGCGTCAAGTTCCGCGCCTATAACGCCGCCACGTCGCGGCTGGCCGAACTGATGGGCGCCGTTCCGACCAAGATCGAGGCTGCCGAACTCAGCCAGGCATTCGCCACCGGCGTGGCCGACAGCATGATCTCGTCAGGCTCTACAGGCTACGACCGCAAGATCTGGGAGCACGTGAAGTACTGGTACAACGTCCAGGCATGGCTGCCCAAGAATATGGTCATCGTGAACATGGATGCCTGGAACGGCCTGAGCGACAAGCTCAAGACCGTTCTGGAGACGGCAGCCATCAGCGCTGAAATCAATGGTTGGGCGAAAGCCGAGGAGCTTTCGAGCTGGTACGCCGAGCAGCTGGCCGCGAACGGCATGACCGTCGGTCCGGCAGGCGAAACGCTTTCCAACGACTTCAAGCAGATCGGCGCCACCATGACCGATGAATGGCTGAAGCGCGCCGGCGACGGCGGCAAGGCCGTCGTGGACGCCTACCGCAAGATGTAATCGCGAAATTCCCCGGGCTTCGGCCCGGGGCCTACCTTGGGGCCACACGAGGGGGGCTCTTTCGCGCATGACGCTTTTCCAGACAGCGGATCGCCTGCTCAAGCGGCTGTACGACTGGTGCGGCTATATCGCAGCAGTGTTCATGATCCTGCTCGCGATCTTCGTGTTGCTGAGCATCGCCACGCGCGCGCTCGGCACCTACATTCCCGGCCTCACGGAGTACTCCGGCTACTCAATGGCCGCTTCATCCTTCTTCGCACTGGCCTACACCTTCCGCAACGGCGGCCACATCCGGGTCGCCATCGTACGCAATGCGTTGCGCGGCAGGGCACGGCAGATCCTGGAGTTGTGGTGCGTTGTCATCGCAACCGGGTTCTCGCTCTATCTCGCCTGGTACCTGGTCTCCATGACCTACGTTTCATGGCGTTTCGAGGACCGGTCGGAAGGCGGTGACGCCATTCTGCTCTGGATCCCCCAGACCGGCGTGGCCTTCGGCTCGGTGGTCATGGCCATCTGCATGGTTCACACACTCATCAAGGCATTCGCCGGGCACGAGGACGCCGTGCCGCAGGCCGCAAAGATCGGAGACTGACAGACATGGAAGAAATCGGCTTCACGCTCATCTTCCTGCTTATTCTGTTCACGTTTCTCGGCACCGGCGTATGGATTGCGCTCAGCCTGATCGGCGTGGCCACGATCGGCATGTTCCTGTTCACCACCCGGCCGGTCGGCGACGCCATGGCGACGACCATCTGGAGCTCGACATCGAGTTGGACTCTGGCGGCATTGCCCCTGTTCGTGTGGATGGGAGAGATACTGTTCCGAACCAAGTTATCGGAAAACCTGTTCAAGGGATTGCAGCCGTGGATGCAGCGGCTTCCGGGCGGACTTTTGCACGTAAACATCGTCGGCTCGGCGATCTTCGCGGCAATCTCGGGCTCTTCTGCAGCGACAGTTGCCACCGTCGGCAAGATGTCCATTCCGGAACTGCGTGAGCGCAAGTATCCGGAGAAGATGATCATCGGAACCCTGGCCGGTGCGGGTACGCTCGGTCTCCTGATCCCGCCGTCGATCACGCTGATCATCTACGGTGTCACGGTGAACGAATCGATCGCCAAGCTGTTCATCGCCGGCATCCTGCCGGGCATCATGCTGGCCCTGCTGTTCATGGGCTATGTGATGGGCTGGGCCATCCTCACCGGCCAGATCAAACGCAGCGACATCGAGCACTACGACGTCAGCGCCAAACTGCGTGCGCTGGGACAACTCCTGCCGGTCATCATACTTATCGCCGGCGTCATGGGGTCGATCTATACCGGCATCGCCACGGCAACCGAGGCCGCCGTGCTCGGCGTCGTCGGCGCCCTCCTGATGTCCTTCCTGCAGGGGTCGCTCAGCTGGGATTCGTTCCGGGAATCCCTGCTCGGCGCCACGCGCACGTCCTGCATGATCGCCTTCATCCTTGCGGGCTCGGCATTCCTTTCGCTGGCCATGGGCTTCACCGGCCTGCCCCGCGCGCTTGCGGGATGGATCGGCGGCATGGAGCTGTCGCCCTGGATGCTGATTGCCGCCCTGACCGTCTTCTACGTGATCCTCGGCTGCTTCCTCGACGGCATTTCCTCCGTCGTGCTGACCATGGCCGTCATCGAACCGCTGGTCCGCCAGGCCGGCTTCGACATGATCTGGTTCGGCGTCTTCCTGATGATCGTCGTCGAGATCGCCCAGATCACGCCTCCGATCGGATTCAATCTCTTTGTGCTGCAGGGCATGACCGGGCGGGATATAGACTTCATAGCCCGGGCCGCCGTGCCCATGTTCATC